>JAJXYT010000015.1 GCA_021780375.1 bacterium | reverse complement strand
TCGGGAACAATGTCCGCAAGTGGAACGTCGAGGCCAATTGATTTTACGTCGCCGTCAAGCACGATGTGAACGTAATCCGGCCGGTCAAAAGGGCTGTCCGCCGGATTGCTAAAGCGGGTGACGCGACCCCTCCTGCCGTTATATAAAATTCTATGACCGATTTTGATTCTCGACTTTGTGAGGTCGGATTCCTCGGCCAGCGCGTCGCCAAATGCGCCGAATGGATCAAGGGATTTTCGGGCTGCCTTCTGCCGGGCGACTTCCGCGATGATGCGTGCGGTCCTCTCGGGGAAGGCTCTTGCCAGGGAACCGTTGAAAGTATTGTTCATGACTTTTTTTTCCTTTCGTTGCTCGCGATCTTCGTGCAGACCGCGGCTTCTTCGTTTCTACTACAAGTTGCAACAAAACGATCCAGCATCTCTGACAAATGTTGCGGCCACATAAAGGAAAAACGCGGGGAATCTATTAACAGCTCATTCCCAGAGGCAGATTCACACCAAATGCCGGGCTTGACGCTTGGGCAGAGCGGCTTCGGTTTTGCGCAATGGAATCACCGTTGCCTCGGCTGGCAGAAAGTCTTTCAGGAAAACCGGTTTGTCATGGCGGCCGCCGCGCTGGTAATCCCGCCAAAGCGCTTCCGCAACCGGCTTCGGGTCGAGCCGGAGTTCACCGGTGAGAAATTCAAGGAGCAATGCCATCAATCGCATCAACGCGATGCTGTCCGTCCGGCCGGTTCGTCCATAGAGCCATTCGCTGAAGCGGAGGAAGGCCTGGAACGGGGAAGGGTTCGGAGTTCCGGCCTTAGCCGTCTGGCCGTCCGCTAATGCCCCGGCTGGACCGCCTGAAGGCGGAACTCCATGCCCGCCCCAAATCAACGGCGTGGTTTCGATGAAGTTGCCGCTGTTGCCGACCAGATCCCAGTAGCGGGCCAACCGCCGCAACTTCTGCATCGTGGTGAAATGGATCAGCTTGTTCTGCAGAATTTCGTACGGCGGATGCGGGTGGTAAACCATCTGCCACTCGGCATCGTGCCGGACAATCGGCGTGCCCCGCAACCGTTTCAAAATGCCGGCCTGAATTTCCTGCGGGCCGAGCGCGATGAGCCGGTCGAATCCGGCGGCAAAACTTTCCACCGTTTCTCCGGGCAAACCCATAATCAAATCGGCATGGATATGGACACCGGTTTTATGCCGCAGGAAATGGAAATTATCGGCGAGCTTCTCGTAATTCTGCCGCCGGCGGATGAGCTGGCTGACTTCTTCGTTGAACGTCTGGATGCCGACCTCGAATTGCAGCGCCCCCGGGGGAAATTTGCCGATGATTTCGCGCAACGACTCCGGCAGCCGGTCAGGAATCATCTCGAAATGGAAGAAATGGCCGGGCCGATAGCGTGCCAGAAAGAATTCGAGGATCGTTTTGCTGCTGTTGACGTTGAGATTGAACGAGCGATCAACGAATTTGAACTGTTTCACGCCGCGATCGAGCAGACGCTGCAATTGTTCGAGCAAGGCGGGGAGGGGAGCTTGCCGCACTGGAATGTCGAGTGACGACAGGCAAAACTCGCACGTGAACGGACAGCCGCGCGAGGCTTCGACGTAAATGACCCGATGCGCGATGTCGTCATCGGTGTAAAGGTCGTAGGGCAGGGTGAGTTGGGAAAACTCCGGCAATGCGGCAGGAATGATTTTGGGCAATGGCGCGCCGGTCTCCGACCCGGCATATTTCTGATCGTTCACATCTTCGCGCCGGGTCGGAGACCGGCGTTCCAATAACACCCGGCATACCTCGGCAAATTTCAGGTCGGCCTCGCCGGTGATGACATGGTCGGCCAGTTGGACGATTTTCTGCGCCTCGGTCTCGTGACTGACTTCCGGACCGCCGAGGATGATTTTGATATCTGGCCGGACAAGTTTGAGGGCGGCGATGACTTCAGTGGTCGGTTCGACGTTCCAGATGTAAATTCCGAAACCGATGATTTGGGGATTTCGCGCGAGCAGGATTTCCGCGATGTCGAGCGGGCGCTGGTTGATGTCGAACTCGGCGAGACAGGCGCGCGGCCGCAGTTCGCCCAGATTGGCCAGCAGATAGCGCAGGCCGAACGCGGCGTGAATGTATTTCGCGTTAAGCGTGGTTAAAACAATGTCAGGTTCCCTTTTTGCCCGGAACAAGCGAGCCTGCGAGCGTAGTTGCGGATGTAAAAAGGCGGCCACGTTCAGAGTCTAACAACGACCCAATCGCGGCGCAATGCCTCGCGCCACCGCAATAAATCGATCTATCACCGGGGAACTGACGTTGGAACAGTACGAGAAGGCTTGTGGGTTGTAAATGAAAGGCGTCTTTAGCGGGGGAGTTCGAAAAATCCCGCTCTAGATTTTCCCTTCAGGCAGTGAAGGGGTTCCCTGGGAAAACAAGCTGGGATCAGCAATTTTGCGCTAGACCGCAAGCGCAAAAAAAGGCAAAAAGGAAACCAGCTATGACACCCGACGATGTTCTGTTGGAAGCAGAGGACAAAATGATCAAGACCGAACAGGTGGTCTTGAACGAATTCGCCGGCGTGCGCACGGGCAAGGCCTCGGCTTCCCTGGTGGAAAACATCATGGTGGAAGTCTATGGCTCGCAGATGCGCATCCGGGAATTGGCGAGCATCACCACACCGGAGCCGCGCATGCTGGTCCTCCAGCCGTGGGACCTGAACTCGTTACACCCGATTGAGAAGGCGATTCAGAAGGCGAATCTGGGCCTGAACCCGGCGATCCAGGGCAAAATCATCCGGCTGGCGTTTCCGGAATTGAGCCAGGAACGGCGTCAGGAGTTCGTCAAGCTCATCAAAAAGATGGCCGAGGACGGGCGGGTGGCCATCCGGCACGTGCGCCGCGATTCAATGGAGCAATTGAAAAAGCACGGGCACGACAGCGGCATCACGGAAGACCAGGAAAAACAGGCGGAAAAGGATTTGCAGAAGCTGACCGACCAATACATCGCCAGGATTGACACGCACGTCACGGGCAAGGAAAAGGAAATAATGACGGTCTGAAAGATTTATGATTTACGATTGATGCTCTATGATTGTGGTTTGAAGGTGAGCGCACGACCATTATCAATCATAAATCTCAAATCATAAATCCTAAATGTTCACCGGGGCGGGGCGTTGGTGGCGGTTTCAAAATGTATCACGGTTTCCCCGGGCCTGGCGTATCCGAGTTTTTCGCGGGCGAGTCGTTCGACGGCGTTGGGGTCGTTCCGCAATTCGTCAATCTGGGCCTGGAGTTGCCTGGACTTGGCCTCCTCAATCTGGAGTTGGGTCTGCAGCCGCATAATATCCGCGCGCATCCGCTCGTTTTGCTGAATGAGCGGCAGGTTCCACATGCCGATGAGGAGCAATATGGCAATGACGACCAGGACAAACGCGCCGATGGTCAGTTTGCTCCAGATGCCGAGGTTGACGTTCATCGCGATGAGTTAACCACGAGCCTCAGGCAGGCGGAAGCAGATTTATTTGGCGAATTGCTTCCACGACCTGAGCTTGCCGTCGGGGCCGAACGTCAGACGCAAAAAATAATCCGGCACGTACGTCTCGGTATAAGCGGGCGTGTCCGGGCCGACATAACCGCCCGGCCCCAGAAAATACGGCTCCGGCGCAACGATGACGTGGCTGCGCTGCGTGAGCCATTCGTCCACGATCAGGCCGTCGGAGAGCCTGGCAGATTTGTCCGGCGGCCCCAATTCCGTGATGGCCTGGTCCCGGGTGTACTGGCCGACGCGCGCCTGCCAATCCACCGTTTGCGTGACGCACCCCGTGAACAGGAGCGACGCCAGCAACGCCAGGACAATGCGTTTCATATTGCAAAAGGTACACCCCTGGCGGCAGAACGTAAATCACGGCAAAGGCGGGGCTGGGGCTGCCGGTTGTCGTGCCGGCGCTGTACGCCGATTTCGTGCCGCAGGCTCGACGCTGCCATAAATCCGGACATCGCCGAAAAATAGATTGAGTTGTCAGGACGGCGGCAAATCCGGTATTACTGCACGTGTGGAAGCATCGCTAAAAAAGAATTTGCTGAAGGTGCTGGTTGAATTGGAGGCCGCCGTCCAATCCATGCCGTCAGCCAGTCCCAAACCGGATTTGCTCCCGTTGTTTGCGCGCATTGATGCGCTGGCGAAACAATTGCCGCGCGACACCGACCCGGCCCTGTTGCATTATTTGCAGAAGAAAAGCCATGCGAAAGCCCGGCTCTTTCTGCAGGGCCGCGACGCGGAGAACCAGGCCGGGAATTGCCGGCACGTCAATTAGCCCGGGGTCGAGCGCCCGGGGGCATTTGCGCTCGACCGTTGGCCTCCGACGCTCAAACTTATGCCAGACGAAACCATTGCTGCCATCGCGACGCCGCTCGGCGAAGGCGGTTTGGCCGTCGTCCGGATTTCCGGTCGGCAGGCGCTCGTCATCGCCGACCAATGTTTTTCGCCGCTCGGAAAAAGTTCGCAAAAACCCTCCGCGGCAGTGTCGCACACGATTCACTATGGCAGGATCATCCGCGCCGGCAAAACCGTTGATGAAGTCCTGCTGGCGGTCCTGCGCGCGCCGCGCACGTACACCTGCGAGGACACCGTCGAGATCACCTGTCACGGTGGGATTTTGCCGGCCAAGCTTGTCCTGGAGGCGTTTTTGGAAAACGGCGCGCGTTTGGCCGAACCCGGCGAATTCACGCGCCGCGCCTTTCTCAACGGCCGCCTCGACCTCGCGCAAGCCGAAGCGGTGGCCGATTTGATTCATTCACGCACGGAACTCGCCCTGGCCGCGGCCAACGAACAACTCGCCGGCAAATTGTCCCAACGCATCAATGAACTGCGCAACGAAATGATGCAGACGCTGGCACATGTCGAGGCACATATTGATTTTCCGGACGAAGACATCGCGCCCGATGCCAGGGAGCAGTTGCTGGAGCGTCTGGAAAACGGCGTGAAGTTCATGGACGAACTGCTGCGGTCGGCGAAGGAGGGACAGATTTTACGTCGCGGCATCCGCGCGGCGATTGTGGGCCGGCCCAATACGGGCAAATCCAGCCTGCTGAATCAGTTGCTCGGGCGCGACCGGGCCATTGTCTCGCCGATTCCGGGCACCACCCGCGACACGATTGAAGAGACGGCAAACATCCGGGGGCTGCCGGTGGTGTTCATTGACACGGCGGGTTTGCGCGAGGCGCGCGATGAGATTGAACAGGAAGGCATCCGCCGCAGCCATGAAACGCTGGCCCGGGCCGAATTCATCCTGCAGGTGCTGGACGCCAGCGAGCCGCTCATGGAAGCAGACGAAAAATTCCTCGCGGAGTTTGCGAGCAAGAAACGGATTCTGGTGCGGAACAAGGTGGATCTACCGGCGAAACTTGCCGAATTCCGAATTTCGAACTCCGAATTCCGATTGGTGGACGTTTGCTGTCTGAACGGGCAGGGGATTGAAGCGTTGAAAGATGCCATCAAGGAACTGGTTTGGTCGGGCGAAATCAAGGCCGAGATGTTGCAGGTGATGATTAATTCGCGGCATCAGGACGCGCTGAACCGCGCGCGCGCGGCGACGCAAAGGACGATTGACGCGTTGCGCGGCGACCTAACGCTGGAACTGGTGGCGTTGGATTTGCGCATCGCCGTTAATGCGATAGGCGAAATAGTCGGCAAAACGGCGACAGAAGATTTGCTCGACTCCATTTTCAGCCAGTTTTGCATTGGAAAGTAATGGCTGCAAATTCCAGGTAAATCGCTGTGGTTGTGCAGGGTGGCGGCTATTCCCAATGATGTCAGTTTGATCACTTTGTTCAGCACCGGCGGGGTGCTGAGCACGGCCAGCAATACGTCCTCCGCCGTTTTTCAAGTGAATGGAACAAATTTGTGGGCGGGGCTGCACCCTTTCTATGCCACCGTCGTGACCGCGGACGGGCTTCAATATCGAACGCAAACACAGTGGATTCAGCTTGTGCCGTAGCCGGTTGCAATCTGCTTTCAGGATCGGTCGGCGATGGGACATCCGCCCGGCTCACTTTTCAGCCGTGTGAAGATTACCTGAATTGGCCCGCGGTTTCTTCCGACGGCTTCTGCACATTATTGCAGTCGTTTCCTTCCAGCAGGATACTTTTCAATTCGCCCGGCGCAACCGAGAGGAATGTTCCAGTCCCGGGAAACGCCCGGCTGTCCCGAAGAATGGTGTTGGGGCAACGTTCCAGCCGGATCACGGGCGTGTCACTCAACGGCCGGCGCGTTGAAACACCGTCCAAGTCCAGTTCCCTGGAGTCCTTTATCAAAAAGGCCGGGCCGGTGCTCGCATTCACTTGCACGTCGCGCAGTTCCAGGGCGTCGGTGAATGAACCGCGCATCCCGGTCTTCGCCGACGCGATGACGTCGCTGATGCGCAAATCTGAAACAGGCATTTCGGGCAATCCATCTATGTCAATTGCCGTTCGCGGGTGGTTGATGGTCACGTGACTGATGGCAATGTTGCAAAACACCGGCGTCCGCACCGAAACGGGTTCCGGTGAGGTTTTGGTTTCACCTTCCATGAGGTAATAACGGGTGACGTCGATTCCGATGCCGACATTTTCCATCGTCCAGTTGTCAAACCGGACGTCTTCGACCACACCGCCGCGCCCGCGCCGGCTCTTGATCCGAATTCCGATCTGGGTGCCGTCGCAGGTGAGGTTGTCCGCGACTACGTTGCGGATCCCGCCGGGGATTTCACTGCCCAGCGTGACCGCCCCGTGCGCGTGATGCACGGTGCAGTTCGAGATGGAGACATTTTCCGTCGGCCGGTTGACCCGCCGTCCGTCGGCATCCTTGCCACATTGGCGCGCAGCCCGGAGGCCGGCCGGTTCGCATTGTTTCCCCGTCAATCACCACACCTCCACCGGCCCTTTGGGCACGGGGATCTGGCTGCGTTGAGCCACGACCGGTTCGTCGCGCATGAAGGACGCAATCATCGGCGACGGCCGGAAACGCGGCAGTAATTCACCGTGGCTGTCGAGGAACTGCCGCCGCCACCGGGTGTAGTTTTCCAGCACGTGGTGGAATTCAGCGCGGGTGGAAATCTGCACGGCGTGTTTGTTGAATTCGTGGCAGGGGCCAAACCGTCTGGAATACCACGGCGCGACCTTGCGAAACGTCCGGCAGCCGGGCGATTCACCAAAAACTTCGATCATCAAATCCAGATGGCGGCACATCACGCGGACACGCTCGGCGAAGGTGGGTTCGGGAAGCAGCTTGCTCTGATTTCCGGCGATGGAATTGATCTCCCTCTCCTCGCCAAACGGGGAGAGGGCCGGGGTGAGGAGTCCGTTTTCCCGATTTCCCTTCACCCCGTCCCTCTCCCCGCTCGTTCCTCGCGGGGCGAGGGAGACGCTATTAAGGTAGTGGAGCGTATGTTGGAAAATCCACGGATTGTAAAACGCGCCGCGCCCGATGCTCACACCGGCACAGCCGGTTTCATCCAACACCTTCTTTGCGGCCTGGGGTGTGATGATGTCGCCATTGCCGATAACCGGAATCTGCTTCACGGCTTCAACGACTTTGCGGATGCCGGCCAGATTGACCTTGCCGCCAAACCCCTGTTCGCGCGTCCGGCCATGAACGAAAATCGCCGCCACCCCGGCCTCTTCGAGCGCCTGCGCCAGGTCCGGGGCGGTGATGTTCTGATCGTCCCAGCCCAGCCGCATTTTGGCCGTAACCGGAATTTTGACGGCGCTGACCATGCCGCGGACGAGCGCCGCGGTTTTGGCCAGTTCGGTCATCATGGCCGAGCCGCCGCCGACGTTGCAGACCTTGCGAACCGGGCAACCCATATTGATGTCAATGGCGGCAACGCCGCGTGCCTCGAGCACTTGTGCCGCGTCGCGCATTTCCTCCGGAACGGAGCCAAAAAGCTGGACGGCCAGCGGCGAATCGCCGGGCCGGGTCTCGATCAGTTTGAACGCCTTGGGATTCTTTTCGAGGAGCGAACGCGCGTTGACCAAATCGGTGGTGCAAAGGCCGACGCCGCCTATGTCGCGCACGACAAGCCGGAAGGGCAGATTGGTGTAACCCGCCAGTGGCGACAGAAACAGATTGGACGTCAGCGTCAGCGAGCCGATGCGCATAAGAGCCATTATAGCAGATTCATTTGCGCCTGGCAGAGAAAAGCGAATTCGCGCATTGCGGAGGCGGAGGCGGCATGTTAGTTTGTCATGACATTATCAAGTATGTTCGGCGAAGACCAAAACAAAGACAACGACCGCGGTCCCAAGAAGCCGCCGGGCGGGTTTAAACTGCCACCGACGACGTGGGTGGCGTGGATAGCCATCATTGGCAGCATCGCGGCGTTAATGTTGTTGAAAAACCACATGGCGACCGGGGCCGGCACGTCGTTGTCGCAGGCTGATTTTTTCAAGTTGTTCCAATCGAATTTGGTCACCCAGGCGACGGTCAGTTTTAATCCGCAAACGGCGCCGTTGACGGAAATCACCGGGCAGTATTACCAGACCGACAAGGACGGCAAAAAGACGGAAGTGCCGTTTGTGGTTAAAAACGCCTATTTGACCCAGGCCCGGCAGGACCAGTTGTTCTCCTCGGACAAGATTGACGCGAGCCAGCCGAATACGATGTTGATGAGCGTGGTGTGGGGCATCGCGCCGTTTTTGCTGCTCGGCATTCTGTTTTGGTTTTTCTTTATCCGCCAGATCAAAATTGCCGGCAAAGGCGCGCTGAGCTTTGGCAAGAGCAAGGCCCGGATGCTGGCGAAGGACCGCAACAAGACAACCTTCAAGGACGTGGCCGGTATCGAGGAAGCCATCGAGGAAGTTTCCGAGCTGGTGGAGTTCCTGAAAGACCCCAAAAAATTCCAGAGGCTCGGCGGGCGTATTCCCAAGGGCGTCCTGATGGTGGGCGCGCCCGGCACGGGCAAAACGCTTCTGGCCAAGGCCATTGCCGGCGAGGCGGATGCGGCGTTCTTCAGCATCAGCGGTTCGGATTTTGTGGAAATGTTCGTGGGCGTCGGCGCCAGCCGGGTGCGCGACATGTTCGAGCAGGCGCGCCGTAACACCCCGTGCCTGGTTTTCATTGACGAAATTGACGCCGTGGGACGCAGCCGCGGTCACGGCCTCGGCGGCGGCAATGACGAACGTGAGCAAACACTCAATGCGTTGCTCGTCGAAATGGACGGTTTTGACACGCAAGAAGGCATCATCATCATTGCCGCGACCAACCGGCCGGACGTGCTCGACCCGGCGCTGTTGCGCCCGGGCCGTTTCGACCGGCAGGTGGTGGTCAACCTGCCCGATGTGCGCGGGCGCGAGGCCATTTTAAAGGTCCACGCCAAAAACGTGAAGCTCGCGCCGGAGGCGGACTTGTCCATTATCGCCCGCGGCACGCCGGGCTATTCCGGCGCGGAGCTGGCGAATTTGCTGAACGAAGCCGCCTTGCTCGCCGCGCGGATGAACAAAAAATCCGTCGGCATGGAAGAGCTGGAGGAGGCGCGCGACAAGGTCCGCTGGGGCCGCGAGCGCCGCAGCCTCGCGATGACGGATGAGGAAAAGAAGTGCACGGCCTGGCATGAAGCGGGGCACGCGCTGGTGAACATGATGCTGGAACACACGCATCCGTTGCACAAAGTCACCATCATTCCGCGCGGGCAATCGCTGGGCTCGACGATGCAGTTGCCCGAAAAGGATATTTTGAACCGGCGGCGCAAGGAAATGTTTGATGATCTCGCCGTGACCATGGCCGGCCGCATCGCCGAGGAAATCATTTCGGGCGACATTTCGACGGGCGCGGCCATGGACATTCAGCAGGCCACCAATCTGGCGCGCGCGATGGTTTGCCAGTATGGCATGAGCGACAAGGTCGGCATGGTGCAATACGGCAGCGATGACGAGTACGTCTTTCTGGGGCGCGAAATGGCGCGCACAAAAGTTTACAGCGAGACCACGGCCAGCGAGATTGACGAGGAAATCAAGCGCCTCATCGACGAGGGTTACAAGCGGGCGCAGGACATTATTTTGACCAATCGCGACAAGCTCGAATTGATTGCCAACGCGCTGCTGGAGCATGAAACGCTCGATCGGGCCCAGGTCGAGGAAATCGTCAAGACCGGCAAGTTTACGCCGCCGCCGCCCAAGCTGCAAGGCGGAGCGATGATGGGCGCCCCGGCTGGCACGCCGCTGCCGGAATCCCCGCCCAAACCGGCGCCGCCCAAGTTGCCCGGACTCGGAACCCCCGCGCCCGCCCCCGTTTAATTTTGATTGGTGCAGCGGTCTGCGACCGCCACAGGTCGTCATTCCCCAAAAGGCAGGCGGCGCTCATCGAGCGCCGCTACCGGGTTTTGCGAAAGTTGAATCCCATCACTTCGGTTCCAGCACGACGCGGAAACCGTAATCATTTTTCGTCTTGTCGGGGGCCGAGTACTCGCGAAATTCGGGTCGGGCATTGATGTCAATATACGTGTCCCACGCGCCACCGCGCAAAACCCGATACGGTTTGTCCTGCGGATCAAGGCACCATTCCATGACGTTGCCGCGGATATCGTAAAGACCCAGACTGTTTGGCGCCAGGCTTCCCACCGGCTCGGTGGAGGAACGGCGCGGCAGACTCAGGCTCATCACGGCATCGGTCGCCGGGGTGTCATCCACCAGTTGTTTCCATTGTGCCTGCGTCGGCAAAGTATAAACGAAACGTTTTGGCAACTCGCCCGCTTTTTGCTCTTTCCCGGTCAGTTTCTCGCAGAAGGCCATGGCATCGTTCCAGTTCACTGAATCCACCGGATGATCTCCGCCCTGAAAAGCGCTCGGATTGCTGCCCATCACCTTTTGGTAGGACTTTTGTGTTACCTCATACACACCGGCCCAAAGGGTCGGCGAAATTTTTTTCAAAACGATGCCGACGGTGTTGGTGATCTGGTCGCTTTTGAGCATCAATTCCTTGAGCGGCGCGTTGGTGTCGTTGTCAGAGGTGGTGGTAGTCTGGTCCCTGTCGGGCGTGTTGCTGTCCGATGTGTTATCCTGTGCGCGACTCAAAATCGGCGCCGCCGAAAACAAGGCGATGACAGAAAGTGTTAAAATTCTCCGGTTCATTTTCATAATGCAAACAAGGCTTGTAGTTGACCATCAACGGACAACAAAGCAAGCCATGTGCCGTTAAGATGAGTTTTCGAGGTTCTTCAAATCTTCCGCCAAAAACCGGGTCACGTCCTTGAAACGCACAACGTTATCGGGATTTGTCTCCATCAGCGACTGGTGCGCTTCGAGACAGGTGCGGGTAATTTGCTGGCGCGTCGGGCTTGTCGAATCCGGCGTCTGGGCCTGGACATCACCGGGTAGCTGCAAGGTTCCCGTGGTGACTTTAAAGAGGTGCAGGGCACCCAGATTTTCGAGCAGGTCCGCGATGCGCGAGCTCGGATTCAGCAATTCGATGCCGCGGTTGTCAGGCGCGCCGCTCTGGTTCAATTTCAAACCAAAACCGGCCAGGATGCCGAGGAAGGTGCTGTCCATAAGCACACATTCCGACAAATCAATGATGAAACGGCCGTAACCCTTGCGGACCAGTTCGGTCAGCAGCGTTTTAAAATCCGGGCCGCAGGTAAAATTCGCGCGGCCCACAATTTTCACGCAGGCGAAGTTCTTGCACGCCAGCACTGACATTTTGGCCGGGGGTGTCGCCATTTTTCAAAGTTCTTTTTCGTTGGTCACGCTGCCGCTGCCTGCGGCGTGATCATTTGCACCAGGGCCTGCTGCAGAACCAGCGTTTCGTCCAGACCGCTGGAGACCAATCGCTGGTTGCAGCGCAACAGCAAATCCATCGCCCGTACCAACTCGGCCTCGGAATAACGTTTTATCTGCGGCAACGCCTTATAAAGCACATACGGGTTCAACGCCAGCGGGTTGTAACGGCGGTCGCCGGGCAACTTGTCCGCCGGGACGTGCTGCAGTTGGGCCTTGAAACGATTGTAATCCAGCTCCGGCTTGATCCAGCCCTCACGCAGCAGCTCTTTCAATAACAACATCGCGCGCACTTTGGCAATCAGACCGTACAGCAAACCAATTTCCGATTTTTTGGAATCAAACTTCACTTCCCACAATTCCTCGTCCAGCCGCCGCAGCAGACGGGGCAAATCGCGGTCGCCCAGGGCGTCGCCCAACGCAAAGGCCCGCGCCGTTTTGTTCTGGACGCAGACCGAATGGACGTCGCCGGCCTCAATCTCTTTCCGGTCGCGGACGAACAAACAAAGCTTCTCCACCTCGTTATCGAGCTGGCGCGGATTGGGCCCGACGCGGTTCACCAGCTCCGCCAGAGCCTCCTGGGAAATTTCCTTTTTCCGCTCCCGCACCGCCGCTTGCGCTGCCCGTTCCGCCCGTTCCGCCCAATCGCGGTCATCCGCCGACCAGCCCGCGAACGTTTCCACCGAACCGATTTTGTCGAGGGTCTTGAAAAAGGTTTTGCGTTTGTCCACCTTGCCCGCGCTGATCAGAAGCCGGATGCCGCGGTGGCGCGCCCAGTCGAAATGTTTCAATTCCTCCGCCAGGCCGGCCAACGATTCGGTGACGGCCTGGGCGGAGGCAACCCGTTCATCGCCGAGAAAATTGCAATCCCGCAGCCAGATGACCTTGCCCGTGCCAAAGAAGGGCAGGGTTTGCAGTGCCTCGCGCAGCCGGGCGACGGCGGCCAGCGCTTCGCCGCTGTTGGAGACCGTCGCCTCGATGATTTCATGGTCCATGCCTCCGATTTCTTCAGACCACTCCTGGTAGAGTTGCTTCGCGTGCTGTTTTACGGCGAACTCATCGTCACCGCAAATGAGGGCCGGCGATGAAGTTTTGGCGGCGGGCATTTTACTCCACCTCGCTGCCGGTTTCGTTGATTTTGTTCAGCACTTCGCTCATGTCCTCGACTTGCTCAAAGAGGGAGGCGGCCACAAAAATCGGTTTTTTCTGGGCCGCGGCCAGGGCCAGGCAATCGCTCGGCCGGGCGTCGAGTTCCACGATTTTCCGCGCCAGTTCGTTTTGCTGCTGCAAAATCAACCGGGCGAAGTAGGTCGAATTTTTCAAATCCGTGATGACCACGCGTTCCACCGTGATGCCGAAACCTTGAAACATCCGGTTGATGAGATCGTGGGTAAGCGGGCGTTCCTTGGGGGTCTGGCGCAGAAACATGCCGATCACCGCTCCCATTTGCGGCTCAACGTTGATGACAAAAACCTTCTCGTCATTGCCGACGAAGAGCGCGCAACCACTGTTGGCCGGGATGATTCCGCGAATCTGAACTGGCACAACGTCTTGCTTCATGCCTTCAATTTAGGCTGGATTGCGGGAAACACAAGTCCGGCTTTGCGCCGGCGTTACGAAGGCAGCTCCACGGGTTTCGTCAGGAACCGGTCCTTGATAAACGTCCGGTAATAAGCGTCCTTGCGCGGCGCCGTCAGCAGGCTTTCGTAACGGAACCCCGGCACATTGTCGAAGCAAAGCGCGGGCGAATTCCGAAACTTGATGTAAAGCTTCCGGTTTTTGGCGATGTAACCGACGGCCTCGAACAAATCCGCGTCCACCGGCACCATTTTGACGGGTTGGGCTGGTATTGCCATAACTTTCCTTTGGCTGAATCTGGCTCTTGGGTAGGCCAAAACCCGCCCGGCGTCGAGCGTTTTTTATCCATGCTGAACACCGCAGGCGCAAGGAACCCGCGATTCCGGCCCAACGCGTTGCGCCTCGTAGTTCAACCAGGGTCCCAGCCACCGCTCGACTTCCTGCAAGGTCATGCCTTTGCGCAGATGATAATCAATAATCTGGTCGCGACCAAGTTTGCCCACGGCGAAATATTTGGATTCCGGGTGGGCGAAATAGAGCCCGCTCACGGAACTGCCCGGCCACATCGCACAACTTTCCGTGAGCTGGATGCCGGCGATCTTTTCCACGTCGAGCAACTGCCACAGAATCCGCTTCTCCGTGTGGTCCGGACAGGCCGGATAGCCCGCCGCCGGCCGGATGCCGCAATATTTTTCCGCAATCAAATCGGCGTTCGTAAGCTGTTCCTTCCGGCCGTAACCCCAATCCTCCCGGACGCGTTGGTGCAGGAATTCCGCAAAGGCTTCGGCCAGGCGATCCGCCAGCGCCTCCGCCATGATGGCGTTGTAATCATCGTGGCCGGCTTTGAACTTCTCCACCAGTTCCTTCAATCCATGACCGCTCGTCACCGCGAATGCCCCGAGGTAATCCTTCGATGTTGAATGTTTCGGCGCCACAAAATCCGCCAGGCACCAGTTCGGCGTGCCATCCGTCTTTTCGATTTGCTGGCGCAGGAAGTGGAACGTCGTCAGAACCCCGGTGCGCGATTCGTCCGTGTAAAGTTCCACGTCGTCACCGACCCGGTTGGCGGGGAACAGACCGTAAACGCCGCGGGGCCGGAGCAGTTTTTCGGAAACCATTTTCTCCAGGAGTTCCTGTGCATCAGCAAACAACTTGCGCGCCTCCTCACCGTGTTTCTCGTGCTGCAAAATCTTCGGATAAACGCCGCGTAATTCCCAGGTGTGAAAGAACGGCGTCCAGTCAATGAACGGCACCAGCTCTTCCAATGTAACTCGTAGCAGCCGACGTGAGGAGGCTCCATCTGATTCTTTCGATGGTGGAGAAGTGAGCCTCGTGACCTCGGTTGCTACATCCGCGGATAAGATCCGTACACCCGTAAACTCCGGCTTCGGCAAATCGTCAAACTTCAACTGCGCCGCTTTGGCGCGTGCGGCTTCGAGAGAGATCAGCTTTGCACGCTGCCCGGCGTGTTGCGAGCGCACCCGTTCATATTCCTCCCGTACCTGTTTGACAAAACCGGGTTTCTGCCGGGCACTGATCAAGCGGCCGACCACCGGCACCGCGCGCGAGGCATCGAGGACGTGGACCACCGGTTCGCGGTAGGCCGGCGCAATTTTCACCGCCGTATGCGCCTTGCTGGTCGTCGCGCCGCCGATCAGCAACGGCAGTTTCAAACCTTGCCGGTCCAACTCGCGGGCGACGTGCGCCATTTCATCCAGCGACGGCGTGATCAACCCGCTCAATCCGATGATGTCAACGCGTTGTTCGAGCGCCGTGGCGATGATTTTCTCACACGGCGTCATCACGCCGAGATCAATGACCTCGTAGTTGTTGCAGGCGAGCACGACGCCGACGATGTTCTTGCCGATGTCATGCACGTCACCCTTCACCGTGGCCAGCAGGACCTTGCCCGCATTCCTATGAACTTCACCGGCCGCCTTTTTTTCGGCTTCCATGAACGGTTGCAGATAAGCCACCGCCTTTTTCATCACCCGGGCGGATTTGACCACCTGTGGCAAAAACATCTTGCCCGAACCGAACAAATCACCGACCACATTCATGCCGGCCATCAACGGACCTTCGATGACAGCCAGCGGGCGGCCAAATTTCTGGCGCGCCTCCTCCGTGTCCACGTCAATAAAATCCACGATTCCTTTGACCAACGCGTGCTCGAGCCTTTGTTCAACGCTGCCTTTGCGCCATTCATCCTCGACCACCTCGCCTTTGCCCTTCTGCTTTACCGATTCGGCGAATTTAGTGAGCCGTTCGGTCGCGTCGGGCCGGCGGTTCAACAGCACGTCTTCGACGAGTTCCAGCAGTTCCTTCGGCGCCTCGTCATAGACGGCGAGCTGGCCGGCGTTGACGATGCCCATGTCGAGCCCCGCCTTGATGGCGTGATACAGAAACGCCGAGTGCATCGCCTCGCGCACAACGTTGTTGCCGCGGAACGAAAACGAAACGTTGCTGATGCCGCCGCTGACCTTGGCCAGCGGCAGGTTTTCCTTGATCCATTTTGTTGCCCGGATGAAATCCACGGCGTAGTTCGCGTGCTCCTCCATGCCGGTGCCAACGGTCAGCACGTTCGGATCAAAGATGATGTCCTGCGGTGGGAAACCGATTTTCTTTACGAGCAAATCGTAGGCGCGTTGGCAGACCGCAATGCGCCGTTCAAAGGTGTCGGCCTGGCCGCGCTCATCGAACGCCATTACGACCACCGCCGCGCCGTAGCGGCGGACCAGTTTGGCCTGGTGCAGAAACTTTTCCTCGCCTTCCTTGAGGGAAATGGAATTGACGATGCCTTTGCCCTGGAGGCATTTCAGACCGGCCTCGATGACCTCCCATTTCGAGGAGTCCACCATCACGGGCACCCTGCAAATATCCGGCTCGGAGGCGACGAGGTCGAGGAAACGCGTCATCGCCGCCGCGCCGTCAATCATCCCTTCATCCATGCAGACATCAATCACCTGTGCCCCGTTCTCAACCTGCTGTCGCGCGACGGTCAGGGCGCCTTCAAAATCACCGGCCTTGATCAGTTGGGCGAATTTCGGCGAGCCGGCCACGTTGGTGCGCTCACCGATGTTGAGGAAATTGGAATCCGGCCGGACGGTGAGCGCGTCCAGTCCGCTCAATCGCAAACAGGGTTCAACTTTCGGCGGCACGCGTGGCGGCAGGTCTTTTACCGCGGCAACAATGGCCTTGATGTGCGCCGGCGTGGTGCCGCAACAGCCGCCCACGATGTTCAACCAGCCGTTCTGCGCCCATTCCTGCAATTGCGGCGCAAACGTCTCCGGGGTTTCGGGGAAGCCGGTCGGCAGCAAGGGATTCGGCAGGCCGGCGTTGGGATGCGCACTGAGGTAAATCGGCGCCAGGCCGGAAAGCTCTTCAATCAGTGGCCGGAGTTCCTTGGGTCCCAGGGCGCAATTCATGCCAACCGAGAGCAGGGGAACGTTCGAAATCGAATTCCAAAACGCCTCGACGGTCTGGCCCGTCACGCCGCGGTTGCTGCCGGCCTGAATGAAGGTGACGGACGCCAGAATTGGAATCGTCTTTGCCCCGGAGGGACGAGTTGCACGAGTCCCTGTTTTATCCGCGGAAGTTTGGGACTCGTGCAACTCGTCCCTCCGAAAGGGCAGGGGACTGATTCCCCGTTTTTCAAAAACCTGTTGAATCGCAAAAAAGGCCGCCTTGGCATTCAGCGTGTCGAAAATCGTCTCCACCAGCAGCAAATCCACGCCACCGTCGAGCAGCCCGCGGACTTGTTCACCATAAGCCGAAACCAGATCATCGAACGTCGTTCCGCGCGCGCCGGGATTGTTCACATCGGTGGAAATGGACGACGTTTTGGTCGTCGGCCCGATGTCCCCCGCCACCAGGCAAACCCGGCCGGGGTGGTCCTTTTCAAACCGGTCCGCCGCGCGCCGCGCGCATTCCGCGCCGGCCTTCGACAGTTCGCACGCCAGCGATTCCAACCCGTAATCCGCCAGCGAGATGGCCTGGGAGTTGAACGTGTTCGTTTCGATGATATCTGCGCCGGCTTCGAGATACCGGCGATGGATGTCCTCGATCATTTGCGGCCGGGTGAGGTTGAGCAAATCGAGGCAGCCCTGGAGGTTCTTGCCGCGCCAGTCTTTGAACCGTTCGCCGCGAAAGGCCGCCTCATCGAGCTTGGATTGCTGGACCATCGTGCCTGTGGCGCCGTCCAGGATGACGAGGCGCTCGCGCAACCAGCGTTCAAGATGTTCAATTCGATCCGGCATCGGCTTGCTCCATTAACCGGTCCCAAAATAACGGAAAGCCCTGCGCCTTGCAAATTAAAAATCAACGTATCATGATATGATGATACTTAATAAGTAACCAGCAAACGACGGAAGTCCGACATTGACACGGCGATGGGGTCTGATAGGTTCAGCCCTCGTTTTTTTGGAGTTTTTCCGGTTCTAACACGCAAGCATTTAAAATTGATTTTATGTCCAAAGCATCGAAATACGTCTATTTGTTTGGGAACAAGAAGGCCGATGGCAACGGCTCCATGAAGCCCCTGCTGGGCGGCAAAGGCGCCAACCTGGCCGAGATGAGCCGCATCGGCCTGCCCGTGCCCCCCGGCTTCACCATCACCACCGAGGTCTGCACCTGGTATTACCAGAACAAAAAGACCTACCCCAGGAGCCTCGAACCGGCAGTCAAGAACGGCGTGGCCTTCATCGAGAAAATCATGGGCACCCAATTTGGTGATAAATCCGCCATGCCGCTGTTGGTCTCCGTCCGCTCCGGCGCGCGCGATTCCATGCCCGGCATGATGGACACGATTTTGAACCTTGGCCTCAATGACGAAACCGTCCTCGCGCTGGTGAAGGCGACCGGGAACGAGCGTTTTGCCTGGGATTGTTACCGCCGGTTCATCCAGATGTACGGCGACGTGGTCATGGGCGTTCAGAAACGGCCCAATGAAGACCATGAACCGTTTGAAGTGGTCATTCACAAGCTCAAGCACGAACGGCACGAGGACGACGTCGAAGACACCCGGCTGTCGGTGGCCGACTTGAAGGAGTTGGTCAAGCGGTTCAAAGCCCTGATCAAGGAACGCACCGGCGGCGAATTTCCGCAGGACCCGTGGCAACAATTATGGGGCGCAGTCGGCGCCGTGTTCGGCTCGTGGATGAACGACCGCGCCATCGTCTATCGCCGCAAATACGGCATTCCGTCCGAATGGGGCACCGCCGTCAACGTCCAGGCGATGGTTTACGGCAATACCGGTGACAACTCCGGCTCCGGCGTGGCCTTCACGCGCGACCCGGCGACCGGCGAGAAAGTTTTCTACGGTGAATTTCTCATCAACGCGCAGGGCGAAGACGTCGTCGCCGGCGTGCGTACGCCGGAACCGGTGGTCCAGCTTAAAAAGCATCTGCCCCGGGCGTTTGCTGAATTGGAACAGGTGCGCAAAACGTTGGAATCGCATTTCAAGGACGTGCAGGACTTCGAGTTCACGATTCAGGATGGCAAACTGTTCATGCTTCAGACGCGCAACGGCAAACGCACCGGCCTTGCCGCGGTCCGTTTCGCCATCGAAATGGAGAAGGAAAAATTGATTGATTGGAAGACGGCCATCCGCCGCGTGCCCGCCGACCAATTGGATCAAGTGCTCGCGCCGGTGTTTGACCGCAAAGCGGTCAAGGCCGCCAAATGCATCGCCAAAGGATTGCCGGCGGGTCCGGGCGCAGCTTCCGGCAAGATGTACCTGAATGCCGACCGGGCGGACGCCGCGGCGGCCAAGGGTGAAAAGGTTCTGCTGGTCCGCAACGAAACTTCTCCGGAAGACTTGCGCGGCATGATTGCCGCCGAAGGCATTTTAACGGCGAAAGGCGGCGTGAGTTCGCACGCGGCGCTGGTCGCCCGGCAGATGGGCAAGGTCTGTGTCTGCGGCGCCGGCGCGTTGCAGATTGATTATCAGGCCAAAACGATGACCGTGGACGGGACGACCTACCAGGAAGGGGATTATCTGTCCATCAGCGGCACGGCGGGGGAGGTGTATCCGGGCGAAATCAAAACGGCAGCCTCGGAAATTGTGCAGGTGCTTGTCGAGAAATCGCTCGAGGGCAAGGAGAGCGTGACTTATCAGATGTTCAAGAAGCTCATGGATTGGTGCTCCAAGGTGACGAAGCTCCAGGTGCGCACCAATGCCGACACACCCGAACAGACGGCCAATGCGCTCGCGTTCGGGGCCGCCGGCATCGGCCTGTGCCGCACCGAACACATGTTCTTTGAGGGCAACCGCATTGATGCCATGCGCGAAATGATCCTGGCTGACAATCTGGATGACCGAAAAAAAGCCCTGGCCAAAATCCTGCCCTACCAGAAGGAGGATTTCGTCGGCATCTTCAAGGAATTGAAAGGTCTGCCGGCGACCATTCGTTTCCTCGATCCGCCGTTGCACGAATTTCTCCCGCACGACCACGCGGCGCAGAACGATCTGGCCGAGAAGATGGGCGTGCCGGTCGAAAAGATCCAGCAACGCGTCAAGGAATTGCACGAGTTCAACCCGATGCTCGGCTTCCGCGGCTGCCGGTTGGGCATCGTCTATCCGGAAATTTCCGAAATGCAATCACGGGCGGTGTTTGAAGCCGCCGCCGAGGTGCGTAAATCAGGCATCAAAGTGAAGCCGGAAGTCATGATCCCGCTCGTCGGGTTCAAGAAAGAACTGGATTTGCAGGTGGAAGTCGTCCATCGCGTGGCGCAGGAAGTGATGAAGGAAAAGGGCGTCAAACTGGATTATCTGGTGGGCACGATGATTGAAGTGCCGCGGGGCGCGCTGACGGCCGACGAAATCGCCCAAACCGCGCAGTTTTTCAGCTTCGGGACCAACGACCTGACCCAGACCTGCCTCGGCATGAGCCGGGACGACAGCGGTTCGTTCATCGGACCGTATCAGGAACTGGAAATCATCAAGAAGAACCCGTTCGCCTCGATTGACCAGGCCGGCACCGGCCAGTTGATGCAAATGGCCGTCGAGAAGGGCCGCTCCACCCGCCCGGACATCAAACTCGGCATCTGTGGCGAACATGGCGGTGACCCGGATTCGGTAAAATTCTGTCATCGGTTGGGATTGAGTTACGTGAGTTGTTCGCCGTTCCGGGTGCCGGTGGCGCGTCTGGCCGCCGCCCAGGCTGCCCTCGAAGCAGAGGCTGCCAAAAAGAC
>JAJXYT010000063.1 GCA_021780375.1 bacterium | reverse complement strand
AGGACATTCTGGTTTATGGCGGCGTGAGCGATTGCGACATGGAAAAGGGCATGGTGCGTTGCGACGTGAACGTGAGCGTGCGGCCGGTCGGCACCAGGGCCCAAATGAGATTGCCGCCTTCATTCTGTTTTTCGCTTGCCGACGTGATATGAATTTTGAAACGCGGTTCATCAGGCCAACCAGAATTATTGTGTTGTTCTGTCAGATCTTCCAATTGCTTCTTAAACCACGAATCTTTGGCCCGACACAGCTTCAGCGCCCACGGCAATGCCGCTTTTGCCCCGATTGGTTGAATGGCCGCAACCGCCCGGTCGTTTTGCGCGCGTAAGGCCGGCGGCCGCCAATCTTTTGGGCTAAACGGTTCCAGCGGGCAAACGTCTTTTGCCCACTCTGTGAGCCGCTTGCCCAGATAACGCGGTTCAAAGGGATGGAAGATAAGGCAAAACAGCCAGATAAATAGTCCCGTCAGAACGACCAGGAGGAAATATTTCCGGGTTTTCGCCGAAGTTTTCATGCCGGCTAAGGATGTCTTACGTTGTCCGCTAAGACCCGCCAAGAAAATTTTGAAGGATTACCGGTCAACCCCGCCGGTTGCTCTGTTGCTCTGAACCGGTTCCAATTTTTATTGACACAAGCCGTTAATGTCACATAATCTAATAATCTCAGCCAAATCACTTTGCGGAAGGCATGTATGCATATCAGCTTGAAGGGATTTCGCCGGAACCGGGGGTTCAAAACAGCACTCTCAATCTTACTCATCGGTTCGGTCTTGCCGACGGCGGAGGCCTCGATCCAACCGGTTTCACTGCCCGGCTCTTCGTTTGCATCGCCGGCGGGCGGTGACGGCATTTCCGGGTTGCCCATCGTCAGCGCGAATGGGCGTTGCGTGCTCTTCGCCAGCACGGCCAACAATCTGGTGCCGACGAACAATAATAATTCCGTGCTGCCGCAGCGGATGAATGTGTTCCTCCGCGACCGCGTTTCCGACACAACCACGCTGGTGAGCGTGAACCTGGCGGGCACCGGCGGCGGCACCGGCGATTCGTTTCCCGCGGCCATTTCGACCAACGGCCAGTTTGCCCTTTTTGAAAGCGCGGCCAGTGATCTGGTGGCCGATGACACCAACAACGCGAACAACGTGTTTGTCCGCGACCTGGTCAACGGCGTCACCACGCTCGTCAGCACCAGCACCAACGGCGGCAGCGCCAATATCAACGGCACGTCGCACAGTCCGGTAATGACGCCGGACGGACGTTTTGTGGCGTTTACCAGCACGGCGTCCAACCTGGTCGCCAGCGACGCGAACAACATCCCGGATGTGTTTGTTCGCGATTTACAGGCGGACACCACGACGCTGGTCAGCGTTGGCGCCAAAGCGACGAACTCCTCCAGCCCGTTCACCTGCCTGTCCGACTCGCCGGAAATCACGCCCGACGGCCGGTTCGTCGCCTTTTACAGCTCGGCCACCAATCTGGTGCCCGGCGTCGCGACCGCCGGTGAAGTTTACGTCCGCGATTTGCAGGCCGGCAACACCATCTGGGCCAGCACCAATGCGCGCGCCATTTTTCAGTCCGTGACCGGTGCCACCAATGCGGTGTCCTGCAATTTGAGTATCAGCGACGACGGCCGGTTCGTCGCGTACGAAGTTTGCACCAACCCGCCCGGCAGCGCACCGGCATCAGGAATCATCTTGCGTTACCATTTGCAGACTGGTTTGACGGACATCATCAACACCAACGCGGGCGTTCCCGACTTGTCCCCTGAAATGATTGACAATCTGGCGATGACTCCGGACGGACGGTTCGTGGCTTACGTGGCCAATGTCGGCAACAACGCCGGGACCAATAAGGCCGTTTATCTCTGGGACGCGCAAACCGGCCTGAGCACGCTGATCAGCGCCGATTTGAACAACCCGGCGGGCGCGGCAAACGGGATTTGCGATTTGCCCGTGGTTTCTTCAAACGGCCAATGGGTCACTTTCATCAGCAGCGCCACGGACCTCGTCACGAACACCCTGGCGGACGATTTTCACGCCTATCTCCACAACGTGCAGACCGGCGCCACCCAATTACTGGATGCGGACACCAACAGCGTCGGTGGGGGCGTGAATCCAACGACTGTTTCCGCCTTGAGCGCGGATGGCAGCATCGTCGCGTTCGAGTCGGCGTACGTGTTGAACGACAACCGGCATCTGACCAGCGACGTGTTTGTTTACAACGCGATGTCAAACACCACGGAATTGATTTCGGCCCATCACCCGGCCTTGTCTTCGCAAATGCCCAACGGCATCAGCGGTTTCACGTCGTTTTCCGTCAGTTCCAATGGCCAGTTCGTCGCCCTTTTCAGCGACGCCGATGACCTTGTGCCGGACGACACTAACGACGCTGACGACGTTTTTGTCCGCGACCGGGTACTCGGCACCAACATTCTGGTAAGCGTGAACACCAATGGCGTGGCCGGCGACGGCCCGTCCGCCGATCCGGCAATCAGCGCCGGCGGACGTTCTGTGGCGTTTACCAGCGCGGCGGACGACCTGGTGCCGGGCGACAACAACGATGCGCAGGACGTTTTTGTCCATGATTTGCAGTCCGGCACGACGACGCTGGTCAGTGTGAGCACCGACGGGATTGACCCGGGCAATGCCGATTCCTTCTCGCCGATGATCAGCGCCGATGGGCGTTATGTTTTGTTCCACAGCAAGGCATCCAATTTGGCGGCCGGTTCCGGCGCGGGTGAAAACCTCTACTTCCGCGATCTGCAAACGGGCACCACCTACGCACTTACCGCCGCAGCTTCCGGAATTGGTATCGATGCGGCCGCCATGACGCCCGACGGCCATTTCGTTGCGTTCATTGGCTATGTGGCGGGGGTTGGAACCGCTGTTGGTGTGTGGAACTCCCAGTCGGCCGCATTGACTTACACCAACAGTGTGACCGTGACCTATTCACCCTACACGCCGCCGCTGGTTTCCCTCAGTCCGGATGGACAAAAGCTTGCCTATTTTGCGGGTTCGGCAGTGACGGTGGTGGATCTGATTGCCAATACCGCGACCGCGATCAACGCGAGTGGAAATTCAACCCATGCCGGGTTTCAATTCAGCAACAACGGCCAATTCCTCGTTTATAGCGCCACCGTTTCTCCCGCATCACAGAATGTCTATCGGTACGATTTGCAGACAGAAACCAATTTGCTCGTCAGCCAGAATTTCAACGGCGCCGGCCCGGCCAATTCCAATTCCGATTCACCCGTCATCAGTCTGGACGGGCGTTTTGTGGCTTACCGCAGTCTGGCCTCGAACATTGTTCCCGATAGCTCCAACAATTCGGCGAACCTCTACATCTATGACGCCTCGAACAACGCCACCATCCTGGTAAGCGTGAATGCCTCCGGCAGTTCGGCAGCGGATGATCGCTCGCTCAACCCGGTGTTCAGTGCCGACGGCCGGACGCTCCTCTTTCAAAGCTGGGCGTCTGATGTGTCCAGCAACGATTTCAACAACGGTTCCGATATTTATGCGCTCGATCTGACGACCCTGCCGGTGACGAGTTCAAGCGGCGGTTCGACGAATTCGTCGTCCGTTTTCTATGCGCAACTGTTTCCCCCGGGTTCGTTCGCGCCCAATCCCACGGTAAGCTGGCCATTGGCGGCGGGAAAAACTTACCAGGCCCAATACAAAAACAACCTCACTGACCCGCTCTGGCAGAGTTTGCCCGGCAATATCACGTTTATCGGTGACACCGGCTATGTCACCGATCCTTCGCCGCCGCCGGACAAACGATTCTACCGGATTGTGTTAAGCCCCTGAAAATTTTATGGGCACTCTGAATCCATCTGCCGCCAATCAGATGGCGGCTCCCTGCCGCAACGGTTTCACGCTGGTCGAGCTGTGCGCTGTTCTTGCGACTCTAGCCATCCTGGCTGCCGTGCTGTTGCCGGCGCTGGCCGGCACGAAACTGAACACGCAGGCCTTTCAATGCATGAACAACGAGCGGCAAATGACTCTTGGCTGGCAAATGTATGCCGCCGACAACAACGGCCTGCTCGCGCACAATGATTATCCTTATGCAACGGCCTACTTTACCCAGCCCAGCACCATACAAAACGAGATGAAGAACTGGGTGGTGGGGACCATGGAACAACCCGCGGATGCGAATCTTGCCCGGGGACAAATTGAGTTAAAGTCCCTTAACAGCCAGCTTTCGCCTTACGTGACCAACGCAAGTGTCTATCGTTGTCCCGCTGATAACTACTATATCGACCCAATTGCGCACACCTTACATGCGCGCAGTTACTCGATGAATTCGGCCGTGGGCACCATTGGGTGGACGTACTATACCTCAGGTTCGCCTCCGCTGGCGTCACCCGTCGGTCAAGGCTGGCTGGGAGGCAGCAGTTGGAGTGCAAGCACAGCCGGTCCATGGCTGACTTATGGAAAAATGTCGTCATTCACCAAGCCGGGACCAGCCAATACTTGGATCTTCATAGAAGAAAACCCCTATTCGATCAATGATGGCGACTTTGCCGCATCCGCAGTTGCAACCCCCGGCAATACCTATTTGATGGATTGGCCGTCTGGCCTGCATGGAGCAGCAAATGCCATTTCCTTTGCCGATGGCCATGTGATTATCCACCGATGGCTGGACACCCGCACTTACACGCCCCAAGGCATTGTCGCGCCCGGCAAGGGCAGCACAACAACTTCCCATCAATCACCGGATGATCCGGACTGTTTCTATCTGGCACCCATCACCTCCGCGCCGCGATGAGAAACAAGGCATTGGCCGGGCCCGCCTGTTATGGAACCAGGTTGGGCCGGCGACTGTTTAGTTCTTCATGGCAACCTGGTCCCATCCGTGGTAAGAATCTCCTCGCGCATTTATGGATTACGAAGCGGTCATCGGCCTGGAAACCCACGTCCAGCTCAAGACGAAATCGAAGATGTGGTGCGGCTGCGCCAACGTCTTTGGCTCGCCGCCCAACACGAATGTCTGCCCGGTCTGCCTCGGCCTGCCCGGCGTATTGCCCGTCGCCAACGAGGAAGCGTTGAAGCTCACTGCGCTCACCGGTTTGTTGTTGAACTGCCGGATTCCACCTCGCGCGAA
>JAJXYT010000135.1 GCA_021780375.1 bacterium | reverse complement strand
GCGAAGCCGACGGCGACGACGAGCAGCATGAGCACCGGAATGTACTGGGCCAATTGCGACGGTGGCGTCTGTTCCATGAGCGGAAATGTAGAAGGAACATAGAAAAATTCAATGCCGAAAATCTTTAACCACGGATGGACACGGATAAACACTGATACTTCCAACGCACTCCGCCCAAAATTTTCTATCCGTGTCCATTCGTGTTTATCCGTGGTTGAATAATCTCTTCGAGTCTTTCGTGGTTTATCTTCGGAACAGCCACAGCAGCAACGTCAAAATCGCACTCAACAGCAGGCAGGTGACAATGGGAAAATGAAAGCTGAAATCGCCCCTGGAATAATGGATGTCGCCGGGCAGCCGCCCGAGCCAGCCCCGTCCAAAACCCGACCACAGTAACGCGCCGACGGCCGCCAGCAACAGCCCGGCGATCACCAGAAATTTGCCCAGCTCGTTCACGCTGTTAATTTATGCGCCGAATCATTTTTCGTACAAGTCCTGAAAAGCCAACTCCCGGACGCCGCCATCAACCAGTTGGCAGCGTTCCAGAACAAAGTTCGCGCCCAGGTCATGCCGTCGGAGCCGGCGCTGGCCGCGGCACTGGTTCAGGCGGCGCAGGACGCCATCAACAGCCTGAACGCTGCGCAACACTGACCAACCAAAGCAAGGCCAGAAGGCAGGAACTGGTTTTTCCTGATTTCCTGTTTTCTTTATTAAGTCTCAAATCCGTGTTCATCTGTGTCCATCCGTGGTTAAAAACTGCTTTTGCTTACGCTGATTTCTGATTTCAATTCCGCGCTATGCCGCGCGAGCATGTTCTGGAGCCGTTTCATGCTGCCGTCCATTTGCAGATTGATTACGCTGCGGCCTGCTTTCTGACTTTGCAAAATGGGGCTTCATCGCTTAACTTGCCCGCATGAGCACGGTGCAGGAAATTGAACAAGCCATTGGGCAGTTGGACGACCATTCGCTGGGTCAGTTGTCCAGCTGGTTTGAGGATTTTCTGGCGGAGAAATGGGAAAAAAGGTTTGCCGCCGACGTGCAGGCGGGCAAACTGGACAAATTGGGCGAGGCCGCCGACCGCGCGTTTGAACAGGGCAAATGCCGCCCGGTATGAGGCATTTTACCACCCCGGAGTTCTGGCAACATTTCAACCGACTGCCGCCGGAAATCCAGAAGCTGGCTCAAAAAGATTTCGACTTGCTTAAACAAAACCCACGCCACGCTTCGTTGCGATTGAAAAAAGCCGGCGTGTATTGGACGGCACGGGTGGGAATCCATTACCGGGTGGTTGCCAAAGATCGTCCGGAGGGCCTGGTCTGGTTCTGGATCGGGCACCATTCAGAATACGACCGGCTTCTGTCATAACCTTCTGAATTCAACATCATGTCGCGCGAAGCATTCGACGGATTTTAGACACGAATTTCACGAATTGGCACGAATAGCGGCACGAAGCGTCTTGGAATGCGGCGACATGTCGCCGCTTTGAAAGCGCGGACGTGTCCGCGCAGTCAAAAATCTCAGCTCGTCAGAGGCCTCGCCCCACCGACGGGTGCCTTGGCGGTCGATTTCGCTTCTGTTTTCTCCGTGTAGAAGGCAGACCGGTGAAATCGCCCTGCCACGCGAATGATGATTTTGCTTGTTGGGACGCGTCGGGAAATTTAGCTTCGGCTTATGCAGGCCGCGCTTCCACCGAAAGCGCCCCATCGTTTGAGGCGATTCTTCCTGATTGGTATTTTATTGCCGTTTACGGCTTTCTCCCAAGTCAAATCAACGGTTGACGCAAATACCGCCTTCGCGCTCGACCTTTACCAAACGCTCAAGGCGCAGCCGGACAATCTTTTTTTCTCGCCTTACAGCATTTCCACTTCGCTGGCAATGACCTATGCCGGGTCGCGCGGACAGACGGCAACCGAAATGGCCAAGGTGCTGCATTTCAATTCCGCCCAGACCAAACTCCCGGCGGCGTTCGCGAAACTGGCGGCACACATGAACGGGATTCAGCGCGGGAACCGCATCACGCTTTTGACCGCCAACTCGCTTTGGTGCCAGCAGGATTATCACTTCACAAAAGCGTATTTGAATCTGGTCCGTAAATTCTATCACGCGGAAGCGCGGCCTGTGGACTTCATCCATGCCGCTCCGGCAGCAGCCGAGGAAATCAACACCTGGGTCGAGCGCCAAACACAAGGGAAAATTCAAAGCGCCGTCCAACCGGACCAATTCAACGACCTGACGCGATTGGTTCTTTGTGACGCCATTTATTTCAAGGGCGAATGGCAGCATCAATTCAACGCGAGCGACACGAAGCCGGCTCCGTTCCATGTCACCACCAATAATACCGTTATGGCGCCGTTGATGCATCAAGAGGCTGATTTCAAATTGTTCTACAGCGAACCCGATTCGGTTGCCATGTTGGAACTGCCGTATTCGGGAAGCGACCTTTCCATGATCATTTTGTTGCCGCGAAAGGGGCACCTGCTTTTACCCGGAGAAAATCCTGGCCTGTCTGTTTTGGAGCAGGAGTTGACTGCCGAAAATCTCCGCCGTTGGCTCGCCAGTCTGGACCAAAGCAGTGTGCAGGAAGTTTCGGTAAGCATGCCCCGCTTCACCACCAGCCAGAGTCTTGATTTGGTGAAAGAACTGAAGTCATTGGGTATGAGGTCAGCCTTTGATGAAGAGACCGCGAATTTTTCGGGGATGAATGGTAACACTGGCCCTTTGTTTATTTCCGATGTAGTTCACAAAGCTTTTGTTGAAGTAACTGAATGGGGCACCGAAGCCGCCGCCGCAACGTCGGGGTTTATAACTGCGGGCATCCGGTACCCTTTCATCGTCGATCATCCGTTCATCTTTTTGATTCGCGACAACGGCAGCGGCAGCATTTTGTTTATTGGCAGGATTGTTGACCCGACAAAGTAAAATGCGGCTCCGCTCATCCAGCCATTGACTCTCTTGCCGCAAAAAGGCGCAAACGGCGCAAAAAAGTCTGCGTTTTGATGCTTTTTTGCGGCCAATCCCACATCCGTGTTCATCTGTCCATCCGTGGTTAAAAACTGCTTTTGCTTACGCTGATTTCTGATTTCAATTCCTGGCTATCTCGCGCGAGTATGTACTGGAACCGTTTCATTCTGCCCTGCATCTGCAGATTGATTACGCGCGCGAGTTGAGCGACCAGCAGCTCGCCACCGTCATCCACCGCTTGCCTTCAAAACGGCCAGAGCGTAGTTTATTGCCATGACCGATAAACAAGCTGTCATGGATGCCCTGCAGCGGCTTCCGGAGAAAGCGTCTTTGGACGAGATTACCGAGGAGTTGCGATTGATGGCTGCCATCCGTCGTGGACGCGCAGATGTTGCCGCCGGCCGCACCAAAAGCCATGCTGAGGCCGAACAGTCGCTCGAATCCTGGGCCAGCGCATGGAATTCAAAGTAATCTGGTCTGACGCAGCGATTGCAGACCTCCATGAAATTTGCGCCTTCATCGCGCGAGACAATCCACAGGCAGCGTATAGAATCGGGCGCGGAATTCTTGATCACGTCCGCATCCTTGGCACCTTTCCTTTGATTGGTCCGGCTTATCCGAGAGGCGCCCGCGGACCGCTACGCGAAATTGTTTTCCGTTCGCATCGCATCTTCTACGACGTTTCGGAAGAATCCCGCAACGTGGAAATTCCGCATGTCTGGCACGGCGCCCGCGAAGAACCGGGCTTCTAAAATGTCTCGCGATTACGTTATTGAACCGTTCCATGCCGCAGTCCATCTCCAGATTGACTACGCGCACGAATTGAATCCGCAGCAACTGGCCGCTGTCACCGCGCCGCCCGGTCCCGCGCTCGTCATCGCCGGCGCCGGCTCGGGCAAGACCCGCACGCTCACCTACCGCGTCGCCTACCTGCTCGAACAAGGCATCCCCGCCGACCGCATCCTGCTGTTGACGTTCACCAACAAAGCCGCCGGCGAAATGATGCGCCGCGTCGCCGATTTGCTGGGGCATGAATTGCGCGAGCTTTGGGGCGGGACGTTCCATTCCATCGGCGCGCGGATTCTGCGCTCGCACGCCGACCTGCTCGGTTACCGCCGCGATTTCACCATTCTCGACCGCGACGACTCGAAGGATTTGATCAAAGCCTGCATCGCCGACGCCGGGATTGAAACCAAAGGCACGCATTTTCCGAAACCGGAGGTGCTGAACGAAATTTTTTCGCTCGCCGCCAACACGCACAAGCCGACGGATGACATTCTCGAATCGCAATACGATTATTTCTCGCAATTCGCCGCGCCGATTGCGGACCTGGCGCAACGCTATATCAAGCGCAAGCGCACGACGAACGCCATGGATTTTGACGACTTGCTCGCGCTCTGGCTCAAGCTGTTACAGGAGCACGCCGACGTGCGCGAACATTACCAGCGCCGGTTCCAGTTCATCCTCGTGGACGAATACCAGGACACGAACAAGCTCCAGAGCGACCTCGTGGACCTGCTGGCCGGGCGGCATCACAATGTCACCGTCGTCGGTGACGACGCGCAAAGCATCTACGCCTGGCGCGGCGCGAATTTTGCCAACATCCTGGAATTCCCCAAACGTTATCCCGGCGCGAAGGTGTTCAAGATTGAAACCAATTATCGCAGCACGCCGGAAATTCTGAAGGTCGCCAATGCCGCCATCGCCGCCAACCGGAACCAGTTCACCAAACAACTCGCGCCGGCGCGCAAATCGGGCCTCAAACCCGCGCTGGTGGCCTGCATGGATGCCGCACAACAGTCCGCATTCATCGCCCAGCGCGTGCTGGAATTGCGCGACGAAGGCACGAGTTTAAACCAGATCGCCGTGCTGTACCGCTCGCATTTTCACGCGCTCGAATTGCAGCTCGAACTCACCAGGCGGAACATCCCCTTCTCCATCACCAGCGGCATCCGGTTTTTCGAGCAGGCGCACATCAAGGACGCCACGGCTTATTTGAAGCTGGTCGTGAATCCGCAGGACGAAATCGCCTTCAAACGGCTCGCGCAACTGCTGCCCGGTATTGCGGCCAAAGGCGCGGAAAAGTTGTGGAAAATATTTTCCGCAAAGCTGGTGAACGTAGCGCAGGCGTCCTCGCCTGCGGGTTCACCCGGTGTCTCACCGGGTAACCCGACCGGCGACAAGGCGTCGCCTCAACCCGCAGTCGAGACGACCGCGCCACAAGCGGTCGCCGCCCAATCTTTGGCCGTTGCCCTCCAGGCTTGTGCCAAGTCCGTTCCGGCGAAGGCAGCGACGGCCTGGGCACAATTCGTGGCCACCATTTCGCAACTCGAAGACAAGTCCGTCCGCCAAAGCGCGGCGAAGATGCTGCGGCTGGTGATTGACGCGGGCTATGACGATTATCTCAAGGAAAACTTTGCCAACTATCGGAACCGCCAGGAGGATTTGGATCAACTCGCTGTCTTCGCTTTTCAGTTCAATTCGGTTGAGGATTTCCTGACCCAACTCGCGCTGCTCACCAACGTGGAGGCCGAGCATGATCAGGCCGCCAACCGTGACACCGAGCAGCTCCGGCTTTCCACGATTCATCAGGCCAAGGGTCTGGAATTCGACGCCGTGTTCGTCATCATGCTCTGCGACGGATTGTTTCCATCCGAACGCACGCTTAGCGCCGACGAAGGCGAGGAGGAAGAACGCCGGCTGTTTTACGTCGCCATCACCCGCGCGCGGAACGAGCTTTACCTGATTTATCCGCTGATGCGCGCCAGCTTCGGCGGTTCCGGCGGCGACGCAATGCAGCATCCGTCGCGGTTTCTGTCGGAAATTCCCGGCGACCTGCTGAACGAATGGAATCTGCGGTCGCCCTACTGAGTCGCTTTACTCCGCCCGCTGGGGCCGTTGCGATTTGGTTTCTTTCGTGTATTGTCCGGCTTGGACGGCGATTCCCAGAACCAGCAACACAATGAAAAGCACCGTTCGGGCCGACGCGTCGAGCGGAACATGTCGTGAAACGGCCGTCGCCCCTGCCAGTGAGGACATGATAATTAGCGCCGGCTCCAGCAACGCGGCGGTCAAAATCGCGCCGACCACCGCACCCACAGCAAAGGCAATCCACGGGATGATCTCGCCTTTCGCATCGAACGCCAGAGGCGCCAGGGTGGACAGGCAATAGCCGCCGGCGAAAAATCCGGCGATAACGACGAAAATCCGCTGGAGAAAAACGGAGGCAATGGCGCCGAGCACACCCACGCCCAAGGCGATGACCAGAATGACCCACGCCTGCTGGCCTTGTAACATATCGCCGGCGAGTTCAAAACCGGCAATGAAGCCGACGCAACCCACGAACAGCCAGAACAGTCGGCGGCCAAAAAACAGGACCGCCAGGCCAGCAAGGATATTGAGCCACCCCATAGATTCAATTTAGGGCAAATCCGCCAGCGAGTAAACATCCAAGCGCCGAATTCACCGGGGGAGCGGAAGCATTCGCCCAGACGCACGTTTTTTGTCCCCGGCAGTAGCAGCCGTCGTAAGTCGGCTCATTCCAGACAGAATTTGAGCGGATGGACGTCCGCTGCTACTTCAGCTTCTCCCAGCCGCGCACTGCGCCGGGCACTATCCGGAACATCGGATGCGGCACGGGATTTTTCACGGAGTTCAATTCACGAAGTTTTTTCGGATCGCGCTTTTTCAACTTTCGCCTCAGATGTCGCCATTCGTAAAACAATTGACCACGCGTTTCTTCCAGCGATCCATGAAAACGCCCCCGGCCGATTTTGGAACCGTCGAATTTATAACCGCGTTGCCCGGCTTCTTCATGCACAGCTTTCAAATAGGCCGCCAGCGCGGCGGGCGGATTATTCGTGCCGGCAAAGCGGAGCAATTGCGGATGATATTGGTAGCCGCGCGTTTCGCCGCGCAAAACCTTTTGCGCCAGCAACGCCTCACGCCACAACGCCACCAGTCCTTTGGCGTCCAGATACTTCGGGTGCAGCGTCCACAACCGCATAACTCCAGTTACTTCGGCAACCCGCGCCACTGCTGCCGGGCCACGTAGGGGTCAATCCGGTCCAGCAGGAAATACGCCCAGCGTTGCTTCATTCTTTGCCAGAACGTGCGTGACTGGCGCCATTGTTCGCGCGTGACCCGCCGGCAACGCTGGAGGGTCTCCGCGAAAATCTCGCGCGCCGGCCCCGCAATTTCGCCGCCGGCAAAACGGATCATCAGTTCGTAATTGATCTGCAAACTGCGCGTGTCGAGGTTACTGGAACCGGTATAGACCGCGTCATCCACGATGAAGAGCTTTGCATGCAGGATCTGTGGTTGGTACTCGTAAATCTCGACGCCGGCCCGCAACAGCCGCCGGTACAGGCTCTGCGCGGCCAGTTTGGAAAGCTGAATATCCGATTGGCCGGCCAGGATCAACTGCACCCGCCCGCCGCAATGCACGACGCGCATCAAATCATGCCTCAGCCGCCACGACGGCAAAAAATAGGCGACCATGAGCTGCACGCTTTTCGCGCTCCTCAAATCCTGGCGCAGGGCGCGTTTGAACGGGCTTTGTCCCCGGCCCGGTCCGCTGAACAAAATCTGTGCCGGCGGCAGCATCACGGCCTGTTTGGCGCTGAATTTGCGCCAGCGCGTGACATGCCGGTGGCAGAATTCGGCCCGCGTGTACATGTCCTCGAACGACGACGCCAATCGTGCCGCCAGCGGACCTTCGATTTTCAATCCAACATCCCACCAGCCGTCGTTCACGCCGTCGCCTTCGTATTCCGGCGAGACATTGAAGCCGCCCACGAACGCCGTCCGTTCGTCGCAGATGAGCAGTTTGCGATGATTCCGAATCGTCATCCGTTTCAGGGCGATGGGATTGAACCAGCGAACCTCGCCGCCGGCTTTTCGCAAGGGTTCCCAGAAATGGTTGGACAACATTATTGAGCCGACTGAGTCCACCAACACCCGCACCCGCATCCCGCGCCCGCAGGCGCGCACCAGGGCCTCGCGAAAATCGCGTCCCAGCGGGCATTCCTCAAAAATATAGATCTCCAGGCAGACCGATTGGGACGCGGCATCAATGGCGGTGAGCATTGCAGGAAAAATCTCATCCCCCGCGCGCAGCCAGTGGTAAATGGAACCGGGTTCGGTCTGCATCGGTGGCTTCAGGTTATTGTATCGGACGGGATTATCAATCCGGATGAGGCGGTTTACGCATACCTTAAGTGAATGCTTTCTGGTGCTATGGAATTAAGTCTTTTGGCCCTCCCTCGCCCCGGCCCTCTCCCCAAGGAGAGGGAGAAATACCGCCAGTTTATTGGCAAATCGTAAGCCGCTAAAATTAACCTATCGGGCACATTGCCGTTCCTTCTTCCCGCATTGCGGGATCAGGATGAGGGCGAGCGTTGTCCAATGAAAATAGCTTCAAACGCTTCTTCAAATCTGGCATCTAATCGGTGTGCAACGCATCGGAATCATCTTGTCGGCCTGGTTTTGCCTCATGGCCCTCACTACCCACGCCGCGCACACGCACGTGCAGTTGTTGTTGTCCGCCGATACCGCCCGGCCCGGCGACACGATCTGGGCCGGGGTGGACCTGAAGATGGATCCGGACTGGCACACGTACTGGAAAAATCCGGGCGAGGCCGGCATGGCCACCAAAATCCAATGGCAACTCCCACCGGGCGTCACCGCCGGCGACATTCAATGGCCGTTGCCGGAAAAACTGCCGCCCGCCGAAGTGACCACTTACGGGTACAGCAACGAAGTGATGTTGCTCGTGCCGCTGAAGATTGCCGCCGATTTGAAACCGGGCATGGTGCTCGACTTGACGGCGAAAGTTTCCTGGCTGGAATGCAGGGAGGAATGCATTCCCGGCAGTACGACCGTGGCGGCGCAACTGCACACCGGCTGGAAAACCGAAATCTCCGCCGATGCCACGACGATGGATTTGTGGAAAAGCAAAGTGCCACAGTCGGGCGACCGATTGAAAGCACAAGCCTGGTGGGAACAGCCGGCCAATGGCGACCGACGACCGTTGATAATTTCCGGGAAATTTATAGGTTTGTTAGCAGGAAAGCTCCCAACAGACTTTGATTTCTTTCCGAACGCCAATGATAATTACGAAATTCAAGGGACAACGGAAAAGAGTTCTATCGCTACCACCGATTCGGCATCCAGACCGCCTGTATTTGCACTGCGGAAGACTGTACAGAAATTTTCGGGTGATTGGCCAAAAGAAATCAGCGGCGTGATTGTTATGCAAGCACTCGGATACCGCGTTGGGTACGAAGTTAAAACACCGGTCGCCGACCAAGCTCCTCCTGGCGTAACACTTTCCCCACCGTCAGAAAGTAGCGCAGGCGTCTCGCCTGCCCCGCCAATCCCTCCCAAAACACCGGCAGCCGGGACGGCTGCGCTACCGTTGATGCTGCTCTACGCTTTCCTCGGCGGGTTGATCCTGAACATCATGCCCTGCGTGCTGCCGGTCATCGCGCTGAAAATCCTCGGCTTTATCAACCATGCGCAACAGAAGCCGGGCCGGGTCCGTACGCTCGGTTTGGTTTATGCCGCCGGCGTGCTGGTGTCGTTCCTGGCATTGGCCGCCGTGGTCATCGGGGTCAAAGCCGCCGGACGTCATGCCGGCTGGGGGATGCAGTTTGGCAGCCCGGTGTTTATCGTCTGCCTCACCACGCTCATCATGCTGGTCGCGCTGAATTTGTTCGGCGTGTTTGAAGTAACCCTGGGCGGACGGACGTTGAGCGGGGCCGGACAGCTGGCTTCCCAACCCGGCGCACCTGGCGCATTTTTCAACGGCATTCTGGCCACGGCGCTGGCGACTCCCTGCACCGCGCCCATTCTGGCCACGGCCCTCGGCTTCGCGTTCCTGCAGAACAACCCGGTGATCATCGTCCTGATTTTTTTATTTGTCGGGTTCGGCCTCGCCGCGCCCTACGTCGTGTTGAGCTGGAATCCGGCGTGGCTGAAATTTTTACCAAAACCCGGCGCGTGGATGGAGAAGTTCAAAATCGTCATGGGTTTTCCGATGCTCGCCACCGCCGTCTGGCTGTTCAACCTGGCCTACGATTATTACGGCAAAAGTGTTTTGTGGCTGGGCATCTTTCTGGTGATCGTCGCGCTGGCGGCGTGGATTTTTGGCGAGTTCGTTCAACGCGGCCGTTCCGGCAAAGGCATTGCCATTGTCATCGTGTTGATGCTGTTGATCGGCGGCTACGCTTTTGCCCTGGAAAATCAGTTGCATTGGCGCGCGCCCATCGTCAGCGCCAGCACCCCGGGTTCCATCGCCGATTCACCGGACGGCATTGACTGGCAACCGTGGAGTCCCGGGGCCGTGACGAAGGCGCAGACCGGAGGTCATCCGGTGCTGGTGGATTTCACCGCCGACTGGTGCGTGACCTGCCAGGTGAACAAAAAAATCGGCATCGAAGTCCCTTCGGTCCGCGAAAAACTGAAGGCGATCAATGCCGTGACGCTGGTCGGCGATTACACGCATTTCCCGGACAACATTACCACGGAATTGAATCGCTACGGCCGCGCCGGCGTGCCGCTGGTTCTGGTCTATCCAAAAGCCGTTGGCGCGCAACCGATTGTGCTGCCGCAAATCCTGACGCCCGGGATCGTAATGGACGCGCTTGACCGCGCCGCCAAGCAGTAGGAGACGACGTAAGGAGTCGCTAACTTATTGGAGATTTTCAGCTTGTGCCCCGTCACCTGGGCGCCGACAAAATATTTTGAACCAAACGCCCGCGAGATGCGTCTGGTATTCTAACGATTTAAACCTAAGATTAAATTGATGATCATGAAAACTGCATTTGCTTTGGTTGCCACGCTGACACTGGCCTCGGCCGCGCTGGCGGTGGAAGTCGGCAAACCCGCGCCGGATTTCACGGCCACAGACATCAACGGCAAAACGATCCACCTCAGCGATTACAAGGGCAAAATTGTCGTGCTCGAATCGTATAACTCCGACTGCCCGTTTTGTCACAACCAGTACAAGACCGGCGCGATGCAGGCGTTGCAGCGCGACTTCGCGGCCAAGGGCGTGGTCTGGCTGCTGGTGAATTCGGTCAACCCGAACAATGCCAGCCATCGCACACCGGCCCAGGCCAGAGCGGAAATGGCCGCGGAAAAAATGGACGTAACGGCATGGATTGACGACAGCTCCGGCACCGTCGGCCATCTTTACGACATGAAAACCACGCCGGACATGTATGTCATTAACAAGGATGGCATCCTCGTCTATCAAGGGGCCATCGACAACCGGCCGGACCCGTTTCATGACCCGACCAAGGCGCAGAACTACGTCAGTGCCGCCCTTGACGCCCTGCTCGCCGGCAAACCGGTGGCCGTGACTGAAACCAAACCGTACGGGTGCAGCGTGAAATACGCGGATTAAAAACCAAAAAGTCCGCAGCAGCCGACGTGAGCCGGCTCATTCTAAAAAGTCAGAGCGAACTAACGTTCGCTGCTACGATTACGGAGCAAATCCAAACTCCTTCAAAAATTTTTCCGTCGGCGCGTGGATTTCCACCCGCGCCCGGGTAAACGGATCGAAATACGCCAACCGCACCGCGCGCAGGCCCAGTGATAAATTGCCCATGCCACTCCCATAAAGTTCATCACCCACAATCGGCAGGCGGGTCTCCGCCAGATGCACGCGAATTTGATGCGTGCGACCCGTCACCGGCCGCGCCTCCACCAACGAATAATCCCCATGAGTTTTCAACAGCCGAAATTGCGTCTCCGCCGGTTTGCCATGGCGCGCGTCCACTCGCATTTCCCCGACGCGCTTCGGGTCCGGAGCGAGTTCAAGCTGGCAAGTCCATTCAACGTCAGGCGGCCTGCCCGAAACCACCGCCAGGTACGTTTTATCCATCTGCCGGCCTTCGAACATTTTGGAGTAGGTTTCGACCACGCCCCGACTTTTAGCAAATAACAAAACGCCGCTGGTGTCGGCGTCGAGGCGATGAACGTAACGGAGGAACTTCAGCCCGCGTGACCGCGCCCAGAAATCACGCGCGGCGATGGACGAATGGATGGCTGCCTGCAGATTGCGCGCGGTTTTCTGCCACGCCACCGGCGCCAGCATCCACCCGGGCGGCTTGTCCACCGCCAAAACCGAGCGGTCCTCGTAAACAATCGGAATCGGCTCGCAGTCCGGCAATTCAATAAAATCGGGTTTGGCCATGCGGCGGATAGAATCCACAGATTGCGCCAATTGCACAAATTTTTAACTGCGGCAGCAGGGTCGTCCGGCCGGGACGGCCTGAAGGGAAGTGGAGCTTGCGCGGAGGCGGACCTGGCTTACCAGTACGGCGGCCATTGAATTTCATTTTCGGCCGGTTTGACGCCACCGTGGAATCCCGTTCCGTCCTGATAGCCGGTCCGTACCTCCATCCGGACGGCTTCGCGCAGTTTCAGGAAGATGCGAGAGAACCCTGCCGTCCTCGCTGTCGTATCCGGCAACGGCTCGGGCACGGTGAGCGCAGGTTCATGCAGGATGCGTTCGCTTGAATGTGAGCAATCCCAGCCGGACCGGGTCTTGCGGGTCATAAGCTGGCCATGCTCCAACTGAGAGTTTTTTACGCAAAGAAAAGTTATTCCTTTTTATCCACCAGATGTTCACAGGTAGCGTCGGCGCGCCGAAACGACCGAAAGCCGCAAACGGCTCACAAACCCGATTGTAGCAGCCGATGTGAATCGGCTCAAACTTTCAGCCATGAGCTTACACTTGACGTCCCACCATATCGTGGTGGAATCGTTCGTATGCACGCGAGGTCGAAGCCAGAAGAGTGGCTGCCATTCCTTAAAAAATATGCAGCGGCAACCAGTACGGATATATGGCCCGGAAACGACGGTGCTTCAGAACAACAACTGGTCGCAGCGGAAGAGCGATTGAAAATAAAGTTGCCTCCATCCTATCGGGCATTTTTGGCTGCCAGCAATGGTTGGCGGTTTGCCTCCGGCACTACGCCAGTCGTCCGTGCGGTTGAAAATATCCGTTGGTTCCGTAAAGAGCACAAAGACTGGTATGAAGCATATCAAATGAGCGTCGAGCCGCTCTCGGTTATGGAAAAGGATTATTTCGATTATTCAAAGCAAGATTGTGCCGTTTTTGAAATCAAGCATCTTGCCCAAACCCTTTGCATAAGCGAAATCGGAGACGATGCCGTCGTTCTGCTCAATCCAATGGTTATCTGGCCGGATGGAGAATGGGAAACGTGGTTTTTTTCAAATTCGAGTCCCGGCGCTACCCGCTACCGTTCTTTTGCCAGTTGGATGTGCCAAGAAATCGATCAGCGTTTCGAGCCCACTTCAGTTCCGGGTGAGTTGCCCACCGTTTATCTTGACGCTCCAACCAAGCCCAACCGCCGCATTCGTCGGCGTGAAAAAGTGCTCGTGCTGGAAAAGGTACTGAAAAGACTTAAATCGACGGACGGATGGGATCGATGCAAGGCCACCGATCAACTCGGCCGGTTGGGTGGAAAGCAGGCCATCGACGCGCTTATCGAATCGCTAAATGATCCAATGTCGGAAGTGCGCTGGCATGCTGCCAGTTCGTTGGGCCTTTTGCACCCACCAGAAGCCCTTGAAGCACTAATTACCGCGGCAGCGGATGGCGTGTTTGGCAAGGCCAATGATAGTGCCATTTCCGCCCTGGCTGTTTATAATGATGAACGGAGCGCTCAACTGCTTTTGAAAATACTTGAAGCCGGTGGCTATTACGCGGGGGTTGCGGGGTATGCTTTGGCAAAGCGCGGTGATGTTCGCGCCATTAAACCCATGATGGATTCTCTTGTTTCGAAAGCCGAAGACTCTCGCGCTACTTGGCACACTCTTACCGAATTTGAAGAAGCTGGTTATGATGTGGTTGAACCTTTGATGGCTCATCCGGATATTGAAATTCGGAACCGCGCGGAACGCTGCGTCGGTAGTCTGGCTCACCATGCAAAGGATAGAATAGTAAGGCGCAAAGCTTATGAGCTTCTCCAGCGATGCCTTGAAACCGAGACGGATGTCGAACTGCGCAAATCTATCGAAATTTCCATTCAAATTTCTGCCAAGAAAAATCTCAAATAATAACCACGGTCATCGCTTGCGCCATTCAGTCCTGGGCGGCTCGGGCAAACCCTGTGCGCGCAAGGCCGTGCGGAAATGGACCTTGGCAATCTTCGATAAATTGTCCGCGCCCTGCTCCGCCACGAATTTTTTTGCCGCTTCGTCCACGGCACTGGACGCGCCTTTCGGTAATTCCACGTTGAACTCCTTTCCCAGTTTCGCCAGGCCCTTCACAAAGCCGTCCCGCGCCAGAATCGAAGCCGCCGCCACCGCCAAATCCTCTTCCGCCTTGTGGCGCTGAACCAGTTCAATCTCCCGCCCCAACGCCATCAACGCCTTGGCCACCACGTCCTTTTTCGCCGCGAACTGATCGCTGATGGCCTTGACCGGCGCGGGATTCATCTGGTGCCGCTGGCCCATCAGGTTTTCAATCACGCGCGCGTGGCCCCACGCCAGAATCGCGTTCACGCTTTTCATTTTGGCGTAGAGCCGATTGTAGGCTTCATTGCCCACCATCACTACGTTGGTAACGCACCCGGGTGTTTTCCGGATTTTTTCCGCCAGTTCGGAGATTTTTTTGTCGCTGGATATGTTTTTGGAATCGCGGATGCCGGAATCTTTCCAGGCCTTGACGACGCTTTCGTTCACATACACACCGGCGATGCACAAGGGGCCGAAGAAATCGCCCTTGCCGCTTTCATCCACGCCGATGCGTGGCAGGAGCAAATCGGGATTCAGCACGGTTTCGTAACCCAGCCGCGCCTGCTTCAGAATTTCCGGTTCGAGGACGAACTCGATGAATTCCTGCGTGCCCTTCCCCTGCACCACCAGCTTGCCGCTCTCGTAAAAAACGATGTTGGTTTTATCGGATTCAAAGGCAAACCGTGCGTAAGGCACCGTGCGCGGTTTCCAGTTCCGCGCGCGCAAAGCGGCCTCGAGCGCCGACGCCTGTTCGTCGGTCAGCTTGCACGTATAGGAAGTCAACGGCTGCATGGATAAAAGGATAACCGCAAAGAACGCAAAGAACACAGAGTTTTTTGCGGCCAACCGAGTGGTGGGGCGAGCGTCCTCGCGAGCCGTTGCTAAAAACCTTTGCCCGAAACGCGGCTCGTCGGTAGCCTCGCCCCACCAAATTGCCGTGCGCGCCGACTCAAAAGTCAAAATTCAAAATTCAAAATTGGGGAAGCTTGCGCCGGCTTTGCTCCATTGGTTTGCCGCCAACGCGCGTGATCTGCCCTGGCGCCGCACCCGCGATCCTTATGCCATCTGGGTCTCGGAAATCATGCTCCAGCAGACGCAGGTCAAGACGGTGATTCCGTATTGGGAACGCTGGCTGCGTGACCTGCCGAGTATTGAAACCGTTGCGAAAGCCAGCCCGGACAAAATTCATAAACTTTGGGAAGGACTCGGCTATTACAACCGCGCCCGGAACCTGCAGAAAGCCGCAAAACAAATCGTGGGAAAGCACGGCGGAACATTCCCGCGAAACTTTGGCGATGTGCTCGCACTGCCGGGTATCGGCCGTTATACCGCCGGTGCGATTTGCAGCATTGCGTTCAACCAGCCGACACCGGTTCTCGATGGCAATGTTATCCGCGTTCTGGCGCGGATTTTCGGCATTGCTGAAAACCCGAGGGAGAAGGATGCAAATACGCGGCTTTGGAAACTGGCAGAAGCGTTGGTGGCAGGTGCAAAGATGCAAAGGTGGGACGAGGCTACCGGCGATCCGGCTCGCGAGGACGCTCGCCCCACCAAAAATAAAAATTGCTCGCACCTCAACCAGTCACTCATGGAACTGGGCGCATTGGTTTGCACGCCGCGAAATCCGCAATGCGGGATTTGCCCGGTCCAAAAACTCTGCGTCGCCTGCCGGGAAAATCGCATTACCGCACTGCCGAACCTCGGCAAACGCGACGCCGCCACGGCCCGCCGCTTTGTGGCCTTTGTCGTTGAGCAAAGCGGGCGCTTCCTGGTACGCCAGCGGCCCGCCGGAGTTATCAATGCCCATCTCTGGGAATTTCCGAACGTGGAAATTGATTCCAGCCAAAGTAGCAGCGGACGTCAGTCCGCTCATTATTCCGGCAAGAACGGTCAGAGCCGACTGACGTCGGCTGCTACGTTCCGAAAACGCGATTCCGAAATTGCCTCGGCAGTAGAACAACTTGGCTTTGAACCTTGCGAAGTCACGCCGCTTTGCACCGTCAAACACTCCATCACCCGCTACCGCATCACGCTGGAGGCGTTTCGCGTCAACTTCGGAGGGACGAGTTACACGAGTCCCCATTCCAGACCGCCCAAATCAGGGACTCGTAAAACTCGTCCCGCCGAAATCGGAATTTGGAAAACGCCGGCGCAAATGCGGGAACTGGCTTTCAGCTCCGCGCACAAAAAACTGGCCAGCGCGGCGTTCAAATGTATCTTATCCAGCCGATGATTTATTTTGACCATAATGCCACCGCGCCGGTCATGCGCGAGGCGCGCGAGGCCTGGCTGAATGCCACGGAACACGTTGCCGGCAATCCGTCCAGCCCCCACCAGTTCGGCGCGGCAGCCAACAAGGCCATGACCGAAGCGCGCGAAAAACTCGCCGCCTTCCTCGGTTGTCACCCGGCCGAAATCATCTGGACGAGCGGCGCCACCGAAGCCAACAACACGGCGCTGCACCATTTTGCGCAGACCCTCGACCCGAAGGTTGAGATCTGGGTTTCCCCCATCGAACATCCGTGCGTGATGGAATCGTCAAAGCGTTATTTCGGCAAACGCGCGAAATTTATTCATGTCACGCATGCCGGGGTGATTGACCTGGACTGGCTGACCGTCGAAATGGCCGATGTCCGGCCGGGTCTTGTGGCCGTGATGGCGGCGAACAACGAGACCGGCGTGATTCAGCCGTGGCGCGAAATCCTCGCCATCTGCCAGCAGTATGAAGTGCCGTTTTTCTGCGACGCGGTGCAGTGGATTGGCAAAATGCCCGCCAAAGGATTGGGCGAATGCGATTTTCTCAGCGGCGCGGCGCACAAATTCGGCGGGCCGCGCGGCGTCGGTTTCCTGAAAGTTTCCGGGCGCGGCCACGTCACGCCATTGATTGTCGGCGGCAAACAGGAACGCGGGCAGCGCGCGGGAACGGAAAACGTTCCCATCATTGTCTCGATGCTGGCCGCGCTCGAGGCCCGTGAAAAACAGCTCATGCGCGGTGAGCACATCCTGCGCGGCGTGTGGCGCGAGAATTTTGAGCGGCAACTTTTGCACAAACTGCCCGGCGCCGTGCTCGTTGGGGCGGGTTCGCCCCGGTTGTGGAACACCGTTTCCGCGCTGGTGCCGGAAGGCAACCAGCTCCGCTGGGTTTCCAAACTCGACAAGGCCGGCTTCGCGGTTTCGACCGGCTCGGCCTGCACGACCGGCAAGGAGGAGCCGTCGCACGTCCTCGCCGCGATGCATTTCAAGGCGGCGGACGCGCATCGGGTGCTGCGGTTCAGCAGCGGCTGGGAATCCACGGAAGGAGACTGGGCCGCGCTGGCCGAGGCCCTGGGAAAAATCCACGAAGAGATGAGCCACACCAGGGCGCCTGCCGAGGCGTGATTGAACATTGACGCCGACAGACTTTTTGTCAGTCTGTCACAGCATGACCGTCAGAACCCGCAACCGGCTGATTACTTTCTCCATTCTGGCCGGTCCGTTTATTTTCCTGCTCTGCCTGCTGCTGTTTTGGGACGCCGAGCCGCTGCCGCCCGTCGCGCCATTGCCCAATCCCAATGGGTACGATGATTTGGTGAAGGCGGGAAACATGGTGTCGAATGACTTCGATAATTACGACGAGCTTTCTTCGGCTAAATTGAGCGAATTGATAAAGAAAAATGCTGAAGCGTTTCAAACAGCCCGGACCGGTCTGCAAGGGGAATGTCGCGTTCCGTTGGATTATTCGGCCACTTCATCGGCGCATTTGGATCAGCTTGCCAGCTTGAAACGTCTTGCCTTCGGCTTCATCGCGGAAGGTCGTCTGGCCGAAAAGGAAAATCGCCCCGGTGACGCCGCTCAGTTTTATTTGGACACAATCAACCTGGGCAACAAATCGGCACGAGGTGGAGTCCTCATTGATCAACTGGTTGGGACTGCCCTCGAAGCGATCGGCGTCGCCAATCTGCAAGAGCTCGTTGACGACCTGGACGCAAAGGCTTGCCATGAAACCGCCGCGACATTGGAAACTCTGGATGCGCAAAGGCAAACCTGGAGTCAAGTCATGCAACAGGAACGCGATTGGTCGCGGCGAACGTTCCCCGGAATGCGTAACGAGCTCGCCAGATTGATGTCGCGCAAAACGTTGAACAAGGCTTATCAAGTGGCCGAACAAAGGTTTGACGAACAGCAAAGCAAGACGCGCCGATTGATCCTTGAATTCGCCGCGCGCGCTTACCAACTGGACAAGGGCCATCCACCCGCGACCGTCGCCGATCTGGTGCCGGATTATCTCAAAGCCATTCCGCAGGACCCGCTCACCGGCACGAACATGGTTTTTCCCCCGCGTTAGTTCGTAGCAGCCGAAGTAAGTTGGCTCCGATTTCAAATAATGAGCGGACTCACGTCCGCTGCTACCGGTTTTATTCCCCGCGATAAACCGCACGCGCGGTGCAGGTCTCGGCCACGACGATTTCCGTCAGCAGCGGCAATCCCGGCTTCAGTTTTCTCCAGATCCAAACCGCGATCTCCTCGCTCGTCGGATTTTTCAGACCGGGGATTTCGTTCAGGTAACGATGATCCAGTTTTTCCCAAATCGGTTTGAAAGCCGCTGTGATGTCGGCGTAATCCATCAGCCAGCCAAGTCTCGCGTCACATTCGCCCGCGACGACAATGTCCACTTTGAAACTGTGCCCATGCAATCGCCGGCACTTGTGTGATTTCGGCAGCCGCGGCAGCAGATGCGCCGCTTCAAACTGAAAGGTCTTTCGTAATTCCATTTTCATAAATCTTTAACCACGGATGGACACGGATAAACACGGAGGTTTAAAAATAAAATCCCCTCACCGGGCCAGAGGCTGGCCTCTCCCCGCCAATCGGGGAGAGGAACGGGGCGAGGGGCACATTTTGTATCGGTGTTCATCCGTGTCCATCCGTGGTTAATTACAATTCCATCTCCGTCCATGACACCAAATCGCCGAGGGCCGGCCGGCCGTCATGCCGCCAGGTTAATGGCGGGTTCTGCATCTGGCCGAGCGGGCAGACCCGCGTCACGCCCCACCGCGCCAGTTGGATCGCCAGTTCTTCCGCCTGATGCTCCGAGGCCGCGAGGCCGACGGTCGAAACCTGGCCGCGCACGACCTCGGCGTGTTGCAGCAGTTCGGTCAAATCCTTGACCGGCTTGACGTAGATGAATCGGTTCAGGCAGGAGACTTGAAAGCGCGGGTCGGCTTCGAACACGACCGTCCAGGCGGTGGACTCCCGGCTGTGCCACATCAGCGTCTCGGGCGAATGCGCCGCACGCACTTCGTAAATTCCCCGGCGCGAGGCAATGGCTGCGGCGTGCGCGGTCGGCAGTTCACCACGGGGCTCAATCTGTTCGCGCCGCTCCAATTCATCGGCCAGCGATTCCGCAAATTGGTCCGGCGGCACTTCGCCGCCCGGTTGCGCATAAAGCACATGGGGCGAAAGGCAACCGAGCTGGTTCCACGCCACCACGTCGTCCGCCACCCGGGCCGCCACCCGTGGCACGTTCGAACGCGACAAAACTTCCCTGGCCACAAAGCCAAAACTCACCCGATGGCCGTACCCGAGAAAACGGGTTTTAACCGGCAACCGCGAGCGAATGGCCGCCAACGCGTCGTCACTGCCGGTGGCCGTAACGCAGTCGGCCTCGCCAAACAGCACGCTCTCCAATGCCGCGTTCCCCCCGCGCCATTCGGCAATTTCAAGGCAGGCGCCCAGTTTCGAGTCGGCTTCGTAGAGTGAATGAGCCAACAGCCGCGGCAGAAACGCCGAGCCGCTGGCACACTTCACAAACTGTGCCGAGCGCGTCAACAAACCGAGATTGATGCTCATCCACGTTGGATTCGGAATATTACCCGCGGCGATGTGGACGAGAAATTCCGGTCCGACCGCCATGGCCGCGCGCGATAATTTCCGCTCCCCTTCCGTCGCCGTCAGGGCGTCCAGCCGGCGGACATCGCCGAATTCCTGGACCAGCAACGCCTGCAGATTCTCCCGCGTCAATTGCCGGAAGAAACCATCCAGGCCGCGTTTTAATGTCTCAACGGAAAATCCGGTTTCGGCCGGGCCGAGTTCCAGGGCGAGTTTGCGAAATGGGTTGTCCGGCTGCCGCCAGGCTGCCGCCACGTCGCTCAACACGTTCACGAGCTGTTCCGTCGAACGGCCCGCGAGGTAACGTTCGCGATTCCGCTTCAGCGTCTGGCACGCCTCTGTGATCATCGCCGGCGACAAGGTCGCTTCCGGCGGCAAGTCCGCGAGAAAATAATTTGGCAAATTCATTTCTCTGGAGGGCATTGCTTCGTCAATGCCCAAATTATTCAGGGAAGTGACGAAGCACTTCCCTCCATCATTAAGGAACAGCCGCGCGGCTCGGCCATTTGGGCGCGGCCAATCAATTCAAATCCATCACCACGGCGAACAGCCAGATCCTCCGTTTGAACGGCCATCACGGAAAAAACGTTCGCCAGATCGAAAACGCGAATGAGCCCGGTCTCGCCATCCGCCACCTCACGGCCGGTCTCCGATGAAACAATTTGCACCCGCGCCCAGGGAGGAAAATGAAAGTGAAGGGCGACCGACGGAGCGCCGGTCTCCGACCCGGCGTGTTGGAGTTCACGCTTCCGCGTGCCACTCGAACAAGCTAAAGCTTGAACCCCAACTGGATCGCGCCGGGCCGGAGACCGGCGCTCCAATTCTGAATCGTACGCCTGCGAACTCAACTCGCTCATGCCGTATTCGCAAATGATGTTCTCTGGTTTAACACCGAGTCGTTCGGTAATGAGTGCGCGTAATTCCTCCTT
>JAJXYT010000115.1 GCA_021780375.1 bacterium | reverse complement strand
TCGCAATCGCGACTCCAACCGCATGCAACCATTAATTTTTCGATTCCGCCACCAGGAGTTTCGCCCGGTCGTGAACGGTTCCTAGTATTGTAGTATTTCCGAAACCAAGAGCCGGAAAAATTCAAAGCCCAAAATCTAAAGTTGAGGACCACGGAAGACTCGTGTTACATGCCCGAATCATGAATCTTGCCGAACCATGTCCACACCCGTTGAATCATCCTTAACCGCCAGGATTGTCGAATGGGACAAACAGGAAGGCTTCGGGTTTCTTCTGGTCGGCAAGGATAAGGTCTTTCTGCACTGGCGCGACTTTGCCGAGCATCACAAAACACCCGCTGTGGGCGATGTCATCCGTTTCACTCTGGGACGAGATGCCAAGGGTCGGACCTGTGCCACGAATGCCGTGCATGTGAATGACGGTGGACGAATAACTTTGTGGGCGGTTCTGCTGCTGGCCGGCCTTTTGTTATTACCCGTCATGGCCCTTTATCGGCGGGATTTGGATTTTCGATGGATTGGGGCTTACGTCCTGGTCATAAACTTGTTCACTTACTGGCTCTACGCTCGCGACAAGCGGCGGGCGCGGGAAAAAGAATGGCGGATTTCCGAGCAAACGCTGCATCTGGTTGAATTGCTGGGTGGCTGGCCGGCCGCGTGGCTGGCGCAGCGGCGATTGCGTCATAAATGTTCCAAAACCAGTTACCAGTTCGTGTTCTGGCTGATTGTACTGGCGTATCAGTTCGCGGCTTGCGATTCATTCCAGGACTGGAAATTCTCCCGCACCGGCCTGAACTGGATTGAACACAGATCGACAGATCGATAAATCGCGTGCAGGTCGCGAGCAGGTTTGCGATTGAAACAATTTTTGGGTGAAGTCATTTTCCGGGAAGGGCGCGTCACTCCGTGCGCGCCGTTGCTCTGCATTTGCAGCGGGCAGCGGACTGCCCGCCCTGCCCGGATTATGAAATCAGGACGCAACCAATTTTTTGCGTGTTTCGCGATTGTCCAGGATGAGATTCCGTTGCCTCCGTTTGCTTCTGTAAAAGGTTTTGCGCCTTTTGCGCCGTTTTGCGGCGGTTAAACCCGCGTTCATCTGCGTTTCTTCGCGGTTAAATGACCGGTTTATGGTTTCTCGTATTGCTGCCGGATTTCGGGGGGCAGATCCCGAAAATACACCCTGGTCATCGCCCAGTCGCCGTGCGCCGGGGTATAACTGATGACAATGGCGTCGGCCAATACTTTCTGCACCTCCACATTTCTGTAGATGACCCCGGTCGTCGTCACCAGTTCATTGGCCGGCCTCGCCTGCCCCGGTGAACCGGCTGGCCATGGGGGCGTTGGCGGCGCCGCGGCCGGCAGAATGCCAGCTTGCAACGAAACCGGCCCCGGGGTGGCAACTGGAACGACGGCCACCGGAGGAGCAGCAGCCGGGGCCGCGGAGACTTTGGGAGTGGGAACGATCACGGCCGGGGCGGAAGAAACCGGGGCAACCGCGGCCGGAGCCATCGCTGGAGTTCTGGCCACCGGAACTTCCGCCGTGGGGACTTCCGTTACCGGCGTGGCCGCAGCCGAAGGCTCATGAGCAGGGGCCATCATCGCGGTTGTCGCCATCGCGGCCGTGGAATTGGTCACGGGTGGCGGCGGAACTTCCGGGGCGTTCAACTCGGCCATTTTTTGGTTCAACGCCGTGAAGGCTGCCGCCTGGGCCGGCGCATTGGCGGCGGGAATTTTTTGGGCAAAATCGGCGTCGGCGGGTGTGGTCGAGGCGGGTAAGACTTTGGCTGGAACGCCCGCGGCCGGAATTTTAGCCGCCGGAACGGCCGTAGCGGAGGCTGCGTTGGCCACATTGGCAGCAGATGCAGCAGGCCGGGCCAACCCGGCCAGGGAATTGGTGTCCGGTGGCGGTTGGGCTTCCGGATGATCCAACTGATGGAGTTTTTGCTCCAGCGCCGCGCGGGCGGCGGCCTGGTCAGCCGTGTCGTCCGCACGGACGGAAACGCCACTCGCAACCAGGGCGGCGCATAACATCATAAAGGTACCGGTTTTCATGAACTGACCTTGCTTCATCCGTGTCCGTATGCATATTTAAGGCCAATCCGTGACCGGCTTCAAGCAGTCAGTTCCGACTGTGGCGGGTCAAATTCACTGGCAGAGACGCCGCGCGGCGGCATCCGGACAGCCCGGCAAGCCATCCCCGCCTTGAATGCACGCCGTCTGCCAAAAGTAACTGTTACCCGAGCTGGTACAACCGCGCTCCACCTGATTTCCTTGCACTGGCGCGGGGCACCGGGTTGATTATCAGCAGGAGCCGGTCGGGCGAATCGCGAGACTGAAAAGTCATCCGCTCGAGGAACACCCAATGCAAGCCCGCCTGCGGTTTAACGATCATGGATGCTTGCCAGCGAATCAAGACCCATTAAGATACCGTCGTGAAAGTAAATCAGTGGTTTGTGCTTTTAACGTTGAGCGTCGCCGTGGCTCAATCAACCCCTGCTTCGTCCCCGGCCACACACCGCGGGACGACGATAGCATTCAAAGACAAAACCGCCGAACTTAAATCGGATGATGCGGACGCCTACGTCCTGCGCGGCGCCGCCGAGGCGGAAAAAGGCGATCTGGACGGCGCCATCGCGGACGACACCAAAGCCATCGAACTCAAGCCGGAGCACGTGGACGCCTACGTCAACCGGGGCATAGCGAAGCGGGCCAAGGGCGATTGGGACGGCGCCATTGCCGACAGCACCAAAGCCATCGAACTCAAACCGGACGATGCGGAGGCCTACGTTCTTCGCAGTGCGGCCAAGGTGGACCAAGGCGACCTGGACGGCGCCATTGCCGACAGCACCCGGGCCATCAAACTCAAACCGGATGATTTGAATGCTTACGTCAATCGGGGCATTGCGAAGAAAGCCAGGGGTGATCTGGACGGCGCCATCGCCGACAGCACCCGGGCCATCAAACTCAAACCGGATGCGGTCAAAGCCTACATTCTGCGCAGCGCGGCGAAGGCAGTCAAAGGCGACCTGGACGGCGCCATCGCCGACAGCACCAAAGCCATCGCGCTCAAACCCGATAATGCGGAGGCTTACGTCAATCGGGGCGTCGCCAAATTAGCCAAACGCGAGCCGGACGCCGCCATTGCGGACTTTACCAGGGCCATCGAGCTCAAACCGGACGATGTGGACGCCTACGTCAATCGCGGCATCGCGAAGCGAGCCAAAGGCGACCTGGATGGCGCCATCGCCGACAGCACCAGCGCCATCGAACTTAAATCGCATGATTCGGAGGTCAACGCCAGGCAGGACACGGCGAAGGGAGGCAACCCGGACGTCGCCGTGGCAAACACCGCCAAAGCCAACGAGCCCAAACCGGATCCCGCGGCGGCCAACGTCAATCAAAACGTCGTGAAAGAGAGTAAAGGCGAACCGGAGGTCGCCATGGTAAACAGCACCAAAGCCGGCGATGTTAAGGCGCATGATCCGGAGGCCGAGGCCAATCGGAACAGCGTGGAGAGTGGCAAAAGCAGTTTGAAGACCGCCCTGCCCGACAATACCAGGGCCGGCGAAGTTAAGCCGGAAGATGCGGAGGCCTATGTCAATCGGGGCGTTGCGAAACTGGCCAAGCGCGACCTGGACGGCGCCGTCGCCGATTTCACGCGGGCCATCGAACTCAAACCGGACGATGCGGAGGCCTACGTCAATCGCGGCGTTGCGAAACTGGCCAAAGGCGATGCGGACGCTGCCGTCCTGGACTTCACCAAAGCCCTCGAACTCAAACCGGATGATGCGATTGGCCACTATTTTCTGGGTTTCTGTTATGCCAATGGCGAAGGGGTGAAGAAGGATGCGGCGGCAGCGGTGCGGATGTATCGCCAGGCCGCCGGGCGGAATCTCGCTCAGGCTCAATGGCGGTTGGGTCTCTGTTACTATAAAGGCGAAGGCGTCACGAGGGATGCCATCGAGGCGTATGTGTGGTTCAGCCTGGCGGCCAGGACCGATCCCGAGGCAGCCCGGAACCGTGACCTGCTGGAGAAGGAGTTGACCCCCCAACAATTGAAGGCTGCGCAAAAACGCACCCGGGCGTTACAATCACAAATCGGGGCCGGGTTCAAACTTTGAGCGGCAGGAAAGTCCCGGCCTTTACCAAAAACGGGTAACCGCCTCTGGCGAAATTGCCGCAAGCCGAAACGGGCGTAGCTCATTTTCTGGCAGATTGTTTGTAGCGCAGGCCTCTGGCCTGCGGGTTTACGAAGCCTCTGGCTTCGTGTCCCGGGCACGGGAAGCCAGAGGCTTCCCTCACTCGCAGGCTGGAAGCCTGCGCTACGTTGACCAGCACGCCGAACTGGACGCTTTACTTCCGGCTGTTTTGGGCAAAACTCCCAACCACAACTTATGAGCAGATCTTCGCGAACTCCGGGCGTCAGCCGGATTGACCAGCCCGCCAAACGCACTCACGGTTTTTTCGTGCGGTTGCAGCGCCGGGGCAAAACCCATTCCGCGTTCTTCACGGACCAAAGGTACGGCGGGCGGAAACGGGCGCTGGCCGCGGCACAAAAGCATTACCGGAAATTGCTGGCCAAATGGGGGCCGGTGGTGCGGAAACGGCGCCGGGCGTCGTCCGTCACCGTCGGCGTGCAACTCAAAACGGAGCGGCGCCACGGTGAAGTCCGGAAATATTGGGTGGCGACCTGGAGTCCAAAACCGCGTGTCACCCGGCGAAAAGAATTTTCATTTTGGGAATACGGGTCGAAAAAGGCCAGACACCTGGCCGCGCGCGCCTGTCAGGCGGCGTTGCGGAAAAGCCAATAAAGGCCAAATCGGGTGGAAGGAAACGGCCGTAGCCGCGCTGAACTCGATGCGACCAATCCGCCTTCCAGAGTCGTAACGGAACCGGGCGGAGAGTGGTGACCTGACGGGAAACCGCTGGCGCAGGCGTACGGGCTGCCGGAACCCCGCCCGGTCGTGCCGGCCGCCACCGCCTGCGGTCATCAAACCAGGACCCGTCTTGACTCCATCAAGATGATAATTCACACACACAGGATATCTAATACAAATAGCAAACATTTTTCTTGACTCTGATAGACTGATGGCGGCATAATACGCACGGTTCGCCTGGCAGTTGAAGGAACCCTATTATGAAACTCAGGCTTCCGGCTCGTTCTTTTGCGATATTCATGGTGGCAGTCTGGTGGATGCCCGCCCCGGCTTGGGGAATATTACAGCCGGGATTTGACCAGACCTATGTCGGCACCAATCTCTATACCCGCGCGTGGGGCCTGGGCGTGGCGGATTTTAACCGGGACGGGATTGACGACTTCGTGGCCGGCAACACCACCGGCGACGTGTATTTCTGGAAAGGCAACGGCGACGGCACCTTCGTGAACCAGGGACGCATGGTCAATGCGGTGTACAACGTGGGTTACGGCCTGGCCGCCGGCGATTTCAACGGAGACGGTTCGAATGATTTTGTAATGGTTTCCACGGTCGCTACCACCCCCTTCATCATCGGTGGAGTGTATTTGTACCTGGGAAACGGCAACGGGACTTTTCAGTACACCGTTTCCTCGACGTACGATCTTGGCCTGCTGGTGGGGGATGCCGGCGACGCCAGTTCGGCCGTGGCGGCCGCGGATGTGGATGGTGATGGCGACCTGGACCTGGTTGTCGGCGAGATCAGCACGGGCGCGACCAACACCGCGGATGTAGTTCTATTCAAGAACCTGGGCAACGATGGAACCGGCAAGCCCGTCTGGAGCGCCGGCACGGTCATCATTGCCGGCCAGGACCTCGGTTCGTCGCCGAATCCGGATGCGCCCCCTTACTACCCGCCATTGAGCAGCCAGACGCTGAGCGCGTATGGATTGGCGTTGGGCGACATGGATGGTGACGGGCACCCGGACCTGTTGGTGTCTGATCGTGCCAGTTATCTCTACATCTACCATAACAACGGTTCCGGCAGCTTCACCCCGATTCGGTATGACCGGGTGTCGAACCGGCCATACGCCTATGCGCAGATCCATGCGCAATTCTGCACGCAGATGCCGATCGCGGTGGCAGACTTCAACGGCGACGGCCTGATGGATTTCGTGACTGGCGGCACCGATGGGTCCTGGGACGGCAAGGTCGATTTGTGGATCAATACCGGCAACGACGGTTCCGGCCGGCCGCAGTTCAGCAACGCCGGCATCATCGGCACCGCGGGCACCGACGCGCGCGGCCTCGCGGTCGGCCAGTTTAATCCCGCCACCGATTCGTACGCGGACGTGTTGTTCGGGAACTATGAAGGCAACATTTATGCGTTGTTCACCGACCGGCAGGACACCGATGGCGATGGGATTATTGACCGGTACGACAACGCCCCGTACATCGCCAACGCGCCGCGCCTGGATATGAACGCCGACGGCGGCCTGAACCGGTATGACCAGCTGGACAACGATGCCGACGGCATCGGCGACCCCGCCGACGTGGATGACGACAACGACGGCGTGCCGGATGTGGTGGACAACTGTCCGTTCACGTACAACCCGGACCAAAAAGATACCGACGGCGACGGTCGCGGGGACGCCTCCGACCCGCTCAACAACAACGACACCGACGGTGACGGCGTGTTTGATGGTCCGCTGGACCCCGCTTTGTTTGCCCAGGCGAAGCAAGCCAAGGGCCAGTGGTCCAGATCCAACACCCATTTCATCATCCGCATTGATGCGTTGGGACGTCAGTTCCAGAATGAATTCATCCAGACGTTCGTGGACGCAGCGATCCTCACACCGGCCGAGTGGGAGCTGAACAAATCCACCAACTACAATGGTATTGGCGACGAACCGGCGACGGCGGGGTACAACGTGCCAGCCGATCTGGCCGGCGGCAAAGATTGTCCGATCAGCGTGGTGGTGATCCCCAAGATGCTGTGGAATGCGTTTGGCGATCCCGACCCGATCCGCTGGATCAACGAACGGATTGCGAACCCGAACCTTGAAATCTGCCAGCACGGCACCTATCACGTCAGCAACACCGGGAGTGGTGATTGGGCGAACCAGACGGACCGGAACTTCTACTCCTGCGAGACCTGCGGGTTCACCGTCCAGGAAATGTTCGAATACCTGCGCATTGGCAAGCGCACGTTGCTCGGGGATTACACCGACCCGTGGTTGCAGCAATCCGGCGCCAACCCGGCCACGTCGCCCAGGATCAATTGGACCAACGCTTCGCATCGGTTGATCAGTTACGCGCCGCCCTACAACACCTCCGACACGGACAGCCGGGAAGCCACTTCGCATCTGATGATGGCCGGGTTCAGCGCGTCGGTCTATGAGGAGACCAGTCCGATTTTCAGCCCCGAAGGCTCGCATCACGAGGGATTCGACCAGTTTGGCATGTTCCACGCCAGCGCGGACTTGCAGGTGAATCCGGTGATTCCCAAGGCGGACAAGACGTACCTGGAGTATCTGCAATCCATCACTCAGGCCGGCCAATTGAACACCTGGTTGATCGAGGAGGTCGAGTGGTCCACACGCTACTGCAATGATCAGGAGCGCCTGACCGATTGTCCGGCCGCGCCCGATGGCATCAACCGCGAGAATAACATGGTGGATCCCGAGCGTTGGGCGATGTGGCTGACCCTGCTCGACTACTGCAAGACCAACGGCGTGGTGATGACCCTCGGCGACTACGCGCTGGCCATGGCCTACGACAATGCCCCGACGGTGTACAACCCCGGTCAGGCGGATTCCGATCATAACGGCATCGGCGACGCCATTGACGGGGCGGTGTTGGTGGCGAGCGACGTCACGTTCACTTACGATGCCGGTGGCTCGTCCGGCGTGTTGCGGGCCGCGCTCACGAACGCCCTGGGCGGCATCACGAATCAGGCGATCCGGTTCACCCTGGATCTTGACGGTGATGGCAACAACGAGACGTTCACCGCCTTTACGGACAGCCGTGGCGTGGCCACCCGGGTGGTTGCGTCCTCCCGTGCCGCGGGTCAGATCATCCCTTACAGCGCCGCCTGGGACGGCGTTGTGCTGGCAGCAGGCGATACCGGTATCGCCACGATCAGCGATCCGGTCCCGCCCGAGATCACTTGTCCCGGCACATTGCGGTTATACGCCGACCCCGGCGAATGTGACGTCGCCGCCATCGGCGTGAACCTGGGCACACCCGCGGCCGTGGATGGCTCCGGCTCGGTTACGGTGAGCAGCAATGTGCCGGCCCTCTATCTGATGGGAACGAATTTCGTGGTGTGGACCGCCACCGATCCGTCGGGCAACAGCAACAGTTGCATCCAGCAGGTCATCATCAGTCACGCTGACCCGGATTACGACTATGACGGCGACGGCCTGACCGACAGCCAGGAGTGCCGGTTGGGCAGCGACCCGAAGGATCCCGAATCCGGCCTGAAGATCCTGGCGGTGAATGTCACTACGAACGGGGTACGGATCGTCTGGCGCACCATTGGCGGCACGACCAACATCGTGCAGACCGCCAAGAGTCTGGTGCCCGGCAGCTTCACAGATCTCGCGCCGGCGGTCGTGGCACAGGGAAGCGGCTCGGTGGTGACCAACTACTTTGAGTTAAACGGCCATACCAACAGCCCGATGCGGTTGTATCGCATTCAGATTCCACAATGATCGCGTAAAATTAGCTTGACTATTTTATGATTCTTTCACAAACTGTAAAAGTGATGGACTCAGAAACTTACGAACCCAGGAAAGGATCAAAACATTTATGAAAACCTCGACGCGTTTCCTTTGTTCCGCGGCTTTACTGGCCGGGATGGCGGTCGTCTCACCGGCGGCCTCGGTTTTTTACGACAACTTTGACGGCTACGCCGACCAGGCTGCTTTCGAAGCCGCTTGGACACCAATTGGCACCGTAACTCCGCTCAGCGCCACATTGGCGACCGATCAGGCATCCAGCCCGCTGCAATCAGTACGGATCGATGGGACCGCGACGACCGGACAGCAGCGCAACCAACATTCGTTTGCCGGAACCGGCCCGATCGACACCCTTACGACGATCAGCTTCAGTTTTGATTTTTACGATTCCAACCCTGCCGCAGCTCCGTATCGCCAATTCTCCGTCCTGCAGGACGGTACGGGGACCGCTACCGGCCAGATCGTTGGCATGGGATTGAACAACAATCAACTGGCCAGCGCCAGTGGGGGGAATTTCTACATGGCGCGCATAACAGGTTACACCCCGCTGGCGATTGACCCCGATGGCGGGCCTGGTGAGAGCGGTACGCTAACGTCGGGCATGTTTTTCAAATTGAACGATTTCGCCAGTTCTCCCTTGCGCACCGTCGGCTGGCATAATTTAAAGGTGGTGATCGGCACCGATGATGGTCTGAGCGCCGATTTCGCGTTCTACGTGGACAACCTCCTCGCCGAGCGGGTGAACAACGTTGGCACCGCAGCACAGTTCCGCAGTTACGATTATATCCGTCTCGGCTCCGGCTTCTCGAATGCCGGCAACGCCGCGTGGTACGACAACTTTAGCGTCGACGTCACCGCAGCCGCAGTGCCCGAGCCTTCCACCGTTGGCCTCTGCCTGTTTGGAGCATTGGCTTTGATTTTCAGCCGAGGCCGACAACGTCGGCAAGCCTGATCCTCATCTACGCCGACGACACCCTGCATTCTCCTCTCCGTGACGCAATCCTGGAGAAGGCCTGATGTTCTCGGAACGATCAGCGGTGGCCGCCATCGTGCGGTCCGGATCCCAGGCAGCAAACCGGTCGGCGCCGCCGGCTATCCTGACCGCTGAGCAACCCGAGATTACGGCCAAAACGGGAGGAGTATTGTAACATGACTGAAAAAAAAAGTTTCCGCTGGCGCAGGTATATGGGCTGCTGGAACCCGGCCCGGTCGTACTCGTCACGACGGCCCGCGCGGGACGGGCCAACGTCATGCCCATGTCGTGGCATACCATGATGGAGTTTGTGCCGCCGCTCGTGGGCTGCGTCATCAGCAACCTGAATCACACGTTTGAGATTTTGCGGACGACCGGTGAATGTGTCCTCAACGTGCCGACGGCGGAACTGGCGAAAAAGGTGGTGGCTTGCGGAAATGCCTCCGGCCAGTCGGTGGACAAGTTCAAAACCTTCGGCCTCACGCCGGTGGCCGCGTCGGTCGTCAAGGCTCCGCTCATTGCCGAGTGCTACGCCAATCTGGAATGCAGGGTCATCGATCGGACGTTGGTGACCCGATACAACTTTTTCGTTCTGGAGGTCGTCAAGGCGTGGATTGCGCCGCGCCGGAAGCGGCCCCGGACAATTCATCATCAGGGAGAAGGCGTGTTTGCGGTTCCGGGCCGGACGATCAAGCTGCCTTTGCCAAAGACTTCCTTACTCACAAGCTGAAATGTCCGCCCGCCGGCCGGCGGTGGATTTCAGCCGGAAATGCCCGCAGCCGCCTTGAACTTGTCCCAGTTGGCCGCCGCGTCCGAGTGGGTACGAATCCGGTCCAATGCGCCACCTTCGTTGGCCGGAATGATGACGCGGGCGCAGAACAGGTCCCAAACGACTTCGGGGTAGATTTCGCGCTCTTCGTCATTCAAACGACAGCCCACCACATGCAGCGGGTTCCGTCCCTGTCGGGTTTCCAGAACGAAGGCAATGCACTGCGCCAGGCTCTTGACATTGTCAAGGCTGCCGCTGCCGGGGCGGGCTTCCCGGCCGAGCATAAGGTCGGCGGCGATTCTCAGGATTTTTTCCTTCGCGGCATTCATGGCTCGTCCGACGCATGCTCGCGCAGCAAGGCGCCGCTGTCGAGGTCTAAAGCAATTCAATGAATCTTGCAGCCGCGAACGTGAGTTCGCGCCAGATCATTCGCCTTTGTTCGATTTGCGCCGACTGACGTCGGCGGCTACACACTTTTCTTTGAAAAAGCTCTACAGACCAAAAGCGCGTCACCGACCCCGATTTCAGGACGGCGACACGCCGTCCCTCCCGGGGAAAAAATTTGTTATCTATGACGTTGTTATCTGTGAAAGCCGCCACCGGACGCCATTCCACGGCCCCCATTGACTGCGCCTCCACCGTGAGAAGTTCCGCCGCCGGAATGTCCTCCGTTGCTCCAGGAATGTGAAGGCGCGGAATGCCAGGTTGGTGCCGAATGCCAGGTTGGTGCCGAATGCCAGGTTGGTGCCGAATGCCAGGTTGGTGCAGGATGCCAGGCGGGCGCGGAATGCCAGGCCGGTGCCGAATGCCAGGCCGGTGTGGAGCGTCGGGCATCGGAGTAATCGCGATGGTAAGCCGGAGCGGACGCGAAGCTCCTCACCTGAGGATTTCCGGTTCCGCCCCACGACCGGTTGAACGTGTTCGGAGACGAATGATTCCACGAAACACCTGGCGTAGCAGATCGGGAGTTATGGGCGCGGCCCGGTTGAAATCGGGGCGTGTTGCCAACCTCACGGGGAGCGGTGGGGTTGCCCCGGCGGTTGGCCCATTGCGCGCGTTGCTCCCGCAGGAAACGATTTTGCGCCAGGGAAATGTTTTGGCCGGGCCGATAAATCACCCGCGCGTCGCCGTTGCGGGTCAACCGGTCCGGCATGATGAAATCGCCGGAACGTCCGTCCCGGTGCGGCATCTCACGTACGGCCACGGGCTGGAGCCGCGTATGCGTCGCCGCCTCGATGCGTGACGGGTCAATGCCACGATTAATGAAGCGATGCTGCCCGTCCAGGGCAAAGTTGTTGTCCACCCGTGAATCACGGAAGAAGCGGTCAGCGTCGCGGCCATGCCGGAAGTGGGCAAAGGGATGGCGATGGCAGAAATCGTCAAAATCACAAAACGTGAAGCAGCGCGGTCCCAGGCCAAAACCGAAATTAAAGCCAACGGCGAGGCCGTTGAAGGTCCAGCCGACGCCGGCTGTGAAACACGCGCCCGGGGGCAGCGGCGCCCAGCCGCAATAGCCCGGATAATTCCGCCAGCAGACCCACGCCGGTCCCCACGTGTTGTCGGGACACCACAGCCAGCCATACCCCGGAGACTGGCACCATCGGCCGTAATGGAACGGCGCCCAACCCCACGAGTAATAGGAGTTCCAATACCAGCCCTGGTCCGTCCATAGCCAGTAGCCGTTGTTGCAGTACGGCTGCCAGCCGGCATCCACCACCACGACGGTCGGTTGCCAGCACCAGCCGTAGTTCGGCACGTCCAGCCACGTTCCATACGGCGCCAGCGAACTGTAAAACTTTGTCGCGACGCCGTTCACCGGTGGTGTTTCGGCCGGAGAAACGCCGTCAGGGTTCGCCGCCTCGTTCGCGGCCGCCGGCTGGGCGTTGGCGGCCATGCCACTCTGAGTCACCAGGGCATTGAGCACGGCGGACGATACTCCCATATCGTGGAGATAAATGATCTGGTCCGCATCAAGGTTATCAGGATAGGCCGATTTCTGAAGATAAGCGGTAATCACGTCATCGCTCATGCCTGCTTCGGACATGCGGAGGACTTCGGCCGGCACCGGCGGCAGGTTGACCTGGGCCGGTGCAATAACTGCGGTCGGAGCGGTGGCATTTGCGGCCGCCGCCTGCCCCCGGCCGGTATCACCCGCCAGTGCCAAGAACAGTCCTGGGACTGCCAACGCAACGACGGCCATTTTGTTCCAGCTTCGTATTTTCATACTGCCTTTGGTTACGTTCGGTCACCGGTCGGGTCACCGAACCCTAGGGAACATAGCACACAACCATGAACGTGGTTTGAACGAGGCATGACAGTTTTGTCATTTCGCCCCCGTGATCTCTGCGTCGTTCGCGGCTGATCCGGCCCCGGAAAATCTATTATAAGAGGTTTCTCTCCGATCTTTGTTTCCTTCGTTTTCTTCTGTGCAAGTTGAACCGGATTGGCTAGTTATAAGCCCTCACCCGGGAGAGACGATGAAAACGCAGCTACAGAATTGGTCCGTGTTGTTGGCGGTGTTGCTCGGCTTGCAGGCCACGCCGGCGGAACCGCTACGCACCGTGCAGGTCCGCACCGCTAATGGCGTGCTCGAAGGTGCCGTCAGCGCCGACGGAAAGGTGCGCACGTTCAAGGGCATTCCCTACGCCGCACCGCCGGTCGGTCCGCTGCGCTGGAAACCGCCGCAGCCGGCGCCATCCTGGACCGGTGTGCGGAAGGCCATTGATTATGGACCGCGCCCCATGCAGGGCCGCATTTTCAGCGACATGATTTTCCGCGACCACGGGCCCAGTGAGGACTGTCTCTATCTCAATCTCTGGATGCCGGAAAATCGTCCGCCAGGCAAACTGCCGGTGATGGTCTGGATTTATGGCGGCGGCTTCGCCGCGGGATCCACTTCCGAGCCGCGCCAGGATGGGGTGAACCTGGCAAAGAAAGGCGTGATGGTGGTCAGTTTCGGCTATCGTTTGGGCGTGTTCGGGTTCCTGGCGCTCCCCGAATTGACCAAAGAATCGGCACACAACGCGTCCGGCAATTACGGCCTCTTGGACCAGATCGCCGCGCTCCAATGGGTCAAGGCGAACATCGCCGCGTTCGGCGGTGACCCCGATAATGTCACGATCTTCGGCGAATCGGCCGGTTCGTTCTCGGTCAGCGCGCTCATGGCCTCGCCTCTGGCGCAAGGTCTGTTCAAACGCGCCATTGGCGAGAGCGGCGCGTTCTTCGGCGATACCCTGCCGACGAAGTCATGCGCCGAGGCCGAAGTGGCGGGGGTGAAATTCGCGGAGTCGGCGTTGGGGACAACCTCGCTTGAAGCGTTGCGGGCCGTGCCCGCCCAAAAGTTGTTGGCGGCGGCATTGAAGCTGCCGTGGGACCATTTCGCGCCGGACATTGACGGTTATTTCCTGCCGACCAACTGTCTGGCGATCTACGCCGCCGGCCAGCAAAGCCATGTCCCGCTGCTGGCGGGATGGAATCGGGACGAAGGGAACTTCAGGTCCTTTTTCACCAACGACGCGCCGACCGTCGAGAACTACGTCGCGCGCGCCCGGGCGCATTTCGGCGCCAACGCCGGGGCGTTTCTCAAGCTCTATCCGGCGGCAACGGATGCCGGGGTCGAGCGGGCGGCGCAGGATTTCGCCGGAGACCAGTTCATCGCCTATTCCACCTGGAAATGGCTGGAAATGCAGCTCCAGACCGGTGCAGCCCCGGTTTACCGGTACGAGTTTGATCAGACGCTGCCGTTGCCTGCGGATGCCAGCCCGGGCACAGAGCCGACGGCGCCGCACGCCTCTGAAATCGAGTACGTCTTCGAAATGTTGTCCTCGAAGCATCTGCCGTGGCGGCCGGAGGATCGGAGAGTATCGGAATTGATGGCGGCGTACTGGACCAATTTCGCGAAGACAGGCAATCCCAACGGCCCGCGCGTGCCGCCGTGGCCGGCATACGATCGCTCGGATGGTTATCAAGTAATGCATTTCAGCGCCAACTCGAGCGCCGCACCCGACGCGCACCGGGCCCGGTACGAATTTCTCGACCACCTGACTTCGCCATGGTAACCGCGAGGCAAAGGCCAAGGGCCGAAATTCAACCACGGAGAATTACTGAGGTTCATTTGGACAGGATGCTCTAGGCCCGGTTTGTTGATGACAAAATCGTAAACCATTTGAAAATGAATCAAGATGGGCTAACCAGTGTTTGCTGAGTAAAACATCGAGTGATAAGTCCGGCGGGCGTGGTTTTTGACGTATGTTCCCCGCGCCCGCCGTATTTCATATCGGCGTTGTCCGGTCCGGGCTCTTTGCGTTCCTTGCGGTTAGAGGGACGGTGATTCACCCGCCCTACTTGAGGGCAATCACCATGGAGTCCGGCCCGCAGAGCGGTTCGACTCGGGTTTCCTTGAAGCCGGCGTCGTGCATCCAGCCACGGCAATCCGCGCCGGTGTAATCAAAGCCGCCCCTGGTCTCAATCAGCATGTTAAGACTCATGAGCAGACCGAAGGCATTGCGCCGCCGGTCGTCATCAATGATGGCGTCGTACACCACGAACGCGCCACCCTGCGGCAAAGCGGCATAGGCCTTGGCCACCAACATCCGTTTTTGTTCCAAATCCCAATCGTGCAGGATGTGGCCCATCACGATGACCTCGGCACCAGGCAGCGGGTCATTGAAAAAGCTGCCCGGATGAAAACGCAATCGGTGGGCCAGGCCGAAAGACCGGACGTACTCGTCAAAGATGGGGCCCACGACCGGCAGGTCGAATTCGCCACCCGTCAGGTGCGGATGGGCGAGCGCCAGTTGGACGCACACACAACCTTGCGCGCCGCCCACGTCAATAAAGCTCTTGAAGCTTTGCCAGGGAAATTGCTGCGCCAGCGCCCGGGCCGCGCTCATGCTGATGCCGGTCATGGCGGACAGAAATTGTTTGAGCCGGGCCGGATCCGAATACAGTTCGGCAAAGGTGTCTTTGGCCTGTTTACTCTCGTTTTGCGGTTCACCTGACTTCAACCCCGTGGTCAGGTCGCCCCAGGCCGGGTAGAGCCGCGCGTTGGCCATCTCCAGAAGGCCGCCGATATAGCTGGGCTTGGCAGAGTCCAAAAACAAGTCGCCTTCGGGTGTGTTGTAGTAATGCCCATCGGCCCGCTGCAACATTCCCAGGGCGACGAGGGCGTCGAAAAAATCGTCGGCGCCACGCGGGTGCAGATTCAGCCGGGCGCGCAGCGATTCCGCGTTCAGCGGCCCCCTGGCCAACCGGGTGAAGACACCGAGTTCGACAGCGCTGAGCAGGGTTTTGGAGCCCCAGAAACCGAGGCCGAGCTGCAGAATTTTGTCCGGCGCGATTTCGCCCGGCGCATCGCCGGACGAAGAGCCACGACCGGGACGGAGAGCGCCGAGTTCGCCGGAGTTCCCGGCATGTGTGTCGCTCACAGAGGGGTTCGATGACATAGAGGCCAATAAACATCATTACATAAAGAAGTCAAATGGATTTCTTAAGATATCTGAATATACGAAGATCGAAGCTGAATGCGCAGCAGCCGGGAGCGCATCGGTCGCATGCGCCAGGCTCCTGCGCGTCAGGGATTTATAACCCGCAGACGAATGAATCGCGCCGTTGCGGCCGGCACGGGTGCGGTATCCTGGACAACCAGTTGCGTGGCCAGGTTCGTGAGCGTGACGGTGTTCGGCGGGCCGGAAACCCATCCGCTCAGCAGATTGCTGGAAACCTCGACGATGTCAGTAACATCGGGAGGTTGCGCCGCGCGGTTGACGGTCAGAGTCAGATAATTTGTGCCGCCGGAGGATTGGATGCGGCCGGAAGGCAATTGGGCTGCGGCAGCCGCATTGGTTGGATTCAGGCCGAGCGCGTATTTAATCAGGTTGGGCACGCCATCGCCCGCCGGGCTGGCGCCGTTGGCAGAGATGCTCGGGGTCGTGCCGAGGTAACCGAACGCGACGGTGGTTTGCGAGGTACTGTTGGTGAGCCGGGCGTTCACAAACGGGAAGGCTTTGAGATGGTTCCCGACGGCCCCGTAATAAAGCACGCCGTGGAAGTAAGCGGGCATGGCCCAGACACCCCCCGACAGGACGCCATCCAGTTCCTGGTAAACGGCGTTGTCATTCGCCGGATTGAACTTGCCCATGTTCGAAAGGTCCACGAGATAAAGATTGCTGTCTTTCCCGGCCCCGACGGCGAGGTGCCGCGGGTTCCTCTGCCCGTCGATCATGTCCGGCAACAGGAGTGTGCCGCCCGAACCGAGGTGTTGGCACCGTCGCTGTTCTCGCCCGTGCCGGGATATTTGGCGGCCACGGTCACGGCGGGCAGGCGGTTGGTGCCCGTGGCCAGATCCAGCGCGTGCAGGCGTTGGAAATAGATGGTCGTGCTGTTGGTGACCCGCTTGCTCATGGCGACGATAAAGATGGTGCCGTCGGGACCGAGCTGGCGGTCAATGACCGGCGTGGCGGTGATGCCGATCTCGGGAGTCACCTGGCTGCAGCCGCGATTGTCGGAAGGCACTTCGTTGGCGCCGAGCAGGGAAACGTGCCAGAACAGATTGGTGCTGTCGGCGTCATAGGCATAAACGCTGTCATGTTCGGTGGCGACGAACACCACGTTGCGCAAACCCCGCTGCGGAATGGAAACGCCCGCGGCATAAAGCGGCTCGGCATCCACCAGGCCGTCCGCCGGCAGCACCCGTAATTTGCCGAAGTGGTTGGTATTGACGTTGGCCGGCGTCAGAATCTCCTCGTTCAAATTCTGTCCGGTGCGGCCATTGTCGTTGGGATAAGTCAACACGTCGGCAGCTTGAGCCGATGCGGCTGGCGCCGCCGGAAACTGAAAAAGAAACGATGATATGAAGACGCCACAGATAACGAGCGCCTGGTCTCAGTGTTGCCGACCGGTAGATTTCTCCATGAGCAGAATCTCGCCCAATTCGCAGGGAGTGCAAGCGGCAAAAAGGAAACGAACCCGCTCACCTGCTTCTCGCGGTGAGGATTAAGCTCCGATTCTCAGGCCATTACGGCATCAGGACCCGGTAAAAGCGCAGGCTGTGGGTGGTCATGCCGGGATCGGTAACGAGCAGCGAGCCGCCGCCAGGAATGGTATTGGTCGCAATGGGCCACCAGCTGAAAAGGTTGGAGGAGGCTTGAACGACGCAATTGCTTCCCGCCGGGGCAGTAATAACGAAATGGAACACGCTATTACTCAGGCCCACGCCACTCAGGATGATTTGCGCCTGGCGAACCGTCTGCACATACACGCCGTTGGGATACGGGCTTCGGTCGGCATCGTTGGAGGCGACCAGGAGACGGATTGTGGCTTGACCGGCCGGCGCCTGGTTCGTCGCCACCACCACGCTTACGTCCTGATATCCCGGAGCCGGAATGTCGAACGGAACCGCCGGCACGAAGTGGATCCACGGGGCGCTGGTTTCCGGTGTGATGGAAGTGATCGTCAGCTTGCCTGCTCCATCATTGTAGATGCGGAAGGTCTGGCTGTGGTCGGGCAGACTTTGAATGGCGCGTTCGAGGTTCACGCGCGGCCTGGTAATCGCCACCTTGGTATCGGTGACCGGATCGCCGCTCGACTGCAAAAGATTTTTGACTTCCACGGGCGCAAGGTAATTGCCCGTCCGCGCCATCGCCGCGGATTGGAGGCACGCCACCGCGCCGGCGGCAAAGGGACAGGCGGCCGAGGTTCCGCCAAAGGTAGCGTCGTAATCACCGCTCGAAAATCCGTCCGAGCCGACGATGTCGAGCGTGTAAATCTGGTCTCCAGGAGCGAGCAGACCTAAAAAGTCCGCCATGTTCGAATAAGCAGTCACTTTGTCCGCCGCCGACACGTCATCAGCGTAGTAACCGCTCGCGCAACCACTGGCGGCGATTTTGGGAGCGCAGGATGCGGCGTTGATGCAAGGAGTAATATGGCCAAAGGACGCGTCAAATACCGCCCCCACGGATATCACGCTCGAAATGCACGCCGGAAAAGCCATGGAATCGCAGTAGCCGTCATTGCCGGAGGAGGCGAGGACGGTGATGCCCGCCGCGACGGCGTTGCTGGCGGCGGCGGTCATGGACGGAAGTTCGTTGTCACACGGCGAGAGGTAGCGTCCTCCGCCAAAGCTGGTGGTCATGACCATGATGGGGTAATTGGGATTATCGTGCCGGTGGGTCACACACCAGTCCCAGGACGCCACTTCCGCATCCGTGCTGGCGCCGCCGCCGGTATCGGAAGTCATTTTAAGCGCATAGACCTTGGCGTTGTACGCCACGCCTCCGATGTAGTCACCGACCGTCCCGAGATCGCCGGCGGCGATGCCGGCGCAAGCGGTGCCGTGCGCCTGATCGACCGGCGTGGGATCGGCATCATTGTCCCCAAAATCGTAGCCTCCGAGCACCTTGCTGTTAGGGAATCCCCCGCCGCCAAGACGCGGATGGTTGTAATCAACACCCGTATCGCAAATGGCGATGGACATTCCCGCCCCGTTATAGGTCGAGCGATAGGTCATTCCATGAGCGAGCGGGATGCTCTGTGCCAGGTGAGGTTCCAAAATGTAAACCGGTTCAATGGAAACGACGCGCGGATTCGCCTGCAACGCTTTCAGCCCCTCAGCGGTGACTTCGGCGGAGAACCCGGCGATGTTTTCGAAACGGTGGCGCAACTTCAGGTGCTTGGCCGGAATGCTGTCGAGCACCTCGCGTTGCACCGCCTGCACATTGGTTTGCAGCACTTTTAACGAGGCAGCGGAAGCGAAATCCGTCCTGGCGCGGACATCCTGGGGCAGGCTCAAATTTACAGTGACAGCCACGGTCGGGCCCTGGCCGAAACCGCTGGTGATATCATCCGGATAGAGGAGTTTTTGCTCCATCGGAAGCGCTGCCGGCAGCTCGGAGGAGATGGCAGGTTGCGCGCCGGATGAGGCGCCGGAGAGAGAGGCACCGGAACCCGGGCCGGCAATGGCAAAGGTGAGGGTGAGGGGTTCAATCCGGATTTGCGGACCCAGCGTGGTAAAGGCCACGTCGGCGCCACGATTCGTGCCGCCGCCATTATAGGCGACGGCGCGGTAATGATAAGACGTTTCGGCGGTCAAACCGGTGAGATTGTAATGCATGTTCGTGACGGCGGTTCCGAGTGATTGATGTGACGTGGTGCTGCCGTAGTTTGTGGTGGTTCCGTAATCAAACCACGCGTACCCGATCCCCGAATGGGGATCGATCCAGGCTTGGAGTTGCGCCGAAACGTCCACGATGGGAGTGGCCGCCAGGGTCTGGACCGTGGGCGGCGCCTGTACCACCGCCACCAGCTTGGTGTAGGAATTGTCGCCCTCGTTGCTCTCGGGGACTGCCGAACCAGTGTCCGTTTCCAGGGTAATCGTGTGTGTCCACTTGGCGTCAAGCGAACCGATGAGGTAATTCGTTACGGAGACGTAGCTGGACGGCGTCAGCGGCGGGGCATTGGTCCAGGTGTTCCGAATTTCTCCATCGACGGAGAGAGTCGTAGTAAAAGTGTTCGTCACTGCCGCGCTGCCGCTGTTGGCCACGGTCCAGGCCGCATACAGCGTATCGGCCGTGGTGGGACCCGGGCTGTCGATGGTGACGCCCGTATTTGTCGAAATCACCACTTTGTCCGACCAGCCGGCGGGCTGATAGGGCGCCAGATTGGGTTGCGGCGGCGGGCTCACCGTAAACTGGCGGGTGTAGATGTTGTCCAGTTCATTGGTCTCGGCGATGGTGGACGTCGAGTCGGTGATGAGCATGAGCGTGTGTGATCCCAGACTGAATGAGCCGATGGAGTAATCATTCGCCTGGACGTAGGTATTGGTTCCCAGGGGCGGGTCGGTGTACCAGGACGTTTTCAAGGATCCGTCCACATAAAGGGCCGTGTAGAAACGCGCGCCGGTGGCGCCGGAACCGTTATTGATGACCGCCCAATCCACATAGACCGTGTCGGCCGGTGTGATCAGTGGGCTATTGGTCGTCGTGCCGATGACCGTTGAGACGACAATTTTATCCGACCAGCCGGGCGGCTGATAGGGAGTCAGATTGGGTTGGGCGGGCGGGTTCACTGTGATGGTCTTGGTGTACCCGTTGTCGTCTTCATTGCTTTCGGCAATCTGCCCCAACCAATCGTTGGTGATCGTGATCGTGTGCGTTCCCGCCGAAAGAGCGCCAATGGAATAGTCATTGACCGGCCAATAATAGTATGCGTTCAGCGCGCTGACAGCCCAGGCATTCTTCAACACACCATCCACATAGAGGGCGGGTGGAACGAAGGTGCCCTGGAAAATTTTGACTGACCTTGGTTGGCGCCACCGGAACAAGCTGCTGGAAAATGGGTTATTGATCAACGCAACCCGACCCAAGACCACGGTCCGAATTGCCATCGGCATCTTTTGCGGAAGATGTTGAAATAAAAGGTTCCCCTCATCCCCTCAAAGGTTGATAGAAAAAGCCCTGGGTTATTTGTTTTATGACGAACCCGGAGAGTTCAGAGAGTTCAGTGCGAAATCAGCGCCAATGTCCCGGGCTCCGATGCCAACCATGCGGCCCCCTGCCCCAATAGCCACCCACCCACACCGCATGAGGATACGGCGGGTAAGCCCAATAACCCGCCCGCCAAACCCAGCGACCGTTCCACACCCAATCGCCTCCAATCCAT
>JAJXYT010000166.1 GCA_021780375.1 bacterium | reverse complement strand
GACGCCAGTGTTGGTCAACACGGTGCCGATCGCCTCGAGTTGGTCGGCCAACGAGCCGAGGGGCGTGGTCAGATTGGTCAAGGTGGCTTCAAACACACCATTGGTGTAAATGGACATGAACCCGTCCGGCGGGTCCACCACGCAGGTCACATGCAGATTGCGACCATCCAAGGTGCCGGAGGCGCTCACATCCTGCTCGGATTGGTCGCTGCCGCCGCTGATCCCGATCAGGTGGGTCCCGCTGCTGGTATGGGGCGAGAAATAAACATAATTTTCCTCGGGCAGGACGTAAGGATTCACGAAATTGGTGTTCCCGAAATCAAAGACGCGGCAATTGTTGCCGTTGACTCCAAACGTGGCCCAGAAATCGAACGTGACCGCACTCAAGCCGCTGAGCAGATTGCCCGGCAGCGACATGAAGCAATTGCTGGACCCATCCAGCACCAGGGCGCCACCGGTGACCGTCGCCGTGCCATTGCTGGCGCCGCTTGCTCCGCCAATGCTGTCCGTCATGTCGTTGGTGAAACTCCAGCGATGGGTCAGGAAGTTGAACGCGCCGACCGTAAGGTTCGCCGTCGTACTCGTCGCCGAATAACCGGCGGTGTTGGTCACCACCACGTAGTACGGTCCCGCGTTGGTGTCAAAAACCGATGCGATGGTGTAGGCGCTGTTGGTGGCATGGGGAATGGGATTTCCTTTAAAATACCATTGATAGCCCATGGGAGTCGTGCTGGACGCCTCGACGGTAAAGGTGGCCGGCATGAAAGAGTCTATGTTCAGGTCGGCCGGCTCTTGTTCAACGCTAACCGGGATGGAATAAAACTGCATGTCGCCAATCCCGCGCGCCACGTTGCTGATGCGCACTTCGTCAATGAGGCCTTGAAACGCTTCCTGGTTGCCCCCCCGGTTCTCGCCGCCGATTACGATGGGAACGACCAGATTTCCCGTGTTGGTGGTGCAGCTCCAACGGACGGGCGAACCGAGCGGAGCGTCGCCGGTACCGGCCGGATTCAACGCCGTCCAGTAGAACCTCAGGTAGGTGCCATCGTAGGTGAGGGCGGCGTGGTACCAGTTATTGGACACGAACGCATTGGGACCACTGGTGGGAATGGTATAGGTAACATCAATCTTATCACCGCTGATTTGGTTGAACTCCAATTGCCCGGTGGCGGTGATCCGGAATTGAAACCCGCGCGTGCCCATGCTGTCCGAACATACAATTTCCTGATTGCCGTTCTGCCCGTTCGTCTTGGAAGCGGAGATGGTGCCGGGTTTGATAATGGCTTCGATGGTAAACGGCGACCCGTTGTAAACCCCGATGCCCAGGTTGGTGAGGCCAATGGCATCCACGGTCGTACCCGAGGCGGAAGCGGTGTAGCTGCCGTCGTGATTGCCATCGAACCCGATCGTCCCAATGCCACCGCCCGCATTGTCGGTGCCGCTGACGGCATTGGTGAAGTTGATACCCGTGGCGCTATAGGAGGGCTGGCCCAGCAGGTCCGTGACCGTTGGCAGGTTGCCGGAAAGACCGTTGAACGAAGTGCTGTTCGTACACGTGATGAAATTGCCGCCCACGCTGCCAATGTTGGCGGTCACGGAGGTGCCCGTTTCGTCAAAATGCATCAGGAACAGTGTGTTTGCATCCGGCGCGTAAGGACCGACCATGGAGGCCGAGACAAAACGCGGAGCCAACCACAGCCCGACAAGGCATAGAAGAAATCTGAGTGTTTTCATAAAATGACTTTGAGTTCCGTAAATCCGGTTGTTTGATCCAAACTATCACAACCGGGGAAGCAGCTCCTATCCCCTAAATATGGGAGCCTACCAAGCCGGAGGCTGGATTCGGAAGGGGATGCGGCATTACGGCCGGGAGGTCATATACCGCGCGACGGCTTCGGCGCGCGAGCGCACGTGCATCTTTTCATAAATATGCTTCAGATGGCTGCCCACCGTTTCTGTGCTGATGGACAGTTGGTCGGCAATTTCCTTGTTGGTGTAGCCTTTGGTCAGAAGAATCAAAATCTCCTCCTCCCGCGTACTCAGGCGAAGGGTCGGATCATCCCGCCGGGAAGGGCGCCGGAATGATTCCACCACACGCCGGGCAACTTCGCTGCTCATCGGGGCTCCTCCCTTGACCACGTCGAGCAACGCCGCCCTCAAATCCGCCGGCTTGGTCCGCTTCAACAAATATCCGTCCGCGCCGGCTTGGAGCGCCATGAAAACCAGTTCGCTGTCGTCCACGGCGGTTAAAATGACGATCTGGGTTGTGGTCGGAACCTGCTTGAGCCGCGCCGTACATTCAATCCCGGACATGCGCGGAAGGAAGATGTCCATAAGCACCACGTCAGGCACAATTGACGGGATGACCCGAAGCGCCTCTTCGCCCGATGAACACACTCCAACACAGGAAAAGTCGGGAAACGAATTGATGAGCCGCGACCAGCTCTCGCGTAAATCCGCCTTGTCTTCCACCAGAGCGATTCTCAATCGGCGCGGTGAAGCACCAGGAGATGGATTGGAATCGGGTGTCATGACTGGCTTTCTACGGGCTGTTCTACGCTCTCCCTGGTGGCAGATGGTTGGTCCAATTCCCCTGACTTGACCGGTTCGTCGAGGAACCGGTTAAACCAACGCGGCCGGCGGAGCACATGGGTCAGCGGTAATGTGAATTCCACACGGCAACCTGCGCCCCGCATGCTGTTGACCACAAAACGTCCCCCCACCTCGCGCATTCGCTGGGCCATGTTGGTGAGGCCATTGCGTTCCGGGGTCGCCTGCGCCATGTCGAATCCCCGTCCATTGTCTTCAACCACCACCCGGACGCCGCCATCGTGACGGTGAATCCTCAAAACCAGTTCCGTCGCGCCGGAATATTTGGCTGCGTTGCTGATGGCCTCCTTGACCGCCAACAGCAAATTCCGCCGGATCGGCAGATCGAACGGGGCCGGCGGCAAATCCGGCTCCACGTCCAGGCGACAGCGGACGGGCGTATTGCGGAGAAAGAGCTGGGCATACCGGCAGGCGAAGGCGGCAAAATCGCGCAAGGTATCCCGGCGCGAACTGACAGCCCACACCACCTCGTCCATCGCATTGGCCAGTTCGCGGGCGCTTTCGCAAATTCTGTCAACCTGGCCGCGCGTTTCCGATTCGGGCGGCAATTCGTTTTGTATGAGTTCGCCCTGCAAGACCAACTGCGTGAGGCGTGCGCCAAGATCGTCATGGATGTCACGGGCAATGCGGGCGCGTTGCAGATGAAGCATCCTTTGGGCCTTAAACTGCATGGCCAGTTGTGCCAGCAACCAGAGACAAGCCAGGACCGCAATCGCACAGGAGACGAGCAACCCGATTTGAAACCAGCCCGTCTGCCAAAAACTCACCGTGACCGGATGCACTTGCGAACCGGTGATGACTCCGATCGGCCAGGGTTTCCAGGGCGTCTGGCCGATGACTCCCACGACCTTTGCAGAGGGCCACTCCGGTGGCGCGGACCGTTGATTGACCCATTCTTTGACTGCATTTGGCGCAATGCGCCACGAACTATCAGAGATAATGTTCAAGGTCTGGTGATTCGCAAAATCAATTTGCAATCCAAACATCAACCCTGCTGCCAGCGCGTCATTGAACGCCGACACCGCCAACACGTGTTTGCCGGGCTTCAGTAACAAGGTTATGTCAGATTGCGTCAGCCATCGCCAATCGCTGCCCTGGCCGATTTCTTGTCCATCCAAATAAACTTGATAGCCATTGTCCACCGTGATCCAAAGCATCGCGCTCGATACCTTCGCGTCGCGCGGCACCTCAAATGACTTCCACAAACGCACCGTTTGTTTGTCCCGCGTTTGAGCCGCCCAGATCCAACTCCCCAGATGATTTGTAGCCTGCGCAATCAGACGGGCGGTGTTGGGGACATCCGTCGTGTGAAAATTCTGCGACGGGGTTTCGGCGGAACCGGCGGCGGCGGCGACAAATAATGAGGCGACCCGGATGCCCGCGGCCAGTATCTGAAAATAGCGGCGAAGCAGAAGATGAAATTGCATTTTCAGTTGCGATGACAATATTCGATGTGATTCAGCCAGCGATCCGGCTAAAAAAGAATTTCCCGGATGACTAATTCGGCCCGCTGCACTCGCACGGTGGCATCGCCAATCACTATATAGCCATTTCAACAAAAAATCATCTGAAAAACATGTGTTCGACGCACAAACAAAGCAGCCGCCGATATTTTCGGCGGCTGCTCTGTGCAATTATACTCTGGGTAATTATAATATCGAGGACATCACGCTGCTTTGCGGCGCATCACACCGAACAGCGCCAGTAAACCGCCCAAACCAAGGAAGGCCAACGACGTGGGCTCGGGGACAACATCAGGGAGGATTTGCAGATTATCCAAGTAACCGTAAGTAGTGTTCGCTCGCATGTCAGAATAGAAGCCCAATCCAGTTCCCATCGCGGTATCCATGCCGGTCATGGCCTTCACCAGCGTATTGCCAGAAGCAGTCGAGTAACCTACGTCAAATTCGGTGGAAGAGGGACGGCTTATCCAAAGCCCGGTCAGAGCAGTTACTCCGCCATTAACATTAACGCCTGAACTGCTGTATAATTGAGTATTTGCAGAATTACTGGCTCTGTATCCGACTGTGCCATACTGGCCCTTTATATACAAGTCAAGCAGACCATTGCGCCCATCAGCCGTACCACTGGCCCAAGTGACCGAAGTGGGGCTGGCTGTCTCCATAAGCGCAAGCCCAAAATCCGAATAAACCGAATTCTGAAAAGGCGAAACCACGTCAATCATCAGTGTCTGGCCTACGCCCAAAGACCAGCCATCATTACGAATGTACACATCCTGTTGAGCGCCACTCGTAAAAGAGGACTGGCTCACCTGCAATGTGCCTGCGGGCGAGGAGGCGATGCCGAAAACGGCTGCGGGGTCGGCGCTCTGCGCCAACACGATGGCTTGATTATAGTCGGCCGAACTGTTGGTGCTGAAGTCATCAATGAGTTGCGCCTGTACAGCGACACCGATTGAACATATGAATAATATTGCGCTGATTTTTTTCATAGTGTACTGCTTGATTGTATTATTGGGCTTTCGTTTCGTGGCTCTGAATTTACCAGTTTTGGAAGTCCCTTGCATATCCCCTGTTTACGGGATGCTATGAGCTGCCTGTGTCCGGGCAATCCATTTGC
>JAJXYT010000144.1 GCA_021780375.1 bacterium | reverse complement strand
GCGCTCTGCCGAGCCGCCGCTACGCAGAAATCCACTTCCGCCCCTTCGCTGCGGCCAATCCAGTTCCGCTGCATCTCCTTGAGCGAATCACTCCAGTCAATCGTGTCCAGGTCACTGAGAAGTTTCCCGGCATAGGCGGTGATACGGAGCATCCATTGGCGCATCGGCTTGCGAACGACGGAAAATCCACCAACTTCGCTTTTACCGTCCACAACCTCTTCATTCGCCAAAACAGTTCCAAGTTGTTCGCACCACCAGACCGGAGCTTCAGTGACATAAGCGAGACGATGTTTATCGCGATGAATTCTTTTCTTTTCTTCGATTGTTTGAGGGCGAATGAAATGAAATTCCCGTCCTTTTACCGGATCAAGTTCGGGATATTCTTCTGCGGTTTCAATCCAATCTGGATATTCAAGAGTTTCAATCGGTTCAGCACGATTGGTTTTGGGATTAAACCACGAGTGGTAGAGCTTGAGAAAAATCCACTGGGTCCACTTGAAGTAATCGGGGTCGGTGGTGGCGAGTTCGCGCGACCAGTCGTAGCTGAAACCCAGCGATTGAATCTGCCGCTTGAAGGTGGCGATGTTCTGCTCGGTGGTCTGGCGCGGATGCTGGCCGGTTTTGACGGCGTATTGCTCGGCGGGCAGGCCGAAGGCGTCCCAACCCATCGGATGCAGGACGTTGAACCCGCAAGCGCGTTTGTAGCGGGCGAGGATGTCGGTGGCGGTGTAACCTTCCGGGTGGCCGACGTGCAAACCGGCACCGCTCGGATACGGAAACATGTCGAGGATGTAAAATTTGGGCGGAGCCTTGAGGCCGGCCGCCATGGATTGAGCGCCATGCCGTTGAGCAAAAGGGTGGTTCTCCGGAACCGGTTCACCCGGGTTCCAGGCGCGGAAAGACTGTTGTATCTCCCAGAATTGCTGCCATTTGGGTTCGATCAGATGAAATGGATATTGCCGGCGGCTGCTCGCCATAGAACCGGGATTTTGCGGAAAGCGGGGCGGCGGGGCAATCGCCGAATTGGTAAAATGCCTTTGACAGAGCGACTAAAAGAGCGTAAAAGGTCTGTTAATAAACGACCCAGCGTTACCACGCCATGAACGCCCGTCCCGTTTTGCGGGAGCCGCCGCTTCTCCTCGTTGGCTTCACGTTGATTGAGCTGCTGGTGGTGATCGCCATCATCGCCATTCTGGCGGCGATTTTACTGCCGACCCTTTCGGCGGCGCGGGAACGGGCGCGAGGCTTGATTTGCCTCAGCAACACGCGCCAGCTCGAGCTCGCGTGGGAGCTTTACGCCGATGATCATAACGGCCGGTTGCCGGACAACCTGGTCATGACAGAGTTCGGCAGCCGGACCAACAGCAACTGGGTCAACAACGTCATGACCTGGGATACGAGTTCCGACAACACGAATCTGGCCACCCTCACCGGCGCGAGCCTTGGCCCGTACACGGAGGGTCAAACGGGCATTTACCGATGCCCTTCCGACCATGCGCTGAGCAGCAGCCAACGTGCGGCCGGCTGGACGGCACGCATCCGCAGTTATTCGATGAACGCCATGGTGGGCGACGTCGGACAATTTACGAGCGGCGGCACCAATATCAACAATCCCGATTACGTGCAATTTTTCAAGCTCACGCAAATTCCCCACCCGACGGAAATTTTTGTCTTCCTGGACGAGCATCCCGACAGCATTGATGACGGGTATTTTATCAATCGCGCCTATTCCTGGCAGTGGCGCGATCTGCCCGCGTCGTATCACAACGGCGCGGCGGCGTTTTCCTTTGCCGACGGTCATAGCGTGTTGCACTCCTGGGTGGTGCCCAGCACCGTCCGGCCGCCGTGGCCGGACGCGACCAGCCTGCCAATTTCACTGCCTTACAAGGAATGGTCGGATTTCCAATGGGTGATCTCCCATATGAGTGTTGAGAGTGATTAACGGCGCCGGCGGTCCGCTTCCTTACAAAAGCTGCCGGAGGGTTTGTTCGTCGCCGGCCGTGCCGAGCAAATAAAGTTTGTCCCCCTGTGTCCAGGTGGCGGTGAGGAGTGCATTGACTTTGGCCAGTTGCGGCGGCCCGGCGGCCGGGGCGTTTTTGACCGAGGCGCGGTCAACGACGAACAACCAAAGATCGCCCGCCTGGCCCGGGGGAAGCGGTTTGCCGGTGCGGAAACAAATCATGGAAACCCTCGTGCCCTGCCAGCTTTCGACGGCGCAGCCGGTCAGAGCGACTTTTTTGAGCGGGGCCGGCAAAACATAATCCGCCGGCGCATGATTTTGATTGAGGAAGGCTCGGATTTGCTCAGAGTTGTTCGTCGCCAGATCCATGGCGTAACCGCGCAAGGCAACTCCCACCATCCGGTTCTGGTAAATGGCCAGGGTATTGTCGCCGGGCCGGGGCTGAAACCAGAATGCGGCCAAAACGAACGATACCACGACGACGGCGGCCACCGCCGTGAGCACCATGTTCCGCCGCCAGGGAATGATTTTTTCCCGGACCGCCTGTTCGGAAATGATTTGTTCCTTCAATCCGGCCGGCACCGGGATGGCGCGGAACTTTGCGCGCAGAACCTCCTGCCGGGCGCAATACTCGTTGAACCAGCGCCCCAGTTCGGCGTCCTGTTTGACCAGCACCAGCGCCTCGGCCATTTGCGGGTCCGCGACGTCCGCCGTAGCGGGGCGGTAGAGCAACAGAACATTTTTGGCGTCGTCGCGATTCATAATTCCGGTTGCCGCGGTGGCGAACTGGTTGCGGCGCCTCCCGTCAACAGCCGGTGCAGGTGGCCCAGGCCGCGCGCCAGGCGCGATTTGACGGTGCCGATTGGCACTTCCAGAATTTCAGCAATTTCGAGGTAGGAATGATCCTGCAGGTAAAACAGGGCGACCGGAGCCCGGTAAATTTCGTCCAACCGCGCCAGGGCGGAAAGCAATTGCCCGGTGTCCAGTTGATTGAACGACGCTGGTGACACCACGGGCAACTCGGCGGCGGCCTGTTCCAGTTCGACATGGGGGAAACGGACTTGTTTCCGCCGCGCCCCGAGGAATTCGCGGTGGAGGGTGGTAAACAACCAGGTTTTCACTTTCGATTCATCTCGCAATTGGTGGCCTTTGGCCGCCCAGATGCAAAACGTTTGCTGGGTCAGGTCACAGGCATCCGCCTCGTCGCGTGCCAAACTGAAGGCGAATTGATACAGCGATTGGTAATGACAAGCCACCAAGCTTTCAAAGTCCACGCCTTTAGCCATATCGCGCCATCAAAGTTAAGAGTTATTAATGTGCCAATTGTTCCCGTCAGCGGTCTTCTTTTATAGAGTTTTCCTGTTGGTTGGCTCGGTTCGGCGATGGAATCGTCTCGGGCGCTGGCTTCCGGAACGTTAGCGCACGGGAACAAATTGTCCAATCGTTCCTCTCAACAAAGAAGGAAATGAATACAATCAAAAGTCTTTCCCGATGGGCAGGTCTGGTCGTTGCGGCGATGATTTTTACCGGCACACTCCCTGGTTTTGGCGCCACCACCACGGTGTTGGTCGGGGCCGGCGGCACCCTGACCTTTTCGCCCGCCGTAGTCAACATCAATGCCGGCGACCAAATCATCTGGACCTGGCAGGGCAGCTTCCACTCCACGACCAGCGGCACGCTCAGCGGCACCCCCCCCACCGCCACCCCCAATCCCAATGGATTATGGGATTCGGGGGTGAACAATGCGCCGCACTCCTTTACCAACAGTTTCCCGTCCGCCGGCAATTTTCCCTTTTATTGTTCCGTTCATTACAACTCGAGCATGACGGGAGAAGTCAATGTCGCCGGCGCGGCTTTGCCGCCAACCGTATCCATCACCAATCCGACCAACAACACCACCTTCAGCGCGCCGGCTTCCTTCACGCTGACGGCGACGGCGTCGGGTACTTCCGGGACCGTCACCAATGTTCAGTTTTTCCAGGGAGCAACGTCATTGGGTAACATCCCGACGAGTCCTTATTCGGTGCCGGTGAACAGTCTTGCCGCTGCCGATTACACCTTTTCTGCCGTGGCGTCAGACAGCGGTGGATTGACCGCCACCAATTCCGTTACGGTTCACGTCGTCACCCCCGTTTCGATCATTCTGAGCGCGCCGCAGTTTCTGCCGCCGGGGGATTTTCGATTCAATTATACCGCAAATCCGGGGCTGACTTATATCATTCAACGGTCGTCGAGCCTGAGTTCGGGCACTTGGACGACTCTTGGCACTAATGTGGCGGGAGGCAGTCCGGTGCCGTTCGATGACCCAACGGCCTCGGGCAACCCGGGATTTTATCGTGTCGGCCGGCTGCCCAATCCGTGATTAGCTTGCGCGGGTTGCGCAAATCCGCTATTCCGCGTGGTGAACCCGTTTCGAATAGCGGCAGGTTGAAAAATATGTGGTCACGGGGATTATTCATTGGCGTTTTGGGTTTGGGCCTGGTGGTTTCACCGAACGCAAAATCAACAGCGTCACCGGCCACAGTCGAAACCAACGCCCGTGTATTCGCCGCCCAAGGCGTCGTGCGCGAACTCGACCCGGCTGCGCAGACCGTCACCATCAGCCACGAAGCGGTCTCCAAATTCATGGGCGCCATGACCATGCCCTTTAAAGTAAGGGACGCTGCGCCAATGGCCAACTTGCATCCCGGCGACGAAGTGACCTTCCGGCTCCACGTGACGCAGACGGACAGTTGGGTGGACCAAATCACCCGCATTGGAACGGTATCGTTGAGCAAAAGCAAACTCCGCCCCCCCGAACCGCCGCCGGTCCACGGCCGAAATCCGCTGTGGTATTACCAATTCACCAACGAACTGGGACAAGCCGTCAGCTTGAGCGATTTTCACGGGCAGGCCCTGGCCATTACGTTCATTTATACGCGTTGTCCCCTGCCAAACTATTGTCCCCGTTTATCCAGAAATTTTCAGGAAGCGTCGCAAAAGCTCGATTCCCTGCCCGGGGCCCCGACCAACTGGCATTTTCTTTCCTTTTCGTTTGACCCCCAATTCGACACGCCGGAAGTATTGAAGGCCTACGGGCAGAGCTATCACTATGACCCGAAACACTGGAGTTTCCTGACCGGACCGCCGGATAAAATCGCCGAATTGGCTCAACAGTCCGGCGTCCGCTACGAATCCGACAACGGACTGATCAATCACAATTTCCGCACCCTCATTGTGGATGACCACGGCCATTTACAGACGGTTTTCCCGATGAGCGGGGACTTTTCCGATTCCATTGTTGCCGAAATCCTCAAAGCGACCGCCGTGACCAACCCACCTGCCGAACGCTGAAACGCATGTTCAAGGCACCGCAACCCGGGATGAGGCTGAGGCCAACGGCAATCATCCTCGTGGCCCTGGGAATGGCGGGCGCCGCCGCCGCTTTTCTGGTTTCCTGTTCCACCACGCCAACGGCGGTCATGGTGCCGCTGGAAATTCCCGGGGCGCATTACGTCGGCAACCAAGCCTGCCTGGATTGCCACGCGCAGATCGTCCGGGAGTTTCCCGCCAGCCCCCACGCCCGGGTTCATTTTGAAAACGCGGCGAGGGTGGGCGAAACCGGCTGCGAATCCTGCCACGGCCCCGGCAGCAAGCACATCGAAACCGGCGGCAACGCGAAATTCATCATCAATCCCGGCAGCGACCCGACGGCCTGTTTTCAATGCCATCTGGACGTTCAGGCTGAATTCAACCTGCCGCAACATCATCCGGTCATCGAGGGACACATGAGTTGTGTGCAGTGCCACGACCCGCATGGCGGTGATGTTTTCAAGCCGAAGGGCGGGCTGGCCATGGCCCGGCAGAACGAGAGTTGCGCGCAATGCCATCGCGAACAGACGCGCCCGTTTGTCTTTGAACACGAAGCCCTGCGCGAAGGGTGCACGGTCTGCCACAACCCGCACGGCTCCATCAACCGGAAGATGCTGGTTGAAAGCGACCCGAACCTCTGCCTGCGCTGTCACGCGCAAGTGCAACAAGCCGGCTCGACTGAGATTTTCATTGGCAATGTGGATCATAAAGGTTTTCTGCAAATGGGCACTTGTTGGACAGCCGGTTGCCATACGGCGATCCACGGCTCGAACGTGGACCCGCTGTTGCGGTATTGAGCGTGAAACGCGAAACGTGATGCGTGAAATAAAAAAACAGTCGGATGGCTGCACGACCGTGAACCGTTGCTCGCGCCTCACGTTTTATGTTTCACTCGTTGTTTCCGCTTCCTGCATTTCACTCTCCGCCGCGGAAACCAACTCCGTGCCACTGCCGCCGCCGGCCACGACCCATGTCGTTTTCGACCGTGACATCCGGCCCATTCTTGAAACTTCCTGCCTGCGTTGTCATGGCGGAGCCAAGCCCAAGAGCCACTTCCGGCTCGACGACCGCGCCGCGGCGCTCGACGGCGGCGATGACAGCACCGAAGACATCGTTTCGGGCCATAGCGATCGCAGTGACCTCATCCGCTACGTGGCCGGGCTGGACAAAGACATTCACATGCCGCCGCGCAACAGCGGTCCGCCGCTCACGCCCGGACAAATCAGCCTGCTGCGCGCGTGGATTGACCAGGGGGTGAACTGGCAAACCACCAATCAACCCACCCAACTCGCCTTCACCTTTGCGCCCACCCTCCGCTGGATTGAGGTTCAGGGGGACAAGGCGAAATTTCGCGAGCTTCAGGGCGTGAACGACGGATTTTCCGGCGGCGCCGAGGAGTTTTCGTTCATCCAACAAACCAGCCCCACGGAAAAATTCTCGCTCAGCGGGCACGTCATTGCGCCCGACCGCGACTACCGGTTGAAGCTGGCCGTGGATGAAGCGGATCAGGGTTTCATCCATGCCGGGTTCGAGGAATGGCGCAAATACTACGATGACCGCGGCGGATACGATCCGGACGTGGTTCCGCCGGAGTTGAGTTTGAACCGTGATTTGTATGTGGACAACGGGCGCGTCTGGGTTGATCTCGGCTTGACGCTTCCGCGCTGGCCGCAAATCGTGCTGGGCTACGAATACGATTTCAAAAAGGGCACCGAATCCATGCTGGATTGGGGTGAGGCGGGCGGCGTCAACATCGCTCCTTCGACCAAGGCCGTTGACGAACAAACGCACATCCTCAAGCTGGATATAACACACGATTTCAACGATTGGCATCTGGAGGACAACGCCCGGGTCGAGTTTTACACCGAAAACAACCGCGGCGATGAAAATAATGTCTTTTATCAGGTCAGCCCGACGCCAAACAGTGGCACTACCCACACCTCGGACAATTATCACCACGTGCAAGGCATGAACACCCTGATGCTGGAGAAACAGCTCCGCGATTGGTGGTTTCTGTCCGGCGGCCTTTACTACTCGCGGTTGGAAGGCAGCGACTTTTTCAGCCAAACCAACAGCCCGAACTTTGAGGGCAACGACCCCTCGTCGTGGAACAGTGACCGGATCACCCTGCGCCGCCAGTCGGAGATTTTCAGCCTGGCCAGTATTTTCCTGCCACTGGAATATCTAAGCTTATCGGTCGGCACGCAAAACGAATGGACGCGCGACGAAGGTTTTGGCGGCAGCATTCCGGATTTTGAGTTTGCCACCAACAATTCCGCCAGCGGGGATTATGATGAATTCCAGGCCGCGCAGAACGCCGACCTGCGTTTCACCAAAATTCCCTTCACGGTGCTCTTCGCCGAAGGCCGGTTCGAAGAGCAAAGCATCAGCGAATCCGAGCAGGAGGGTTCCGGGCAGTTGCTGGACAAGACCGACGCCACCAGTGACCGTTACAACCTTCGGGCGGGTTTTAACACGTCGCCCTGGACGTGGTTCGAATGGAATGCCCAATACCAGCGGCAATACAGCGACACGGATTACAACCATCTCCTCGACGTATTCATGAGTCCTTTTGGCGATCCCGGATTTGTCGCTCCGTCCAATGGCTATCCGGCCTTTATCCTGAACCGGAAAATCCAGGGCGATGGAGTTGCCACCAAACTGACGTTGCGCCCGGCAATCTGGTTGAGCACCACCTTGAGCTATCAATACACCGCCACGGATTATTCATCAAAAACCGACCCGAACGGTTATAACGGCGTTGGCGGCCCGATACTGGACGGACGGGACAACGAGCAGACCTGGGGTTTGAGCGCCATGCTGACGCCGTTCCAACGATTTTACTTCTCCGGCGCCTTCACCTACAGTCACTCGCGCGTCGTCACCGCCGACAATGGCGTACCGTCCGTTGTGCCTTACCGCGGAGATATTTACACGTTTATCAGCACGGCCGCTTACGCGCTCAACGCGAAAACCGGTTTGCAAGCCTCTTACAGTTTTTCGTATGCCGGTTACGGGCAAAACAATGCCGGGGCAGGTGTGCCGCTGGGCCTTGATTTCACACGCCACGTTTTGTTCGTGGGTTTGACGCGGCAACTCACCAAAAACCTTTCCGGCGCGCTGCACTACGAATTTTCACAATACTCCGAGCCCAGCAGCGCCCACCTGAATGACTTCACCGCGCATGGTGTTTTTGCGACGCTGGTTTACCGGTGGCCCTGAGCCGGGAGCGCCGGCATCTGGCCGCCGAGTGGCAACGTGAACCACGAACTCACGCCGGCAAGATGCCGGCGCTCCCGGAAACAGGTTAACCCGCGCCTCTGCGCGCTGCTGCCCACGTCAACCGCAAACCTTCCAGCGTCAGGTTGGGTTCGACGGCGGAAATCTCCGGCAGCTTTGAGGCGATTAATCGGGCATAACCGCCGGTCGCGATGACCGGCAGATTTTTTACCTTCAACTCGCGTTTCAATTCAACAATCAGCTCACGCACCAGACCGCGATAGCCATGCACCGCGCCAATCAACATGGCCTGCTCCGTGTTTTTGCCGACGACGGCGGTCACCTCGCGAATCCGGATTGTCGGCAGCAACGCCGTTTTCTCGTGCAGATAATCCGTCATGGCCGCCAGACCCGGCGCGATGATGCCACCGGTGTAATTCCCGGCGCGATTCACGATATCGAACGTCACCGCCGTGCCAAAATCCACCACCACCACCGGCGCGCCGAAGCGATGTTTGGCGGCAACCGCGTTGGCCAATCGGTCGGGGCCGATGGTGTGCGGTTTGGGGTAATCAATGCCCAGCCCGCGCACGGTTTTCGCCTTAAGTTCGAGCAACGGAACGCCGGTCTCCGACCCGGCGTGTCGGTGAGCTTCCTTGCGCGCCGGGTCGGAGACCGGCGCTCCCAGGCGCGCGACAAATTGGCGAACGACCGGCGTGGCCCGCGGCACGACACTGCACATAACCGCGCCTTTGATTTCTTTTGTGCCAGCCAATTTGTCCACGCGGGCTTTGGCGTTTCCGCCAAACCATTCAGCCGTCAAGATGTTGATTTGCCGCAGGACACGCCGGTCGTTTGCCAGACCGATGTGCGTATGCGTGTTGCCGATGTCGAACAGCAGAATCATTTTTCCAGTGTCACATCGCCGCCGCCGATGCGCTCCAAATGGCCGTGTTCGGTCCGCAACAATAGTTCACCGCTCTCGCCCAGCGATTCTGCCCGGCCCTGCACCCGGCGGCCGCCAATCTGAATCGTCACGTCGCGGCCGATTGTCTGGCAACGCGCCTCCCATTCATCTGCGACTTTGGTGAATTGCCCGATGCAGACGCGCAGGTAATCGTGGTCCAGCTCCCGCAAGATGGCCGCGGCCAGGTCCGCGCGCGAAATGGCCCGGCCCGCTTCGAGCTTCAGCGACGTCGCCTGCTGGCGCAAATCCGCCGGGAATTCACCCGTCCCCAGATTCACGTCCACCCCGATGCCGAGGATGACGTGCTTGACGCGGTCCAGTTCCGCGCTGAGTTCGGTCAACACGCCGGCGACCTTTTTGCCGTTCACCCAAACGTCGTTCGGCCATTTGATTTCGGGGTTCAAACCGGTCTCAGCCTGGATGGCGCGGCACAGCGCGGTGGCCGAGGCCACCGTCAGTTGCGTTGTCTCCTGCGGCCGCAACTCCGGCCGCAACAAAATGGAGAACCAAAGGCCCTTGTACGCGGGCGAAATCCACTTCCGTCCGAGCCGGCCACGACCCCGGGTTTGCGATTCGGCGAACACGACCACGCCTTCCTTCACCCCGTCGCGGGCCAGCTTTTCAATCACGTCATTCGTCGAGGTCGTCTGCTCGAACACGCGGATGTCCCGGCCGATGATTTTGGTTTGGTACAGGCGCGCCAGCAAATCGTCGGCATGCAGCACGTCCGGCACGCTGACGAGCCGGTAGCCGAAATGCGGGCCGGCCTCGATCTCGTAACCCAACCGGCGCAATTCCTCGATGCGCGCCCAAATGGCCGCGCGGCTGATGTCCAGTTGTTCGGCCAGGTCTTCGCCCGATACGCCGTCCGGACTCGCCCGCAACGCCGAAAGAATTTTTGCGTCCGTGGTCATTATTTTTTTAACTTTCAAAATCCAGGCCAATGTCCACCGCGCGCGCGGAATGCGTGAGCGCCCCGACGGAAATGAAATCCACCCCGGCTCCGGCGATGGCGCGGACGTTGGCCGGGTTCACCCCGCCGCTGGCCTCCGTTTGCGCGCGACCCCTGATTTTCTGCACGGCGAGCCGCAGTTGAATCAGGTTCATGTTGTCGAGCAGAATAATATCCGCACCCGCGTCGGCGGCCTGTTCCGCCTGCTCCAGGGTGTCGGCTTCGACTTCAATCTTCAATCCCGGAAACTTTTCACGCGCCCGGGCTACGGCCGCGGCGATGGCGTTGGGCGGCTCACGCTGCAGGGCGACCAGATGATTGTCCTTGATCAGGATCATGTCGAACAGGCCGAGGCGGTGGTTTTTCCCGCCGCCGCACCCGACGGCGTATTTCTCAAACCGCCGCCAGCCGGGCGTGGTTTTGCGGGTATCGAGAATCTGCGCGCGGGTTCCCTTGATGGCCTCGACGAATTGCGCCGTGAACGTGGCGATGCCCGAAAGCCGTTGGACAAAATTCAGCGCCACGCGCTCGGCGGTCAAAATCGTGCGCGCCGGCCCGGAAACGCGCAACAACAGCTCGTCGGTCTTCAGGGGTTGACCATCCCGCGCCAACCGTTCGATTTCCACCGCGGGTGAAAGCTCGGTGAACGCCGCTTCCGCGAAGGCGAGGCCGGCGACGACCAGCGGTTCGCGGGCGCGCATGGCGGCCTGGACGGCGGTGGTTTCCGGTACGGTGGCGAGTGTGGTGACGTCACCGCTGCCGATGTCCTCGGCCAAAGCGTTTTGAACGGCTTGACGGATTTCTGAGACAGACAATTCCACGCCGTCAGGATGAAGGCGAAAGGAAAAAGGGAAAAGTAAAAAGGGAACAGTAGAAATGGCGCATTTTACAGCTGTTGGCGGGATGTTCCTCTCGTTTCTCCTTTGTCCAACCCATGGCGACGAGACCCTGTGCCGCCGCTTGACAACCCTGACCGAGGCATCCGCCGCACTCCGGACCGGGCGGCGTGGGGGGCCGAAATTGGCCCTGTCGGCGGCCTGGCCGTTGACATTGGCACTGGGCGGCAGTCCGTCCATTGAGACAACCACCGACCGAAAGGTGCGCGTGCAGATTTCACTGCCGTTAACGGCGCACACCGCGTTTGATTCGCAGTAGCCCGCACTCGATTGCGACCCTCGCCTCATTGGCTGCGAAGCTCATCGTTCCGGGTCTGAATTAAACCACCAGTTTCCAATTTTATTCATCCTCTACACGCGGCATTCAAGGAATAATGTTGGTTGCCACGTCGTGTTTCTCAATCCGCCGGCAATCTTAATTCCGCTTCGGGCAGGCCGGACGCGGTGACTTTCACGATAATGGGACCGCTTCGTCGCCGGCTTTGCACAATGGCCAGCGCACGGCCATTGTGCAGTTTGCGCGAATGCGCCATTAGCGGCGACATATCTTCCTGATTCCCATTGTCCACAGCCAGCAGCCGTCCCGCACCGGTCACCTCGACCGAACAAACCACGTCGTCGTTGGGAACGAGAACGCCGTTCGCGTCCACCAGGCGGACTTCGATCTGGGCAACCTGCTCGCCGTCGGCGACCAGGCGCGTTGGGTCGGGAATCAAATCGAGCCGGGCCGGTTTGCCCGCCGTGATCAGGCGATAGACGACGGTTTTTCCGGAGCTGGCGCCGACGGCTTTTAATTCGCCGGGTTCAAAATGCACCTGCCAGCGGCGAATGCGGTCTGGCGCGTCAGCCAGGCTTTGCTTTCCGAGCGACTTCCCATTCAAGAACAACTCGACGGTTTTGCAGTTGGAGTACACCTCGACAGGAAGTTCCTGTCGGGGGTCATCGGTCCAATTCCAATCGCTCCGCATCGGTTGCCAGCCGAAATCACCCTGCCAGCTTTTGGCGCCGTGATCGGCCGCGCGCGAGCGGACGCCGATGTAAACCATCGGCGTTTCCGACCAGAGCGACTGGCGGAAGTACGCGCGCGGTTTCTCAAATCCGCAGGTGTCGAACAGGCCGTCGTCCCAACCGCGCGCCGGCCATTTTTTTGCCTCGCCGAGGTAATCAAACCCCACCCACAGAAATTGCCCGGCCACGCGCGGGTTTGTCGCGCACAGTTCGGCATAATCCAACCCGTAACCGGTTTCGCTGAAGAAAAATTTACGGTCCGGATAACGTGCCAGGTCCGTGAGGAACGGGTCAAATTGATAATTGACGCCGACGACGTCAAGCAGACCGGCCAGGCCGGTGGCGTCGGAGGCGGGCAGATTCGCCAGCGCAGCCGTGACGGGCCGCGTGTCGTCGTTTTCACGCACGTCGGCAATCAAACGCCGCGCGATGGGAACAAGAATGGTCGCGGAAGGTTTGTTGGAATCATAATTCTTGTCCGTCGGATAGCTGAAGGGATCGCCCGGATAATCAATTTCGTTGCCGATACTCCACCAGATGACCGAGGGATGATTACGGTCGCGCCGGACCATGTCGCGCAAGTCGCGGTCGGCCCATTCTTCGAAATATGCCGGATAACCCGGATGATGCGACGGCGCGCCAACATTCCAGCCGTGAATCCATTTGCTTTTCACACCTGTCCATTCATCGAAGGCTTCGTCCATGACCAGCAGGCCGAGCCGGTCACAAAAGTTGTAAAATTCCGGCGCCTTTGGATTGTGCGAGCAGCGAATGGCGTTGCACCCGATGCCTTTGAGCAGGCGCAGGCGGCGCTCGAGGACCTGGTCCGGCACGGCCGTTCCCAACGCGCCGGCGTCGTCATGGAGGCAGACGCCCTTGATTTTGAAGGGTTGGCCGTTCAGGAGGAAACCGCGTTGGGCGTCAAAGCGGACAGAGCGGATGCCGAATTTTGTTTCCAGCCGATCCACGACTTTATCCGCGTCCCGGATTTCAGTAACGGCGGTGTAAAGCGCCGGCGCGTCGGGCGACCAGAGTTCCGGTGAAGCGATTTCAGCAGTCTGCCTGAATTGGCCCGCTCCGTTGGGATCCAGGTGATCACCGTGGTCCAGGGTTGAAATCTTTTTGCCATTCGGGTCGAAAATTTCCGTGATTAAATGGATGTTGCATCCTTGATTGCTTTCGTTGCGAACCCGTGTCTCTATTTTCACCCGTGCTTGCTGCGCCGTGACTTCGGGGGTGGTGATATAAATTCCGTAGCGCGCGACGTGGGTTTGGGCGGTGATGATCAGCCAGACATGCCGGTCAATGCCCGAACCCGGATACCAGCGGGAGTCATCGCGGCTCCGGTCGCAACGGACGGCGATGACATTGGCGCCGCCAAAATGCAGCCACGGCGTCAGATCGTAAGCAAAGGTCGAATAGGCGTAAGGCCGTTCGCCGAGGAAATGGCCGTTGATCCAGACTTTGCCTCGGTCCGAAACGCCGTCGAATTGAACGCTGACAAGCCGGTGGCTCCAGTCCGAAGGAACAACAAACGTTTTGCGATACCAGCCGGCGCCGGCGGGCAGGAACGCGGTGCAACTGTCGTTGGTTTCGGAGAAGTCGCCTTCGCGGCTGTAGTCATGCGGCACCTGCAACACGCGCCAGCCCTGATCAGGAAAATTTTGCGCGGACGCTCCTGTCGCATCCCCGAGATGAAAGCGCCAGTCAAAATCAAAATTCTGTCGCAGCCTGGGTGAATCCGCGGCCAGAGCGGTCCCGCCGACCAACCACAAAGCAAAGATAAATTTAAGCACGTTCATAATTCGGGACGGAACAGTCTCAAGCCGGTTCAATCAGCCTCAAATAAATTCACGGATACTTCAACCGAAAAAAAACGCTGCCGTTGTTGCCATGAATGGGAAGGGCGATCCAATTTGTGCCGGTGGAATCAGGGACCAAAACCCAGTTGGTGCCCAAACCGGCTTCCAGCGGGTTTGTCTGAACCTGCAATTCCCAGCCGATGTGGTCCGCAGGCCAGTTGAACTGGAGGGTGTGGCTGCTGAGACTCAAGTTGAGCGGGACGGAGTTGGTGGACACCGGCCGCGCGGCGGCTTCCGGCGAGTAGCCGGATTCCTCGCCCAGGATATTCAGCCCCGTCACCGCGTAGTAATAAGGGACGCCATTCGTGACCGCGATGTCCGTGTAAGTCGTGTTGGTCAGGACGTTTGCGGTGAGCTTCGTGTATGGCCCGCCGGAAGCGGCGCCGCGATAGACATTGTAAAAGCGGTCGCCGCCGCTCCAGCTCAGCGTGACGCTCTGGTTGCCGGCGGCGGCGGACAAGGCGGCGGGCGGGACGGGCGCCGCGATGGACACTGGCTGGTAAGGTTTGATCAGGCGCCAGCGGGTGTTGTTGTTTTGAGTAGTGGAACTGACCGTGCCGAACGTAATGGCCGGCGGCGCGCCGGAACCATTGATGGCATGCGCCCAAACCGCATTGGTAATGAAATAATAGCCCGAACTGTCGGGACCATTGAAAAGCCATTCCAACGTCCGCCCGGTCGTGCCCACCGGCGACAGCACCAGCGTGCCCACCGAGTCGTTCAATCGCCGCCCGTCATTGAGCGAAATGAGGTACCAGTGATTGGTCGTCGGCGCCGGCAACAACGCCCATTGGGCCGAGGCGTCGCGCCAATATATGTCCTGCGCCACCGGTGCGGAAGAGGAGTTTGTCGCGGTCAACCGAAAACTCGTGGCGAGGTTGTGGATGAAATACGGCGTGCGCGCCTGCAAATTGGTGTTGCCGTCCCACGCCGCGTACAATTCGCCGTAGGGCGTGAGCGTGGAACCGTCAGATTCAAAAAAGTTTCCGCGATAACCGGCGGTGACGCTCACCCAGGGCGGGTTGGGATTGGAACCGCTGAACGGAAAGATGGCATAGCGCTTCAGCCAGTCCTGGCTTTCGGCCAGCCACAGAAATTCCGCCAGGAAATTGTAGTCGTCATCTTCCGTCCAACCCTGATTGCCGCTCCAATCCACCGGCGAGAATTCCGTTAGCCAGACCGGACGGCCATAGGCGTTATACTCCGATTGCATGTCGCTGATGACCGACGAGGCGTTCGGCGGGACATACAAATGCACGGCAGTGTAGTCCACGCGGTAACCGTTGGTCGCGATGGCCTGATAAAAACTGTTTTCCCATGAATCCTGCTCGTTCTGCATCGCCGGACCGACCAATGGCACGTTCAAGGCTTCGAGGGACGGCCACATGCTGAGGGCGGTGCTCACGCTCATGTTGGCCTCGCTGCTGTTGTCCGGCTCGTTGAACGTCAGCAGATACGCCGGCGGGGATTGCGCCAGCCAGCCGGGATCACGCGCCTGCAAATCGCTGAGCGGCTCCCAATACTGCCCCCAAACCATGGGCACAAAATCGAAATAAGCAGGTTCGCTCGCGGCGGTATGGTCGTCATAGTTATACGCCCAATAGGTGTGCATCTCGCCCTGGTAGGGCTGACCTTCGTAACCAGCGCTGCCTTTTTTTGGAAAATGCGTTTGATAGACGAATTGCCAGAGCTGAAACGGGCTGCCGGAGGGCGGGGCCAGGGTGACATGGGCCGGCGCGCCGTTATCGGTTTGCAAGACCAGATTGCTGGCGGCGTTGAAGATGCGGTAAAACCCGCTACCGGCGCTCACCAGATACCATTGTTGCGCGGGATTGTTGCTGAAGAAGAAGGTCAGCGCCGCCCCTCCACCGGGCACGGGCGTGTTGTTTGACGCGCCCAGGCAATACCAACTGGAATGCTGGCGCAGGCGAAAGGTGCCGTTTTGGAGATTGCAAAGCACTTCAAATTGCTGGTCGGTCGCGCCGTTGGTGAAAACCTCCTGGCTGGCGCCGCTGAAACTGGCCGTGAGCGGCTGGCTGTTGCCCTGGTTGATAATAGCCCAAAACCCGTCACCGAAGGAGTCGAATTTAAACTGATTTGTCACGAAACCGGCAACGGTGACGCTTTGCGTGGCGCTTAATCCGCCATAGGTTCCGATGAGGTTTGCCGTTCCCGGCGCAAAGGCGGTTACCAGGCCGGAAGGCGAAACCGCGAACACGTTGGTGTTGTCCGATGTCAGGGTCGCCTGCCCGTAGGTGATGAGATTCACGTTCGTCACGTTTGCGAAATTGCCGGTCACCACGGCTGGCTGGGTGGCACCAGCGGCCATCTGACCGTTCGCAGCCACCCCCACCGAGAGCAGCGCGCCGGGATCGGAGATGATTTGCGCCGGGCCGGAAGCGGCGTCCAACGCGACCTGTTGTGCGCTCAAGGCGCCGTTCCAAATGCGAAACTCACTCACGCTCAACGGCGCGTACGGGTCGCTCGTGTAAAGCGACCGGCCGAGATAACTGTACACGTCGTTGACCGCCGAAATCGGCGTGGTGGCGCTGCTGTTGACGGCTGCCAAAAAGCCGTTGGTATAAAGAAGGACTTGATTGGCGGGCGGGTTGTAAATTGCCACAATGTGGACGTTGGTCCAGCCGCTCCAGTCCGCGCCGCTATTGGCATTTTGTTCGCCGGTGTAGCCGGGATCTGAGCCAGTGATGGCGACGCGCCCCGCCTTGGGCGCGCAGAAAATGTAATCTTCGCCGGCGCCGCTGCCATCGGTGTTGCCGAAGCCCCAAAAGAAACAATTGACCGGCAACGCGCCGAACCCGGCCCACGTCTCAATCGTCACCGCCGGGTAGCTGTTGTTGATGATTCCCGACGGCAGATTGAGACAGGCGCCGCTCGCGCCATTCAACACCAGTTGACCGCCGCTGATGGCCGCCCCGCCCTGGAGCGTGCCGTTGGCGGAGGCAACCACATCGGTTGCCACCATGCTGCCATTGGGTTCGCTAAAGAGGCTGTAACGATGCGCCAAAGTTTGTGCAAAAGCCGGCGGCGGCCCGGCGAGCAGGGCCAGGAGCATCCCGCAGGCAATGAGGCTTTGTCGGAAATTCATGGCAGCACGGGTAGTGCAATTTGCGTTATTCCACCAGGCGGAAAAACTCCGCGTCTCCGGAAATGGGCAGGGCGATTTGCCATTGGTTGCCGACAATTTGCGGCGCGGCGGGGGGAAAAGGTGTCCAAATGCCGGAAGCCAGATTGGTGCAGGACATCACGGTGAAGCCGGCCGCGGCCAGCGGCCAGTACAACGTGAAGTTGGTGCCGGCCAGCGAGGTGTTCATCGTCGGGCTGGCCTGGCTCAAGAGTTGATTCGGGCCGAGGACCTGGGAAGCGGCGATTTGATTGGCAGTCAACCCGCCGTTGTAAATACGAAATTCGTCAAGGACCATATCGGGATACGGATCCACATTGTACAACGAACGTCCGATGTAACAGAGCACGTCGTTCACCGAACTCATCGGCACGGTCACTGAGGTGTTCACTGCCGCCAACACGCCGTTGGTGTAAAGGGCCAGATAGCCGGCCGGGGGGTTATAGACCGCCACGAAATGGAGATTGGTTCGGTAACTCAGGTCGCCGGCGCCAGAGGCGTTTTCTTCGCCGGTGTAACCCGGATCGGCGGCGGTGATCGCGATACGGCCACCTTGGGGCGCGCAAAAAATGTAATCCGCGCCGGCCCCGCTGCCGTCGGTGTTGCCGAAGCCGTAGAAGAAGCAGTTTACCGGTAATGAGTCAGGGAAAGTCACCCAGGCTTCAATCGTGACCGCGGAATAATTCATAAGGATGTTCGCCGGCAATTGGACGTATTGCTGGCGGTTCGACGACAAGGTCAACTGGCCGTTGGTGAATGTGCCGCCGTTGGGCAGGCTCCCGTTCCAGGCCGGACCGCCGATGGAGTCGGCGACCGTCGTGCTGCCGGGGGCGTCGTTGAAACTGTAGCGGTGGACCAGCGCCGCCGGGGCCGGCAGCGACACCGTGATCGTCGTCGTGTTTGTGTAGAAGGTGCTGGTGTTGCCGTTGACGTAATCATAGACGCCGATCAAATTTGCCTTGCCGTATCCGGTGGCCGTCAGCAGCCCGGATGAATTTATGGTGAAGATGTTGGGGTTGTCGGAAGTCAGGGTAAGATTGGGATCGCCCATCACGCTGACGCTGCCCGCGCCGGTGAAGTTCAAATACGCCGTTACCTGGGCGGTGTTGCCCTGCGGCAGCGGCATCGTGCCGGGCTGGAGCACCAGGCCGGTGACGGCGCCCACGCTGTCGTTGGTCTGGTTGGGGCCGGCCTGGAAGTCCGCGGCGATCTGGAACCTGCTCAACTCCCCGTCGTAGATGCGGAATTCGTCAATCGAGCCGTTCAGCCAGGCGTCGGACGACCAGAGGGAATGGCCCAGGAAACTGTAAACGTCGTTGATCGAAGCGATGTACTTGCCGCCGGTGGGAACCGCAGCCGCCAGAACGCCATTGGTGTAAAGGCCCAGAAACTGGCGGCCGGGCGAGGGGTTGAACACGGCCACGATCTGAATACCGGTCTGGCCCAGAAGGTTGTTGATATTGAATCCGGTTTCGTCGGAGTTGGGAATGGTGTCACTCACCGCCAGCCGCGCGCTGCCGCCGTTATTGGCGTTGTTGGCGGCCAGGAAAAAGTAATTCCCGCCGGAGGAACCGGAGATATTGCCGAAGTCAAACAAGCGCGCCCAGGCGCCGTTGAGCGGATTGAAGGTGGCCCACGCTTCGAACGTCACGGCGCCGCTGGTGATGTTAGTGGTCGAGATGATGCCCGGGCCGAAGTCCACGTAATCGCCGGAGTTCCCGACCAGGTTTAACTGCCCGCCGGAAATCGAGGCCTGGCCGCTGGTGTTGTAAAACGTGCCGTTGGCTGTGCCGACCGAATCGTTGGCCGTGCCGTCATTGAAGCTGTACCGGTGAATCAACCGAATCGGCGGCGCGGCCAAAACCTGCACCGCTTGCGTGGCCGTCATGCCGGCGTAAGCGGCAACAATGGCTGTGGTTCCCACTCCGGCCCCAATGACCAGACCGTCAGGATTGATAATGGCGACATTGGTGTTCAGCGAGGTAAAGGTCACGGCGTAATTGCCCGTCAAATTGATCGGCTGGCCGGAGAGCTGGCCGGAAACCACCGACTTCGCCTCCTGGCCGACGTTGAGCGGCGAATTGAATTGAAGCTGCAAGTTGGAGATGCTCTGAAAGCCGCTGCCTTGCAACCGGAAAATTGTCAGGGAATTGGCTGGAAGCATGAAAGTAAAGTTCGTGCCGGCCGTGCCAAAGGTGTTCGTCACCGGGAAAATATGAGGTGGCGAGCCGAACCAATTCGTGTCTCCGGAATTGCCGGCAAGCTGAATCGTGGTTGCCGTCGGGGCAATCGAATCGACACCGTTCAATTTGAAAGTCGTCGTCATGGCGCTGGCGTTGGCATTGACGGCCTTGACAATGATCGCGTTGTTGGATTGGATCAGGCTGGACGAGACGTAGAGCGGATTGCCAGACACCGACACACTCGTCGGCAACACGAAGTTGCCGCGGTTGAGGCTGAACATCTGCTGGACGTAATACGACGGCGTGCCGAAGACATTGGTCCCGTTGAAATAAATCAGGTCCGGATACCAGTCCGGGTTGTTCAGGTTGCAAAAGAGCGGCGCGTAGGACGCCATCAGCACCAGGTCGGCGTTGCGCTCCAGGCCGGTCATCCAGGCGGCTTCGCCCAGCGCGTTCCCTAGCGTGGCCGGATAGGTGTTCGGCGGAATGGCGTAGGCCACGGCGTATTCGCCCACGAACACCTTCGGTCCGCTCCGGCTGTAGCTGTCGAACATGCCCGAATTTTGCGCGAACCAGGAGGCGCTGTTGTAGAAATGCTGGTCCATGATGTCCACCGGGGCGTCCGTGGGGACGCTGCCCTGGTTGTCGGCGATGATGTTCATGGAGGGGTATTCGGCTTTGATGGCGTAGTAAAACTGGGCGTAGTTGGTGTTGTAAGCCGCGCCGCCGTTTTCGTTGCCGATTTCGATGTATTGCAGATTGAACGGCGCGGGATGCCCGTTTAAGGCACGCTGCCAGCCCCAATAGGTGTTGGTGGAACCGTCAGCGTATTGGATGGCGTCCAGCGCCTCCTGCACCCAAGGGCCGAGCTGGCTGGGCGGAACGACTTGACCCGCTCCATCGTCCATGCCGCAATTGATGCACAGCAGCGGCAGCGCGCCGATGTCCTCGCACATTTGCAAGTACTCCTCATAGCCCAAGCCGTTATCCACCATGTAGCCCCAGATGTTGTTCCGCTCGGTCCGGTCCTGCAGGGGACCGATGGTCAATTCCCAGTGATAGGCATCAGCCAGGTCGCTGCCGCCCACCCAACTGCCGCCGGGGAACCGCATGAACGAAGGATGGAGGTTGACCAGCATGTTTGCCAGGTCGGGCCGCAGGCCGTCGGTACGGCTGTCAAAGGTTTGCGCTGGGAACAAGGTCACCACATCGAGATACACCGAACCGACTTGCGAAATCCGCAGCACCAGCCGCGCGGAAGGGTCGGTGGTGTTCGGCACGAGTGACAGCGCGAAGTGCTGCCAGTTGGTCGTCAAGCCGCCGACCGTGCTCTGCGCATACACCGCCGCGTCGTTGGAGCTTTCCAATGAGACGGTGATGCTGCCGCCAAAACCGCTGTCAGCGTGTGCGTAAAAACCCAGGTTGTAGGTCTTGCCACTGGCAACCGGAATGCCGTAGTACCCGTCGTTGGCCGCGCCGACCGAGCCTGCGCCGCTGCTCATGGTCAGTTTCAGGCAGGCCGGATTGGTGGCACTCAAAGGCAGCGTGCTGTCCAGGCTCATCTGGCCGGCGGCCGATCC
>JAJXYT010000161.1 GCA_021780375.1 bacterium | reverse complement strand
AGTGTGCCGCCAAACGGCGGCTACACAGGACGGTGTTTCGTCTCAAAGGGTGGGTGGTTTTGACCCGCGAAATGATGGGTGGTTTTGCCCGCGAACTGACACACTCAGTGTACTGGATATATGCAAACGGCAGTCGGCTTTCGTTCTCCTTCGTGTATTGGGAAACTCCCACGCCCAACTGCCTTAAATTTGAAGCACACTGCGCAGTCTTGGCTTGTTGCGACCTGCCAACAAAGGCGACTCCAATCGAACCGAACAGGATTAGAATGAATATGACAGCCACCAGTTCAATTCGGCTAAAAGCCGCAATGGGACCTTCTCGTCTCATAAATACCTATCATTTATGTATTAGACCTAAAAGGAGCACCTGAGAAACTTAAGGCACTATTGACAAATTACAGAAAGAGTCAATAATAATTGTAAGGCGTTGATGTAGCTAATGTTATACAAAAACTAACATAAAGTTATGAGGAGCGAAGACCTTTCACCCGAAGGACCTCATGTGGCATTCACGCTTATCGAATTATTGGTCGTAATCGCCATCCTTGCTATCCTGGCAGCAATGTTACTGCCTGTATTGTCCTCGGCCAAGCAGAAGGCATGGACAACTCAGTGTTTATCCAATTTGAACCAAATCAGCTTGGGTATGAACATGTTTGCTGACGATGGGGGGGGGATTTTATCCCGAGTCCGGCGGAACGATTTTTTGGAATCAATTGGATCCGACGACCCGCAAACACGGTTGGACGCGACAGATTATTTCTTATACACAGAATACAAATGTTTATCATTGTCCGGCCAATGCGCTGGTACCCGCGAAAATCCGATCATTCTTTAATTATTTTAACGGTGCGAGAGCGGAATATGTCATCGCAAATAAATTTGGCCCGGTAAACGCCAAGCATATCCAGTATCCTTCTTTCTTCGTGCTCGCCGGTGATACTGTGGGAGGAAAAATCTTTGACCCGGATGACTGCGATAAGGATGATTACACACAGAACTGCGTTGGTGGCGCGGCCAATGGAAATCTGTGGGAAAATTGGCAAGTCCACAACAAAGGCCAGAATATCCTCTTCGCTGATGGTCATGGGAAATGGTACGCCGGTTATGACGCACATGAAATGACTTTCCGTTACGATTCCATCCACGGCTGGCAATAGGTGGCTTTCCAGGATGATGAAACAGCAGAGGGGATTTTGACGGTTCTCAATTGAATCAGCTGCCACATTTGCCAATTTTCGTGGAGCAATTGACAAAGCTGTACTTGCCTTTAAGCCGCCAGTCGTGAAAAATTTCGCAAAGTTTATGGCGCACGTCAAATTGCACATACCGGGGCCGGTCGAAGTGAGCGAGAAAACGTTCAAGGCGTTTTCCCGGCCGATGATCGGCCATCGCAGCCAGGGGTTCAAAGAACTCTATGCGGCCATCCAGCCGCAACTCCAGCAACTGCTTTGCACGAAGCAGCTCGTTTACATCTCCACCTCGTCCGCGTGGGGCGTCATGGAAGGCGCCATCCGCAATCTCGTCGCCAAAAAAGTTCTCAACTGCATGTGCGGCGCGTTCTCCGATAAATGGTTCGATGTGTCAAAACGCTGTGGCAAGGACGCCGAAGCGCTGCAGGTGGACTGGGGCTCGCCCATCCGCGCCGAGGCCGTGGACAAAAAGCTCGCCACGGGCCAGTTCGACGCGCTCACGGTCATCCACAACGAAACTTCGACCGGCGTGATGAGTCCGCTCGCCGAAATCGCCGCGCTCAAGAAAAAATATCCGGACGTGATGTTCATCGTGGACGCCGTCAGCTCGATGAGCGCCACGAAGATCGAGTTCGACGCGCTGGGCATTGACGTGTTGCTGGCCGGCACGCAAAAGGCGCTCGCGTTGCCGCCCGGCACGGCGCTCTTCACCTGCTCGAAAGCGGCGCTGGCCCGGGCGGCGACCCTCAAGGACCGCGGTTATTATTTCGACTTTGTCGAGTTCCAGAAAAACGCGGAACAAAGCATGACCCCCAGCACCCCGAGCATCGGCCACGTCTATGCCTTGCAGTCAAAGCTGGAAGATATATTTGCCGAGGGTCTGGAAAACCGGTTTGCCCGCCACAAAAAGCTTGCCGAGATGACGCGCGCCTGGGCGGCGAAGCATGGTTTCACGCTGTTCCCGGAGCAGGGTTTTGAATCCGTCACGCTCACCTGCGTGAACAACGGCGCGAAACCCGGCGGCCGCGTCGTGGATGTGCCCAAGCTGCAAAAACTTGTCAAAGACCAGGGCTTCCTGATTGACGGCGGTTACGGGAAAATCAAGGGCAAGACCTTCCGCATCTCCAGCATGGGCGATGAAACCGAAGCGACGATGAACCGGCTCTATGCCGCGTTGGACCAGGCGATGAGTCAAATCTGAGTTGCGCGATTGACCAAACGCGCCGAAAATCAACTCGATGCCGGCGCAAAATCAAACTCCACTCATTTCATCGCCGGCGCAGCCGCCCGGTTGGGTGCGCATCGTCGTGATCGGGCGCAACTGGAAACTCACCCTGGCGCGCATCGTCGTCCTGGTCATCACCTGCGTCATTGTTTTCCCGTTCGTTTTGTTGCCCGTCCGGGTCGAAGGCATCAGCATGTTGCCGACCTATTCGAATGGCTCGGTAAATTTCGTAAACCGGCTGGCCTATCTGTGGCATGAACCGCGGCGCGGTGACGTCGTCGGCATCCGGTTATCGGATCCGAGCATCATGTGGCCGAGTATCATGTATTTAAAACGCATCATCGGGCTGCCCGGCGAGACGGTCGCGTTCGAAAATGGTGTGGTTTTGATTAACGGTCAGGCGCTCGAGGAACCCTATGAAAAATACAGTTGCGACTGGAATCTTCCTCCCGTCAAACTGGGTCCGACCGAATATTTTGTCGTGGGTGATAATCGTTCGATGCCTGCGGAATTCCATGTGTTTGGGAAGGTCGAGCGCGACCATATTGTGGGCAAGGCCATCCTGTGAAAATCGTCTTTCGCATCGTGTGGCTGGCGGTGCTGACGGGATTGGGCGTCTGGCTGTGGACCATGATCTTTCCCAGCCCGCAGAAAATCATCCGCCAGCGCCTGGAGGCCGTGGCCCGGCGCGCCTCGTTCGCCCCGGATGAAGGCACGCTGGCGCGCCTGGTCAGCGCGGAAAGTCTGGCCAGCTATTTTTCCACCAATGTCGAGGTCCATCTCGATGTGCCCGAGCTGGCCCGGATTACCACCCTGGACCGCAACGAAATCACGCAGTACGCCCTGGCTGCCGGCTCGAAGATCAGCAACTTGAACGTCAAATTTCTCGACGTGGACGTAACCCTTGCCCCAAACCGGCAATCGGCCACCGCCGATTTCACCGTCGAAGCCCACGTATCGGACGATCAGGACCTTATGGTACAGGAGATGAAATTCACCTTGCGGAAAATCAGCGGCGAATGGCTCATCACCCGCGTCGAAACCATCCGCACGCTTTCCATTTTGGACTTTGAACCGGCGCCGACACCTTCCATAGTTGGCGCATGAACGTTTTTGTCACCGGCGGCGCCGGATACATCGGATCCATCTGCACGGAAGAACTGCTCAATGCCGGACATCAGGTCACGGTCTATGACAATCTCACTGAAGGTCATCGCGCGGCGGTGGACGCGCGCGCGAAATTCATCCTTGGCCGGCCGGAAGCGGAAGGCGACATTCTCAACGCCGTTCAATCCGCCAAACCCGACGCCATCATGCACTTCGCCGCCAACGCCCTCGTCGGCGAATCCATGACCAATCCCAAAAAATATTTTCATAACAACGTCGTCAACGCGCTCAAGCTGGCCGATGCCGCCGTCGAAGGTGGCGTGAAAAAATTCGTCTTCAGCTCGACGTGCGCCACCTACGGCCCGCCCGACAAAATCCCGATGACCGAGGATTTGCCGCAGCGCCCGATCAACCCCTACGGCGAATCCAAGCTGATGTTCGAGAAAATCCTCCAGTGGTATCAGAAAATCCATGGCCTGGAGTTCATCGCCTTCCGTTACTTCAACGCCGCCGGCGCGAGCGAAAAATTCGGCGAACACCACCGCATCGAGACCCATCTGATTCCGAGATTGCTGCAGGTGGTGCTCGGCCAATTGCCCCAGGCCGAGATTTTTGGCACGGATTATCCGACGCCCGACGGCACGTGCATCCGCGATTATATTCACATCAAGGACCTGGCGCAGGCGCACATCCTCGGGCTGCAGGCGGGCAAGACCGGATTTTACAATTTGGGCAATGGAGATGGTTACTCGGTGCGCCAAGTCATTCAAATGTGCGAAAAGGTCACCGGCAAAAAAATTCCCGCCGCCGAAAAACCGCGCCGTCCCGGCGATCCCCCCAAACTGGTGGCTTCCGCCGAAAAGGCCGGCAGAGACCTGGGGTGGAAACCAAAATTTCCGAAGCTGGAAGACATCGTGGCCACCGCCTGGGCCTGGCACAAAAAACATCCCACCGGCTATCCGGATTAGGGCTCACTCGAATTTTTTAATCACCTCCGCCGGTGAAATGATTTGGACGCCGCGAACGCTTTTCCCGAAAAGCGCACCGAAATGCCGTCGGTCGCCCGTGACCAGAAAATCCGCGCGGTGTCCAATCGCCGCCTGTAAAATCGGCAAGTCCTTTTCCGCCAGTTTCACCGGCAAGATTTCGTCAGGACAATCAGGAACGATTTCGATCCTGGCCAAAAATGCCGCCAGCCGCCGTTGTTGTTCGTCGTTGTCCAAATTCCGCCGGGCTTCTTCGACGGCGTAACCCGACGTGAGCAGTTTTGTCTTCGGCAATTTTGCCAGCCGGAGCAGTCCGCTGTTTTCGCGCCACGCGGCGGAAAACAAAACGTTCGCGTCGAGAAACAATTGTTTCACGGACGCCGGTGCTTGATTTTATCGGGCGACAAACCAAGTTTACAGACGGCTTTGACCGCCGCGGCATAATCCGCCGCATCCACGGCGTTGTTCAACAGGAACGCCGCTTTTTCCTCCGGCGAATAACGGCGCACCGCCACTGTCGCGGCAGGCCGGAGCAAAACGCCCTCGTCCGTGGCTTCCGCGAGGACGTGGCCGCCTTCGGCAAAGCCGAATCGTTTGCGCCAGGGCGCGGGAATGACCATCGTGTGCCGCTTGCCGATTTTGACCGGAATTGTTTTAACCATACGATTTTCAGATAATCTGAAATCCAGAAAACGTCAACCGGAAATCTTTCCTGCCCACACCGCCCCGGCTCGTCGCCTCCGCCGAAAAAGCGACTCGCGAATTAGGCTGGAAACCGAGATATCCGAGGTTGGAAGACATCGTCACGACCGCCTGGGCGTGGCACAAAACGCATCCCACCGGCTATCCGGATTGACGGGAATCCTCCCCTGCCCTGACCGGGCTATCCACCGGCAAGAAGGGTACCGAGGGTGCAAACTCGTTGCCTGGTTCAGTGGTGCAACCGATAAAATTTTGCGTTCCGACCGATCGACTCAGTGAACGTATAACGATTGCTGACAATCGTGGGAGCGCCGGCCGGTTGCCAGGAAACCGATGGGGCGAGATTCGTCTTGTATTCCAGCACAAATCCTTGCGCGTTGGTGGTCCATGACAACAGCATCGCGCCCTGCAACCGCTGATATTCCAGGCGCGGGCTGAGGATTTGAACCTGCCAGGCCCGGTTGTCTTTCAGGAGCTGAGCCGGGTCGGTGCGCACGACCGGATTGGGATCGGTCACTTCGACTTTGACCTGATTGCTGCCGAACGGCAATGCGGTGGTGTCAACCGTGAAGGAGGAATTGGTGGCACCGCCGCAAGCAACATTATTGGTGAACCACAGGACGTTCAAATTGAAAGTATTCGGGTGAAGGGTCGCAACGCTGAGGGTAACCGATTGTGAGTTGGCGAGTGTGACCGGGGCATTGGTCGCCGGGGCATTCGATTTGATCGGGCGGATCCTGGTATAGATGGCTTTCACCAGGGTTTCGGCGCAAACTTTGCAGTAAGGATAACCCAAGGCGCGCATCTCGCAAATGTGTTGGGGACGATACCAGCCGCTGGTCTGATATTCCGCGCCTTCGAACAGGCCCACCACCGAGGCGTACGGCGACGTGTCCGGTGTGGGAATCGGCGTGCTGTCCAGGATCCAGGAGGTCCACTTGATCAAAGCACGATTCGTTTGTTGCGTCACGTTCGGCATTTCAGAGGGGACCCACCCCGGATAGGCATCCGAGTACTCGTCCCCGAGCGCCGCAAAGGTGTGGCCCAGCTCGTGCGCGGCAATCTCAGGCGAGTCAATGTTCATGGAGGTGATCAGTATCTCTCCTCCGGAGCCTCCGTATTCGGGGTCGTTGACGATCACCGTGACAAGATCGTACTCCGGCATCAGGGCTTGTAACAACGCGTACACTTTTCCCGCGCCATCCGCGTAATTTCCGTCAAGGTTATTGGGCGGAATCGTAAGCAGTCTTTCAATGTCGTAACTGTAAAAACTGCTGTTGAAATACGTGTTGCGGTTAATCCCGCTCAAAGGATGGTCCGCCCCGGATTCGGCCGAGGCAACCGCAATGGCATACCCATTGAAATAATTCGGGTAGGCGTCAAACGGGGGCCCGGACTGCATGTAGTTCAACAGCGCCTTGGCGTCATTCGTAAACTGGCCCAACTGGCTGGCCGTATAACCTTCGGAAAGGAAAACAATATTGATGCAACTGGCGGGGGGCCCATTCGAAAGAATTTGAGTGATGGTCGCCTGCGAAAACAGCTGCGTGGAAGATAAGAGCCACAGACAAACACAACAAATCAGCATCCGAGACGATTTCATCGGATAGCCTCCGGAACGTGTAATTCAACCGTGCCCAGCAACGCCCTGGCCTGGCCCGAAACATCGGTTGCTGATTTGTCCGCCGAGGGATCCATCCGGTAAATGTTCAACTGCCTGGCTTCGCCTCGTTCGGGAACCCGGATGGTAAAATCGGCTTGATCCAGCTTTACTTCCTTTACCTTTAACTGCCCGGGATGATCGGGGTCTTCGTACTCGTAGCGGCGCACTAACGGATCGGGCACCACGCCGGTCCAGACCGTGAGACGGTTGGTCGAAATCAATTCGAGATACAGGTCGCCTGGTTTTTCGGCGCTGACCGCGGGTTTCAGGCGCCCCGGCACGATGTTTGAGTCCACCAAACGGACCACGCCGTTCGTGATTTTGAGGTGTAGAAAAAGAATTTGCTCGTCCTGACTTCCCGCCGCGTTCAGGCTCAACAGCAATCCCGGCAACAAAACCACCCCGCAAACAACCTTCGTGAATTTCCGATACGTGCTCATAATGTCTTCTCCACGCAAAACATCGCCAGCACTAACCCACTATTGGCAGGTTTTTGAATTTAGTCAATCTTTTTCAATACCAGTTGTACTATTAAAATAATTGCTTTAGACTCTGAATCACTATGAAACCACATCGCGGCACACTGATTCTTGTCCTCGGTATCCTCAGCCTGGTCGTCTGTGCCCCGCTCGGCATCGCGGCCTGGATCATGGGTTCCGGTGACCTTAAACAAATGGACGCCGGCACCATGGATCCCGGCGGGCGTAGCAACACCCAGGCGGGCAAAATCTGCGGTATCATCGGCACGATCCTGCTGATTATCGGAGTCTGCATCGGCGCCCTGTTTTTTATGATTGGCCTGGCCGCCGCCCTGGCACAACACCACGGTTGAGGCGGTTGAGCGGACACAGAATCCGCTTTCCCTTGGACACCCGTCCGCGCTGCGCTTCCACCCTTGCCAGGTTGCACGCGACGAGGCGGCAGAAAATGGCCGGTTTTCTTCAATCGGCGTGTGGTCGCTGACGTTCACACGTTGCATTCTAAATCAGCTATTGATGCGGTGGAGTTTTCTTTGCCCTGAACCGGAAATTCGGGCAGTTTCGCCAAAGTAAATTTATGATTGCAGCCATCACCGGATTGATTGCCGGCCTGATTCACGTGCTGACGGGGCCGGACCACCTGACGGCCATCGCCCCGCTGGCCGTCCGCCGCCCGAAGGCCGCGTGGATTCCGGGGGTGCGCTGGGGACTTGGCCATTCGTCGGGTGTCGCGCTGGTGGGGCTGCTGGCGTTATGGCTGCGTGGCAGTCTGCCCGTGGATCTGTTGTCGTCGTGGGGCGATCGCATTGTCGGGGTGGTTCTTTTCGGCATCGGCCTCTGGGCGCTGCGCCGCGCCCTCAAACACAATGTCCACGCTCACGAACACGAACATCAGGGCGAGCGCCACATTCACTTTCACGTTCACTCTCATCCGGCCCAACACAACCAATCGCCGGCGCACGACCGGCACACACACACGGCTTTTGCCATCGGCACGCTGCACGGCCTGGCCGGCAGTTCGCACATTCTGGGCATCCTGCCCATGCTGGCCCTGCCAACCAGGCTGCAGGCCATCACCTATCTGATCGCCTTTGGCGCCGGCACCGTGCTGGCGATGGCGGGATTTTCGTCGGTTGTCGGCTGGCTCACCCGCCGTTACGCAACCAACAGCGTGAACCTCTATCGCGGGTTGATGGGGACTTGCGCCGTGGCCGCCATGGCCATTGGTTGCATCTGGTTCGCAGGCCATAGCTGGTAAAACCGTAGTCTCCCGATTTCCGGCTCGCGGGTGCGCTCGCCCCACCGGTTTCGGAAAAATTGTCTTGCCAACGGCCGTGGTCAGGCTTCATTTTCCGACATGGCAGCAGCGCGTCAATCCGACCACCCCGACAGCCAGTTCTATCAATCGGCGGAAGAATTCTTTCCGGCGAACAATAAACTGGGCCTGACGTTCGACGACATCACGCTCGCGACGCTTTATTCGGAAATTCTCCCGCGCGACACGCAGCTCGACACGACGCTCGCGGAAAATCTGCGCCTGAACATCCCGGTTATTTCGTCGGACATGGACACGGTGACCGAAGCGCGGATGGCCATCGCCATGGCCTTGAACGGCGGCCTCGGCCTCATCCATTACAACATGCCGGAGCGCCAGCAGCTTTCCGAGGTCAGCCGCGTCAAAAACCACGTCCACGGTTTGATTCAGGAACCGATCAAAGTTTCGCCCGACCAATCCATCGGCGACGTGCTCGAGTTGATTGAGCAGAAAAAATTCGGTTTCAGCACGTTTCCGGTGGTGGATAAAAAAGGCAAACTCGTCGGCCTGCTTTCCGGCCATGTCGTCAAGCCGCGTTACGCCAGAAAGAAGGTCTCCGAGGCGCTGACGCCGCGCGCCCAGGTTCACACGATCAAACAGAAAGACCTGGGCAAGGACCCCATTGCCCGCGCCGACAAATTTTTCACCGAACACATCGGCATCCACAAACTGCTGGTGGTGGACGACGACGACCATTTGCAGGGCCTCATCACGATGAGCGACGTCGAGCGCATCACGCAGGAACGCAACGCGCAGTTCAAGCCGGCGCGCGACGCTCATTTCCATCTCCTCTGCGGCGCGGCGGTTTCGGCCACGCGCAACGCGTTCGGCGAACTGGACCGCGAGCGCATCCTGAATCATGTCGGCGCGCTCGTCGAACGCGGCGTGGACGTGGTGGCCGTCTCGACCGCGCACGGTCACAGCAAGGGCGTCGGCGACACCGTGAAGGTGTTGCGCGAGGCGTTCCCGAAACTGCCCCTCATTGCCGGCAATGTCACCAGCGCGGCGGCGGTGGAATTTCTCGCCGGGTGCGGCGCGAACGCCATCAAGGTCGGCCAGGGACCCGGTTCGATCTGCACCACGCGCATTGTCGCCGGCGTCGGCATTCCGCAAATGACCGCCCTTTATGTCTGCTCGCGAGCGGCCGCCAGGAAAAAGGTTACGGTCCTCGCCGACGGCGGCATCACCAAGTCCGGCGATATTGTCAAGGCGCTGACGTTGTCGCAGGCGGTGATTTGCGGCGGGATTTTTGCCGGTTGCAACGAAGCGCCGGGCGAGGTGGTTGAGATCAGCGGCAAACTCTACAAGCAATACCGCGGCATGGGCAGCTTCGCCGCCATGAAAGCCGGGTCGGCGGCGCGCTACGGACATTTGCCGAACCCGACGCAGAAGGTCGCCCCCGAAGGGGTTGAGGCGCTCAAGGAAGCCTGTGGCTCAGTGGACCGCGTGCTGGCGCAACTCATCGGCGGCATTCAAAGCGGCATGGGCTATCTCGGCGCGGCGAACCTGGCGCAACTCCGGGAAAAGGCGCGTTACATCCGCGTCAGCCCCGCCGGGATGCGCGAAGCCGCCCCCCACGACGTGGTGGAATTGAAGACGGGGGACTAATTCCTAGAATTCAATCGGCTCGTTGAGCCGGCCGCATTGAGCACAGCGCGAACGGTCCACGTCCGGGTCGTCCGTGTAAACGTAGCCGCAATTGGCGCAGCGGAAAATCCGGTCCTCGGCATGCGTCGGCCAGAACCGGCGGCGGCGCATCTCCGAATAAATCCCCAAAACGCACAAGGCGCCGAGCGCCAGGGCCACATAAATTAAAATAAGCCAGTCGGCCGACATGCTATAAAGCGGAGGGGGCGTTGGTCGCGGGTGGCGGCACGGTGCGCCAGTTGAAAATCAATTTGCCGAGAGTCAACTCGGAAGCGGGCGCGAAGCGCGCGGCCCGGGCCAGTTCCAGCGCGCGCTGGTCGGCATCCGCGTCGCGGACTTCGCCGGAATGAGCGGAGGGCAGCAAAACCGCGGAGACCACTCCCCCCGCGGCATTCACCAGCACCTGCACTTTGCTGGACGCGATGACATCGGCGTAAGGCCACGACGGCAATTTCATGGGCGTCAGCAAAGGCCGCCGGGCCAGGTCGCCCTCGAGGCGCAACGTCGAGGATTCGGCGAACGCCGGTTCCAGCGGCACCAACGGCACAGTGAAGCGGGGCGGCGGTTTTAACTCAAACTGAAGGGTGGCAAAACGGTTGGTCTCCATGAACTGACGGAAGACGGCGCCCAGTTCCCCGGCCGGAAGCTCCAGCCAGCGCGGCGATTCGGTCCATTCGGGCTGTGTAAACTGGACATGCGGCGGCTCCAGCCATGCCGGGCCGGCGAAACCTTCGACATTGGGCAAGGCGAAGAGGGTCGGGTCGTTCAACAGCAGCCATTCGCTCGAACCGGCAGCCAGTGCCAGCCTCGGCACATTGGTCACGGCCAGGGGCGTGATTGGTTTTCGCGCGCCGAAAATGAAAATCAGCGCGACATGAACGGCGAGGACGAGCAGAATGAGCAGCAGCCAGCGGCTGAGCGGCCATGAACTCCTGGTTCGCGGCCTGATTTCCCCGGATGCACCCAACTCGCCGGACGCGGTGTTCATGGCTGGGCGGACTCGTTGATGACCCGCGGGAGCGTGGCCAGCAGAACGTCGTGAATGCCGGCATCGCGCGCGAGCAGCGTCAGGTGGACGAGCTGGCCGTAGGTCACGGCCTGGTCGGCCTGCACGACCAGCGTGAGGGGTTCGTGAGCATCCTTCAGGGCGGCGTACAGATGCGATTTCAACTCGTTTTCCGTGACAATTTGATTCGCAAAAAAGAGGCGCCCGCCCGCATCAATCGCCACCGTCACGGTCGGTTTGTCCGTACCGGGCAAATCACTGGCGACCGGCAGGCGCAACGACAAACCGGGCGTGGGCAGCAGCACGGCCAGCGTCAGGAAAATGACCAGCAGAAAAAAAACCACCGCGAACGGCGCCACGTCCAACGTGCTGCGCAACAACCGGGCATTGCGCGGAAATTTCATGGGGCTTTGGAGCCGCCGTTTTCGGTGACGATGTTGACGATTTCCGCGGCGGCGCGTTCCATGTCGAGAACGATTTTATTGATGCGGCTGACGAGATAATTGTAGCCGGCATGGACCGGGATGGCCACGGCGATGCCCGCCGCCGCACAGATGAGCGCCTGCCAGATGCCGGCGGCCAGAGACCCGAGGTGCGCGTAAAGGCCTTCGTTCTGTAACTGCATGAACATGCGGATGAAGCCGAGGACGGTCCCGAGCAGGCCGAGCAGCGGCGCCAGTTGCGCGATGGTGGCCAGCAGGTTCAGGCGTTCCTCGAGCTGCGGCACCTCGGTCAGTCCCGCCTCTTCCACCGCCTCCCGCACCCGGTCGCGGCCATGGTCGCGGTTGAGAATGGCGGTTTTGACGAGGCGCGCCACCGGCCCGGGCGTGGCATCGCAGATGGAAATGGCCTCCACCACGTTGTCGCGCTTGAGCACGTTGCGCACGCCGTTGAGGAATTCCGCGGAATTGATTTGCGAACGGTGGCAATACAATACGCGCTCGATAAACACCACGAGCGCCACGGCCGCGGCGAGCAAGATCAGCCAGATCACCGGGCCGCCCTCGGTCAAAAATATCGGCAACATGGGACGTTTATAGGCCGACGACGCCCAAGTTTAAAGCGCAAAATGGCGCGGTTTGATCGTCTTCTTCGTCGCCCTCGTTCCCGTAATCGAAAATCCGGAGACGAGCACGAGCAGGGCGCAACTTGACACAAGCACCAAACGGGAATAACTCCCTCTCCCCGCCAATGCGGGGAGAGGGTCGGGGTGAGGGGGTTTGATCCCCATTTACTGATGAAAAAACTGTGCCTCCTCTCCCTGCCCCTCTCCTCTCTCGGGGGAGGAGAGGGAGAATGGTGCGGGTGCCGAGTTGCGACCGCACGAGCACGAGGAGGAAGTTTTCCCTCGTCACCTATGACTGAAATTGTATTCTCCGTCCATGGAAAAGCCCGACCAACTCCGCGAATTGTTCCGCCTGCAAAAAGCCCTGAACGAACGCATCGGCGTCCGGACCGACGGCATGAGCGAGGCGGACCAAACCAAATGGATTTTAAACTATTGTCGGGCCATGACGCAGGAAATCGCCGAACTCACCGACAGCGTGCCGTGGAAATGGTGGGCGAAGTACCAGAAGTTTGACGCGCAGAACGCGCGCGTCGAGGTCGTGGACCTGTTTCATTTCCTCATCAGCCTGGCGCAGGTGCTCGGCCTGAGCGCCGACGATGTGTTTGCCGCGTACATCAAGAAGAACGAGGTGAATTTCAAACGGCAGGAAAGCGGTTACACGGTGAAGGACGAAAGCGACAACCAACACATCTGATTTTCGCGCAGGTTTATGGGTCTCTTTCTCAAAGACACCGAAAGCAAGCCGCTGGACCCGGCGGTGGCCCGCAAACGCGCGACGCTTTTCTCGCTGCCGTTCGCGGCCATGGGATTGCTCGCGCTCATTTTGCTGCTCCACGACGGCCTGCTCAGCGGATTGGACCGGCAAAAGTTGTTCAAGCTTCTGGGCGTGATCGCCGCCAGCATCGGATTTATCGCACTCATTTTCGGTGTCACCGCCAAGAAAGGTTTGTTGGCCGCGCCACCGCCCCCGGCGGAAAGTTCCGACAAACCCTGGCTCAAGCGCGCGGACTGGGCCGCCGGCCACATCAAGTCCTCGGGCGTCCCATACGCGAAATCGTATTTGACCATGGGCATCGTCCTGTGCGTCCTGGGCGGACTCATTGCCGTTCTGGTCGTGCCGAAAGCGTGGCAGAGTGGAAATGACAGCGCGCTGGTCGCGCTGCTTTTCCCGGTGGTGGGCGTTGTGTTTTTGATGACGGTGATCCGCAAATTGATGGCGCACCGGCGCTTCGGCGATTGTTTTTTTGAAATGGCGCAAACGCCCGCGCCGATAGGGGGGGCGCTCGCTGGCACCATCCAGACCGGTCGGCCGCTGAAATTTGAAAATGAATTGCGCCTCGACATTTTTTGTGTCCGCAAAATAACTTCCGGCACGGGACAAAACCGGCGTACCGAGGAAAAAATCCTCTGGCAGGATGGGAAAATCTTCAAGTCGCAGGCCGAGTTGCCCGCGACGACCTCCGGCCGCGGCGGAATCCCGGTTGAGTTCGAATTGCCCGCCGGCCAGCCGGGATGTTCCGAGCGCGGAAATGAAGTCGTTTGCTGGCGGTTGGAAATGAAATTACCCGGTATGAATTTTCATGCGACGTTCGACCTGCCGGTCTTTAAAATGGTTGAACCCGCCGCCGGCGATGCTTGATTTCCCGGTGAAAGCCAAACCCAAATCTTCGGTGCCGCCGCGCTGGCGCAAGGAAGTCGCGCGCGTGCTCATCACCGAAGCGCAGCTCGCACTGCGCGTCCGCACCCTGGCGCGGGAAATCGAGCGCGACTTTCTCGGGCGCGAAACGGTCGTCATCTCGCTGCTCAACGGCACGGTGATGTTTCTGGCGGATTTGCTGCGGCACGTGACCCTGCCGTTGCGGCTCGATTTTCTGGGCGTGTCCAGTTATGGCGAAGGCGCCCGGTCCGGCGAACTGATTTTCACCAAGGAATTGCGGCTGGACGTGCGCGGGCGCGACGTGCTGCTGGTGGACGATATTCTGGACACGGGCGGGACGATGGCTCGCGTGTTGCCCAAAATTCGCGCGCTCAAGCCGCGCCGGATCAAAATCTGTGTGCTGCTCGACAAACCCGCCCGCCGGGTTGAAACCATCGAGGCCGATTACGCCGGGTTCACCGTCCCGGACGAATTTGTGGTCGGCTACGGGCTGGATTTCGCGGAGCGCTACCGCAACCTGCCCTTCGTCGGCGTGCTGCACCCGCACCTTTACAAGCAGGCATGCAAACGGATTAACCGGAAGTAAGGCCACCACCAGTTATATTCTGCCGAAACGACAGTGAGGGTTCAAATCGTCAAAAATGCAAAAAAACAAATGAAATCAAACGTGAACTGACGGTTTGACTCGTTATTTATAGAGAGTAGGATATATCTGGTGAACGTCATGAACCCTCTAGAAAACGAACTGGCATTTTTTAAGGCCAATCAGGCGGAATGGAGTAAGGCATATTCGGGGAAATTCGTTTTGGTCAAGGGCGATAAACTCATCAGTTTTTTTGATAATCCAGAAAAAGCAGTTTCCGAAGGGCTGCGTCAATTTGGTGCTGAATCATTTTTGGTTCGTGGTGTGGATGAGAAAGACGAGACAGTTCGCATTCCATCGCTCATGTTCGATTTTCTAAATGCCTATTCTACACGTCCAGGTTAGCGGGCACCGGCTCGGCCCGCAGGGGCAACCAATACCAATGGAACCGAGCCATCTTTTGGCTATGCGGGGTCCAGTGGTTCAAGTCTCTATCAGAGTACCTCCAGAAATTGCAGAGAGGCTTACAAACACAGCGCAGCCCGTTCCCGCTCCAATTGGGGGGTTTGCTTTAATTGATAGTGGCGCTGCAACTTCATGTATTGATAATGAGGCTGCTCGGTCTTTGGGATTGCCAGTTGTTAATGTGATTTCAATGGCATCCGCCACCCACGCAAATGTTGCAACGAATGTTTATCCTATAAATTTCGACATCTTGGGCGGCGCACAAATTACTGTAAACTCGCCAAGAACGGCGGGGGCAACCCTTGCAAATCAAGGATTGGTTTTGTTGATTGGAAGAGATTTAATGTCCAGAGGTTTCTTTTCGTATAATGGGCTCGCTGGTCAATTTACAATTTGCTTCTAAATTTGAAGTAGCCCACCACCCGTTCGCGCATCGGCTTTGCATTCGCGGTCATTTTGGGTAATCTTGGCGTTTGACTCGAACACAAGATTCGCGGCCATGAGCAAGGAATTCATCCGGATCGGCGGCGCGCGTGAGCATAATCTGAAGAACCTCACGCTGGAAATCCCGCGCGACCGGCTGGTGGTCATCACCGGCCTGAGCGGCAGCGGCAAATCGTCGCTGGCGTTCGACACCATTTATGCCGAGGGCCAGCGCAAATACGTCGAGAGCCTGTCCGCCTACGCCCGCCAGTTCCTCGACCAGATGCAGAAACCGGACGTGGACTTCATCGAGGGCCTGTCGCCGGCCATCGCCATCGAACAGCGCAGCTCCGGCAGCAGCCCGCGCTCCATCATCGCCACTACCACGGAGATTTACGACCATCTCCGGCTGCTGTACGCGCACATCGGCCAGCCGCATTGCCCGGACACCGGCGTCCCCATCGTCAGCCAGAGCACCAGCGATATCGTGGACAAAATCCTCGCGCTGCCGCCCAAAACCCGCGTGATGCTGCTCGCGCCGGTGGTCCGCCGGCAAAAAGGCGAGTTCCGCGACGTGATTGAACGCCTGGCGCGCGAAGGCTTCGTCCGCGCCCGCGTGGACGGGCAGTTTGTCGAGCTCGAAGCCGACACCCGCGTGAAGCTGGACAAGAAGAAATTCCACAACATCGAAGCGGTGGTGGACCGGCTGGTGATTGACGACAAAATCCGGGTGCGGCTGGGCGACTCGGTGGAAACGGCGCTGCGCTGGGGCGACGGCGTGATGTTTGCGCTCCATCAAACGGCGGAAGGCAGGGCGGGCTCTCCGCAGCCCGCCGTTGGTGGGGCGAGCGTACCCGCGAGCCGGGCTCAAAGTGATGAGGTTTCGAAAAAACGGCTCGTCAGCAGACTCGCCCCACCGAATACCGGCGGCGGCGTGATGTTTGCGCTCCATCAAACGGCGGTCGAGAGCCGGGAGTCGAGAGTCGAGGGCACGAAACCGCGTCCGGCTCTCGACCCTCGACCCTCGACTCTCGACGCCATGGTGTGGCAGGAGACGTTGCACTCGAACAAGATGTGTTCGCCGGCCACGGGCAAAAGCTTTGACCCGCCCACGCCCAAACATTTTTCCTTCAACGCGCCCGCCGGCGCCTGCCCGGTCTGCCACGGCCTCGGCCAGAAAATGGTTTTCGACGAAAGCCTGGTCGTGCCCGACCCGGAACAGCCGCTCGAGAGCGCGGTCCAGCCGTGGCGGCGCGCGGGCAAACGGATGAACATTTATTACAAGATGATGCTGCGCTCGGTCGCGGCGCACTTCAACGTGGCCCTGGAAACGCCGTGGAAAAATCTGCCCGACGATTTCAAAAAAGTTCTGCTGTACGGGTCGGGCGAGGACACGGTGGATTTTCGATTCTGGCGCGCAGGCAGCCAGCACACCATCAATCGTCCGTTCGAAGGTGTGCTGCCGAACCTGGAACGGCTGTTCACCGAGAGCGAAAGCGAGTTCGTCCGCAACCGCATCAAGCCCTACATGAGCCCGCAGTTCTGCGACACGTGCAAGGGCAAGCGGCTCAAGCCGGAAATCCTCGCCGTGACCCTCGGTGATACCGGCAACCACCTCACCCCGGCCCTCTCCCCCTCGGAGGCGGAGAGGGAGAATAGCCGTCAGAGCATCCGCGAATCGGGTTCGTTGCAAAATGCAAATGAACCGGCTGCGATTCCCCCTCTCCCCGGGGGAGAGGGCCGGGGTGAGGGCAAACGGAACACTCGAAAACCAGCGCCGCTTCGAATTCCCGGCCTGTCCATCATGGATGTTTGCGCCCTGTCGGTGGAACAGGCGGATGAATTTTTTGCCACGCTCAAACTCACGGAGTTTCAGGAAAAAATCGCGCACGAGGTCATCAAGGAAATCCGGGCGCGGCTGGGCTTTTTAAAAAACGTCGGCCTGGGCTATCTCACGCTGGATCGGGAGAGCGGCACGCTCAGTGGCGGCGAGGCGCAGCGCATCCGGCTGGCCACCCAGATCGGCGCCGGACTGGTCGGGGTGTTGTACATTTTGGACGAGCCGAGCATCGGCCTGCACCAGCGCGACAACGACCGCCTGCTGGCCACACTCAAGGGCCTGCGCGATTTGGGCAATACGGTGCTCGTGGTCGAGCATGATGCCGACACCATCCGGCAGGCGGATTACATTGTGGACCTCGGCCCGGGTGCGGGCGTGCATGGTGGCGAACTGGTGGCGGCGGGGCCGTTGCCGGAAATTTTGCGCAACAAAAATTCGCTCACGGCGCAATACCTCACCGGCGAATTGACGATTCCCGTGCCGAAAAAGCGGAACGCGCCGTCCGAAGACCGCGGCTGGCTGGAAGTGCTCGGCGCCCGGGAAAACAATCTGCGGAACATTGACGCGCGGATTCCGCTGGGCACGTTCACGGCCATCACCGGCGTCAGCGGCTCCGGCAAAAGCACGTTGGTGGACGATATTTTGCGGCGGGCGCTGTTCCGCAAATTCTACGGCTCCAAGGAATCGCCCGGCGCGCACCGGGCGCTCCGCGGTTTTGAGAACCTGGACAAGGTGATTGTGATTGACCAGACGCCGATCGGCCGGACGCCCCGCTCCAACCCGGCCACCTATACCGGCATGTTCAACCATATCCGCGATTTGTTCGCCCGGTTGCCGGCAGCCAAGGTGCGCGGCTATGCGCCGGGCCGGTTCAGCTTCAATGTCAAGGGCGGGCGCTGCGAGAAATGCGAGGGCGACGGCGTGCTCAAAATCGAGATGAATTTCCTGCCGCCGGTCTATGTGACTTGCGAAGCCTGCGGCGGCCGGCGTTACAACCGCGAGACGCTGGAAATCACCTACAAAGGCAAGAACATCGCCGACGTGCTGGCGATGACGGTGGACGAGGCGGTGACTTTTTTCCGCGCCGTGCCGCTGATTTACCAGCCGTTGCTGACGCTGGCGGAGGTGGGGCTGGGCTACATCGGGCTGGGGCAGGCGGCGACCACGTTGAGCGGCGGCGAAGCGCAACGCGTGAAACTGGCGGCCGAACTCAGCCGCAAGGCGACCGGCCGCACGCTGTACATTCTGGACGAGCCGACCACCGGCCTGCACTTTCACGACGTGGCCAAACTGCTGGAGGTGCTGTTCAAGCTCCGCGACGCGGGCAACACCCTGGTGGTGATCGAGCATAACCTGGACGTGATCAAGACGGCGGACTGGATTATTGACCTCGGTCCGGAAGGCGGCGCGGCCGGCGGGAATATCATCGCGGAAGGTCCGCCGGAGAAAATCACCGGTTGTGCCGGCAGCCACACGGGGAACTATCTGAAGCATGTGCTTGGGGACCGGCCGAACAGGCCGTCATCCGATGTGCGCCGGACCGTGGCCGCGGTCCGGAATTAGAGCGATTCAATTAAACAGCGCGACGGGTTTGATTGCTGATTCTTCGAACAGAAGATCGCGGAGATAACAAAGATTCTTTGTTGCCTTTGTTTCCTTCTGTAAACAAATCCGCAAAGAATGATGTCGTCGTGTTTAATCTCGCAGCCGCGAACGTCAGTTCGCGCCATATTATTTGCCTTTGTTCGATTTGCGCCGACTGACGTCGGCGGCTACATGTTTTTGGCAAAGGCTCTAATCGCCCGTTTGAACGGCAGGGCCGCCTGACCCGGGTTGCGAGCAAAAACCAACACCCGCCGACAGCTTGCTGTTTGGAGCGGTTGCCGGAAAACTGTAGCGGCCGGATAGATGGTAGGGCCGCGCTGCTGCGCGGCCTCGGCGGCGGAGCACCGCCGCCCTGCCAATCCAACTCGGCGGCTGCGGAAATTATTGAACCGGGTTAGTCGTCGCCGACGGGTGTTTCTTCCGGTGGCGAGACGCCGTCAAAACCTGCAGGCGAGGACGCCTGCGTTACGAACCGGCTCGTCCGCAGCCTCGCTTCACCAAACCGTACTCCCACCCTGCCGGCTGGGGCCAGGTTGTTGGCGCTGGAAGGCGGGCACGGGAGCAGGCGGCGGCGAGGGCAGGCGCCGGGGCCGGTCCCAGTCGCGGGCAGGCTGAACGACGCGGACTGGCTGGCGCACGCCGTTATTGAAGCTGACGCTCAAGCCGAGCAGGCCGGTAAACTTCATCATATCAGACGCCAGATCGCCAAATCCAAATATGAAGAAGATGGTTTCCCCAACAAAGGCGGCCAGCAGAAATGTATTCACCGTTTGCAGGGCCGAATCGCCGTAACGATAGTTGCGGTAAAGCGCCCAGGTGCCGGCGGCCAGCAACCAGAGCAAGCCAAGGCAGCCCCAGATGCCAAACGGGATGATGGTTGAAATCGGCCCGCTATGAAAATCCTCCGCGAGGGCAAGCCCCTGGTTTTCCGCGAATGTGTTGCGGACGGCCGCCTCGGGGCCCATGACAAAGTCATAGTCTTGGGGAGAAATGGTGTAGCCCTTGCCGAGAAGGAGATATTGGGGAATCTGCGGCAGCAACCCCTCCCACATATTCACCCGCCAGTCCCAGCTTGCCTGCGCATCCATCCGCGCCGCAGTGCTGACCTTGTAGGGCAAAAAAGTCAAGGCGCGCTGAAAGGTGTACGGCAGATGTTCCGCCAGCGGAATCAAAGCCAGCGCGCCCAGGACGCCGGCCACGGTGAAAATGGGCATCAATCTGGTCTTATGCAACCCTTCCAGGAAGAATTGAATGGCAAAAAGCAGGCCGCAAATGATGACATAACCGCGGAAACCCCCGAAGAGTCCCAGGACAAAGAAACCGCCGAAGATCACCCAGCGCCACGGCTTGCGCGAGAGGAACATTCCCCGGATCCCATACCGGGCCATCATGTACCAGAAAATGAACAGGCACATCACTCTTGTGCCTTCGAGCCGGGTTGCTTCGGCATTGGGTCCCGTGTTCTGAAAAAAACCGATGGAGGGCTGAAAAACATAGAAGAGATAGTACCCCCAGTGGGGCAATAACGGTATCAGGTCGCCCATGACGTTGGTCACGCCGCCGAGAAAATACAATCCCAAGTACAGATTGACGCGTTCCGGCGGGGTCCGGCGGGCAGACAGGGCAAAATAGCCGATGATTCCCGCCAACAGGTAGAAATATTTTCTGCCGCCATAAACCGCGGCGCCGAAAACGTGCAGCCCAAACCCCGTCATTTTGGCGGTGACAAGGACCACCGCCATCATAAAAAGCAGGGGCAGGATGATTTGCGGCACGTTGATGAACTGGCTTTCCCGGCTGATCATCCGCTGGAGCACCGAAATGAACAGACTCAATGCAATCAGGGGCAGGCACACTTGCGGGCGGCCGGGCATGAACAGGACGACCACCATCATGTTCCAGCTCAGCAGTAACAGGGGATAATGCCAGCGAAGCAGCAGGGGAAAAACCAGGATGAACCCCAGAAAAGCATAGATAAGCAGCGACGAATAGGTCAACTGTCCGGCCAGCGAAAGCCCCAACCAGATGGCCAGCACCACGCAGACCCCAAAAATGATGAGGGACCGAAAGAAAGCTGTATTCATTTCACGACAAAACCGGGCAAAGCGCCACGGGCGCTATTGCTTAACGGTACCTATTATATTCCAACTCGTAGATGGCTGGCAACAGATTCTTGTGATGGTAGTGGTAATTTTCAGCTTTCGGTGGGGCGAGCGTCCCCGCGAGCCGGACGCGGCGCGCCGAAGCTTTGCGGAGGCGGCTCGTCAGCGGCCTCGCCCCACCAAACTTTACCTGTCTTGTGATGGGTGGCCGTTGCATCCACGCACTGTACTTGGTAGGGACGGCGCGCTGCGCCGTCCGCGCCCCATGCGCAACTCGACGGGTTGGGCAGCACGCCCTTGACACTTTTCTTAACCAGCCCGGTTCCAGTGAAAAATGGCATCTGGAAGAGGCCGGCACTCGCAG
>JAJXYT010000054.1 GCA_021780375.1 bacterium | reverse complement strand
CACGGCACTGCCGCCGGTGGCGAGCATCGGGTCAATGAGGATGACTTCGCAGCGGCCCAGTTCCTTCGGCAGGCTTTGGTGGTAAAAATGCGCGACCAGCGTGGATTCTTCGCGCTTGAGGCCGATGAAGCCGACGCGCGCGTGCGGGATGATTTCCAGAATTGGATTCAGCATGCCCAGTCCGGCGCGCAGCACGGGAACCAGAACAATTTCGCGTTCGAGCGTAAAGCCTGCGGTCTTTTCCAGCGGCGTGCGGACGGAAACTTTTTTCACGCGCAGCGACCGCGTGGCTTCATAGATCATCAGCGACGCGATTTCGCCGAGCAGCCGGCGGAATTCCTGCGGCTGGGTCCGCTCGTCGCGCACGCGGGTGAGGTTGTGCTGCACCAGCGGATGCTTGATGACGGTAAGATGTTTCATTCAGGTTGCCGCACTGGGAACCCCTCATCGGCATTCAGCCCGTCCGCGCGCAAATGGCGCGGAACCGCCGCAACTTTTTCCGGTTGCGTTTCTCGTTCAGTCCGCCGGCGGCAGCCAGAGGAAATAACGCTCGCCAGCCTGGAGCTTGGGCGTTTCGATGCCAAGGTCGAGCTTGATGTCGCGCGCCTGGCTGCTCTGGCCGCTCTGGCCGAACATCGAAAGAAAGTCCGAGATGTCGTAGCGCTCGCGGTATTCAATCAAATTGGCGTGGTGAATATTCGCCAGTTCCTGCGCCTTTTTCACCGCGTCGTCAAAATAACCCAGTTGGTCCGCCAAGCCGAGTTTCAATGCCTGGCTGCCGGACAACACGCGGCCGTCGGCGTAATCCGCCCAGTCCGGCGCGAGCGCGTGACCGTCGTCTTTGTTCAATGCGTGCGCGGCGCTGCGGCCGGTGACGACGACGTTGGTAAAGCGGGCGTAGGTTTCCATGATGAGATGCTGCATCAGGGCGTGTTCGCCGGCGGGAATTTCATTGGTGGCCCGCAGGCCGCTGAACATGTCCTTGTATTCGCCGCTTTTGTAAACCATCGGCCGCACGCCGACCTTGTCCATCAGGCCGCGGAAATTCAGGCCTTCCATGATGACGCCGATGCTGCCGGTCAGGGTCAGATCGTTGGCGACAATCCAGCGGCTGGCCACGGAAATGTAATAACCGCCGCTGGCATCCAGGCTGCCCATCGAGCAAATCACCGGCTTGTGCGAATCGTGCTGAAATTTCGTGACGGCGCGGTTGATCTCGTCCGAGGCCAGCACTTCGCCGCCGGGCGAATTCACCTTGAGGATCACCGCCTTGACGCGGTCGTCCGCGGCGGCGCGCTTGAGCTGCGCCTTGATCACGTCCACCATGGTGTTGCCCGTTTGGTCCACGGATTGGCCCGTGATGACGCCTTCCAGGCGCACGACGGCGATTTTGTTGCGGGAATCGTTGTCCTTCAAAATACATTCTTCGAGCTTCGGCCCGACTTCGCGCCCGCCCAGGTTTTTGAAGCCGTGATCCACGTTCAGCGCGTTGATGCCGAATTGCAGGAGGTTGCCAAACAGACTGAAGAGCAGGAGCACGAGCAAAATGATGGCGGCAATCATCCAGCCCCAACGCCGGCGCGGTTTGGGCGCGGCTGGCGGCATGATGACCGGCGGCGGCGGCAATGTTGGCGGCGGCGGGACAAACTCCGGCGGATTGGGCGATGTTTCCATACGGGCGCAAGCTAACCCAAAGCGGGCAGGGCGGCAAGGCGCTTTGGAAGGCACTTTAACCTGGGCCAATCAACTGCTTTTTTGGCCGGAATGACCACAACCGTTCCTTGGCGGCAACCAGCGATGCTGAAGCTGGCGCTTTTCCATCGTCCTCCGCTCAACGCCCAACCCCGGTCAAACGGTTTGTAATGGGGCGTTGCGTTTGGCCGGCTTTCCAGAACCTTTTTCGCGCCCGGCCGTTTTTTGGATTTCCGCCTGTTCCGGTAGGTAAAGATAGCGCCCGCAGCAATCGCAAAGCTGAATGTCATCGCCGTGCATCAGCGTCAGAATCACGGCGCGCGGCACGTGCATGTGGCAGCCGGTGCAGACCTCGTTGCGGACGGCCGCCAGGCCTTTTTTGCCGCGTGCCACCAGCCGGTCGTAATGGCCGAGAATTTGGGCCGGGATCTGGGCGCGCAATTCCGCGATCCGGCCTTCCCGCCTGGCGCCCGCCGTTTCGTCGAATTCGAGCGTTTGAAGTTTCAGAAGATTTTCGATGAGTTCTTTCATAGGCGAATGAAGGTTAATTCATCCATCACCAGTGAACACCCCATTGGCGGAAAAAGCCAATCATCTTTTGCACAGGGTTGGACAGAATTTGTCCTTCCGCTCTGGCAAAATGGCCGGGTGATGGACAACCGACAATGGCGCGGCGGTGGATAATGGCGTAACCTGATTTGTGCTTTGCGGCGGGCGAAGGGCGCGCGGGGTTGCGAACCAGATCCTGAAACCCGCGAACAGCGCAAATCACCAGTCATAAGTCAAAATAACACATGAACCGGATTCTGCACGTGGATGGCGACAGTTTCTTTGCGAGTTGCGAGATCGCGCTCGACGAGAAACTGCGGGGCCGGCCCGTGTGGGTTGGCGGTGGCCGGCGCGGCGACGGCATCGTCATCGCCGCCAACCGCGTGGCGAAAGGATTCGGGGTCCAGACCGGCATGGCGTGTTTCGAGGCGCAGCGGTTGTGTCCGCGCGGCGTGTTGTGCCGTCCGCACTACGACGAATACCGGCGCATTTCCGCCGACATGTTCCACGTGCTGGAGGAATATTCACCGACGCTCGTGCCCATTTCGATTGACGAGGGATTTCTGGATTTGACGACGATGGACAGTGTCGTCTGGCGCCACACCTCGCCGGAAAAATATGTCGGCGAAATCCGCGACCGCATCGCACGCGAGGTGAAAATTCCCGTGTCCGCCGGTCTCGCCAATTCCTCGCGCCTGGCCAAGCTCGCCACGGACGCCGCCAAGCCCGGTTTCATCGAAATCAAACCCGGCGGGGAAAAGGAATTTCTGAAAGACCGCTCCGTGCGCGAACTTTCCGGCATCGGCAAAAACCGCCAGCGCTCGCTCGCCGCGCTCGGCGCGCTGACGTTCGGCCACGTCGCCAAACTGCCGTCCACTCTGCTCAAGCAAAAGTTCGGCATCTGGGGCCAGCAACTCTGGCTGTTCGCGAACGGGCTGTGGAACGAGCCGCTGCTGCTCACGGTGAAGGACCGCACGACCATTTCCAGCAACACCACGCTGCCCTACGACGAGCCCGATTACCCGGCGGCGCTGACGTTCGCGTTGAGCGAGGCGGCGCGGCTGGTCGGCCAGTTGCGCCGCGAGCAATTGCAGGCCCGCGAGATGAGCCTGACCATCCGCTTTGACGATTTTTCCGAGACGGGCGGCGGACATCGTTTCCGCGAGCCGCAATTTTTAAATTCCGTCATCAACGCGCGGCTGGAGGATATTTTTCGCGGTCTCATGGGCAGCCAGTTCAAGCCGGTGCGGCAAATCCGCATCGCGTTCTGGAATCTGGAGCGGCTCGACACGCAGCCGACGCTTTGGGGCCGCACGCACGCCGAACGTTGGGGCGCCCTCGACGGCGCGGCGCACGAATTGAACGCCCAGTTTTCGCGTCCGGAAAAACCGGCGTTGATGACCGGCGCGCAACTCGCCCTGCGCCAGTTGGATGATGCCCACAAGAATCCCAAGGCGAAGTGTCCCTTCGCGCCGCAGCGCGAGATCGTGAAAAAACTCTGGGGCACCGACGCCGATCCGCTGGCGCACAAGGGCGACATGGAAAAACAACTGGCGAAAGTCAGCCGGCAGCTTCAATTCAATCATTGATAAGCCGGCTGGTCGAACGATTCAAACCTTGTCGTCCGCGCCGTCACAAATTTCGTTGCTGCTGCCCACCCCGGACGAACAACCAGCGGTGCGGGGGCTGGCGTATTGATTTGGAGTGCGGCGACACGTCGCCGCGTTCCGACGGGGAGCCGTGTCTCCCAATTCCAAGGCGCAGTCATGCCTGCGCGCTCCAAATGTAGGGCTTCCGCCTTGCGATGGCCGATGCCATTTCTTAAATTCCCGCGTGCTCGACATCAAATTGATCCGCGAAAAAACCGAGTTCGTCCGCGCACGCCTCGCCACGCGCGGGGCAGGGGATGAGGCGAAAATTGACGAATTGCTCAAGCTGGATGAAGCGCGCCGGAAAGCGCTGGCCGAGGTGGAAACACTGAAGTCCCAGCGCAACCGCGTGAGCAAGGAAATCGGCGCGCTCATGGGCCAGAAGAAATTCGCCGAGGCCGAGGCCAAAAAGGCGGAAACGAAAAATCTGGGCGAAAACATCACCGCGCTCGACAGGCAGGCGCACGAAGAGGAGGCGGCGCGCGATGCGCTGATGCTGCAACTGCCCAACCTGCCGCACGAATCGGTGGCGGTTGGCAAAACGGCCGGGGATAATCCGGTCGTCCGCGTTGTCGGCGAGAAAATGAGTTATGCCTTCAAGCCCAAGACGCACGTGGAATTGTGCGAATCGCTCAAGCTCGTGGATTTCGCCCGTGCCGCAAAGCTTTCCGGCAGCGGATTCCTGCTCTACACCAATTGGGGCGCGCGGCTGGAGCGGGCGTTGATCCAGTTTCTGCTGGACCTCCACGTCACGCAGCACGGCTACACGGAAGTGTCGCCGCCGTTCATGGTCGGGCCGCAATGTCTCGTCGGCGTCGGGCAGTTTCCGAAGTTCAAGGATCAATACTACGGCGTCGCGGAAGGCGACAAGACCGACGAGCTGGGAAAATTGTATCTGGTGCCGACCGCCGAGACGCCGGTGGCCAACATTCACCGCGAGGAAATTTTGCCGGAGAAGGAACTGCCGAAATTTTACTGCGCCTATACGCCGTGTTTTCGCGGCGAGGCGGGCGCGGCGGGCGTCGGTACGCGCGGCATGATCCGCGTGCATCAGTTCGACAAGGTGGAGCTGATCAAAATCGTCAAGCCGGAAGACGGCTACGACGAACTGGAAAAGATGGTCGGCAACGCGGAGAAAGTCCTGCAACTGCTCGGTCTGCATTACCGCGTGATTTTGCTTTGCACCGGCGACATGGGATTCGGCAGCGCGAAGACTTACGACCTCGAAGTCTGGGCGCCAGGGCAGGGGAGCTATCTCGAAGTTTCGAGCTGCTCGAACTGCGAAGATTTCCAGGCACGCCGGATGAACCTGCGGTTCAAGACGGAAACCGGCGAAAACAAATTTCCGCACATCCTCAACGGCAGCGGTACGGCGCTGGCGCGATTGTTCGTGGCGCTGGTT
>JAJXYT010000004.1 GCA_021780375.1 bacterium | reverse complement strand
TCATATGGAAGTTTTTTTTACTTCTCACGTACATATTTTAACACCAATAATGTGCTCATGTGCAGTGGGAGTACTCCAATTCTCGCAGCAGTGTGGTCTATTTTCTTTTACGGCCAACTGGCGAAGAGATTGCGTGTCAGTCGAGGCTGGTCTGCAAACGAGTATTTTTCTGGTGCATGAGGAGGTGATTCGCTATGTACGCTCGGTTAAAGGCCATCGCGTTAGCGGTAATCGCGACACCGCCGATAACCTCGGCGGAACGAATGGCGCGCATTGCGACATTGTTGCTCTCGTGCTTTTTTGCTTCGTCAATTCACGCTGCGAGTTGGGGGCTGGCCGGTTGGCAATGCCGCAAGCAAATCACCATCAGCCACGCCAACGTGGCTGCTAATCTCACCAATTTCCCCCTCTATGTCAGGCTCAGTGCCGATAGCGACATCGGGGGCGCGGCGCGCGCCGACGGCTACGACATCCGGTTCACGGCTAGCGATGGCGCGACGCTGTTGAATTACCAACGTGAAAGCTGGTCGGGCGGCGGGGGCGTGGCCGCCAGCGCCGACTTCTGGGTGTGCGTACCTACGCTCTCTTCAACCGCTGACACGGTGATATACATCTATTATGGCAACGCTGCCGCGACCGATGGTCAGAACGCTACGGTCGTTTGGGATGCCAATTACAAGGGTGTCTGGCATTTGGACGAGGCTTCCGGCAACAACGCCGACTCCACCGCTAACGCCAATACTGCGACCGTCAATGGCGCGCCGGCGGTCGTGGCCGGTGTGATCGGAAGCGCCAAAAATTACTCCGGCGACACCGATTGCAGTGCGATCACCACCGTCTCGCTCAACGGCGTCTCCTACACGGTCGAAGGCTGGTTTTATGCGCCTCTGCCAACGACTGTGGGCGGCTGGCGGACGCTGGTCCGCGGTTCGGCCGGCGACCACCAGATCATTGTGGATGTGAACGGAAATCTGGGTGCATACGCCAATGTCGGAGGCTTCCAAAATTCGGGCTATGCCGTCACGGGCCTTTCCAACGGGTGGCACCATCTCTCGGCGGCGGCGAACGGCACTTCCACGGCAATCTATGTGGACGGCGCATCGGCAGGCAGCATCGCCTGGAAATCGAACCTGGACATCACCTACTTTGGCAACCTCCAGAGCAGTTTGGGCGGCCAGCAGCAATGGGGTAAACTGGACGAATTCCGCCTTTCGACCGTAACCCGCTCCGCCGCCTGGATCGGCTTCGAATACCACAACATGGCCGACGCCGGCAACGACTTGGCCTTTGCCGGCCAGGAATCGTCCTCGACGGGCACGGTCTACAGCGATGAAGGCGTCACGCCGCTGGGCAATGTGCCAGTGGCGCTCGCCATCGACGGTGTCTGGAACCAGACGGTGACCGCCGACGCGGGCGGACATTATGCCTTTTCTTGGCCAACGATTTCTGCGGATCAGGTTTTGACCTTCTACATTCTGGGTGATGCCAACAAAGCCGTGCTGGTCACGCGCAGTTCTGCCATCGCCGCAGGCGGTAACGGCCTGAATGTCATGAACCTGTACGCCAATCGCTTGATCGTGCGCAGCGAGACGGCCAATCCGCTCGCCAATGCGGATCTGGCCACTGCCGCCCAAGTGGCCACGGCCGCGACGGACATCAGCCCGGTTTATGGCGTCGATGGCGGAAACAACCTCACCGTCCAGACAGGGTGCAAACTGATTGTCTGGAGCGGCAAGAATTACAGCCCCGGCGCGGGTGTGACCGCGCCCAACGTGGATGTCAACGGCACATTGACGCTGGCCGGCACGGCGCTTTCGGTGAGCGGCACGCTGACGGACGGCGCCACCGGAACCCTCAGCCTCGCCGGCGGCGAGACCCTTTCCGTTGGAACGTTTACGCCTCTGGCGGGCAGCACCGTCGTCTACACCGGCTCCGGCTCCTACGCTTCCCTGCCCTTGGGCAACACCTACCATCATCTGAGCTTCAACGGGACGGGATCCTGGCAGCAGACGGCGCTCCTGACCGTAAACGGAAACCTCACGATCCAGCAGGGAACCCTGAACAGCGCCGGGCAAGACATCGCGCTGGCGGGCAACTGGAGCAACACCGGAACCTACACTTCCGGCACGAACACAGTGACGCTTTCCGGCGGCGCGCAGACGGTCTCGGGCACAAGCACTTTCAACAATTTGAGCAAGACCACGGCTGGCACGACACTCACCTTCCAGGCGGGGAGCACGCAGACGATCGCCGGCGCACTGACCTTGCAAGGCGCCTCGGGAAGCCTGCTCGCCATCCGCAGCACGGTGGCCGGGACGCAGGCCGTTCTCAACGCGCTAGGCGCCCGGACCGTCGGGTATCTCGACCTGAAGGATTCGAAGATCACCGCCACCACCGACGCGACCGCCAACAGCACGGACTCCGGAGACAACACCAATTGGCTCTTCGGCACGCCGGCGGCTTTCACCTGGATCGCGACCGCGCCGGGAAACTGGAACACGGGAGCGAACTGGCAAGGCGGCGTGGTTCCCGGCAGCGGGAACGTGGCAATCTTCACCGGCGGCTACAACGGCGACTGCACCATAGACGCGGCGGTCAACGTAGCGGGCATTCAGATCAAGGCGGGCTACACGGGCACCGTCAGCCAAGGTTCCAACGCGATCACAGTCGGCGCCTCGGGTTGGACCCAAGGGGGCGGAACCTTCGTGGGTTCGTCCACCAACACGGTCAACATTACGGTCAACGGCCCTTGCAGTTTAAGCGGCGGCGCGTTCACTTCGACCGCCGGAACTTTGTCCGTGAAAGGCAACTGGACCAGCAACACCGGCACGCCCGCGTTCAATGCCAATAGCGGTGCCTTCCGGTTTGTGGGGCTGACTGCCGTTACCACCACAATTGCGCCGGGGGCGTTAAGCTTCAACAACTTTACCTTCGCAACCGACGACGCCTCAATCATGGCCATCTCCGGCACGCTGACTGTCAATGGCGACCTCGTGTTTGGCCTAACAGCCGGCAACGCTTCGGGGGTGGTCATCACCGGAACGATCAATCTCTTTGGCAACGCCACGATGGCCACCACTCATTATAAAGGGGGCACCGCCACCATCGTGTTCAGCGGGGCGGCGGCGACGCAGACGCTCTCAAGCACGGCCGCGGGGGTGTTTCCACAGATTACAATTAATAAATCCGCTGGCACAGTGTCCGTCAGTGGCAGCAACATCATGGTCGGCAACTGGACCTGGCTCTCCGGCAATGTCGATGCCACCGGTTCGACTCTCCAGATGGAGACCGCGTACAATGGAACGGCCACCATTACGCCGGGCTCCGCCACTTACAACAACATCATTCTGGCGCCCAACCACGGGGCCACCCAGACGATCTCCGGCACTTTCAACGTGGGCGGCAACCTGACCCTGACGAACATCGGATCATGGGCCTCGTATCTGACTGGCGGGACGCTCCAGGTTGCCGGCAATGTGAGTGTGAACAGCCCCTATCCCAGCGGCGGCAGCGCCACCATCGTGCTGAACGGCGCGTCGGGAACGCAAACGATTTCCGGCACCAACAACGTTTCGGGCAACTTCACGGGCAAGCTTCCGAACGTGACCGTCAACAGCGGTGCCAGCATCGCCTTGAGCGGGAACGTTTACGTCTCGGGAAATTGGAACTGGCAGGCGGGGGCGGGGCTGAGCGCGGCCGGTTCACTTTTGTCGTTTTATCCAAACTATAACAGGGCCAACGTCACCGTGACACCCGGATCGTTCACTTATGGGAGCGCCGAGTTCGTCACCGATGGCCTTACGCGCGAGACGCTCTCCGGCACCATGAATCTGAGCGGCGATCTTAAGTTCTCCACGAAAAGTAGCGGTGCTTCCGCGGGTGTCATTGGCGGCGCAATCGTGTTCGGCGGAAACCTTACTGTTGAAAACTACCTGTACGGCGGCAACTGTGGAACGGCTGCGCTCACGCTGAACGGCTCGGGCACGCAGACGTTGACTTGTGCCTCGCCGATCGGCGGGGCGGTCACGCTGGCGGGAACGGGCACGGCGCAACTGCTGAGCGCTGTGACGCTCAACGGCGCCGGCCAGGCGCTGAATGTCAACTCCGGGACGCTGGACTTGAATGGGCAGGCGTTGACGGTCGCCAGCAGCCTGAACATCGCCAGCGGCGCAAAATTGAAGCTGCAAGGCGGCGAGGCCATCTCGATCAACGGCAGCGCCTCCAATCCGCCCACGTTGAACCTGGGGAGCACGGTGGAGTATTCCGGGCTTGGCGACAATGCCGGCCATGCGCTCAAGAATTGGAGTTACGCCAACTCGAATCTGACAATCAACGACACTGGCGCCACGCCAAGCACCATGCAATTGGCGGCGGCGACCTCGGTGCAGAACCTTGCCATCGCGGCGGGAAAATTGGACGTTACGGCGAGCAACTACGCTCTGAACGTGGCTGGAAACTGGTCGAACGCGGGGACGTTCAACGCGCAGGGCGGCACGGTGACGCTCACCGGCACTAATGCGGCGGCGATTCACGGCGCGACGGCATTTTACAACTTAACCTGCACGAGCGGCGGCAAGGTTTTGACTTTCGACGACGGGCAGACGCAGACCGTCACGGGGACCTTGACATTGACGGGCGCATCCGTCTCGCCCATTTCCTTGAGTTCGCGCACGCCGGGGGCGTTTTGGAGCATCAATCCCACGTTGACCAGCGGGATGAGTTATCTTCGCGTGCAGGATTCGCGCAACCTTTCGAGCACGATCATCGACCCGGCGAATTCGACCAATCTCGGCCACACGATCAACTGGTTCTCGCCCTCGGCCGCCACGACGGCCATCGCGGCCGCTCCGGCCTCGATCGTGGCCAACGGCACAGACACCGCGACGGTCACCGTTCAATTGAAGGACGCCAGCGGCGGGACAATCGCCAGCGACGAAGGCGCCACAGTGGTACTGAATACGACTTTGGGCGCTTTGAGCGGATTCACCAACAACCTTGACGGTACTTTTACGGCTACACTGACCTCCGGCACCACACTCGGAACGGCGACGGTCGGCGGAACGTTAAACGGTACGTCCATGACCGCGACGGCCCCGGTCGATTTCATCTTCGGCCCGCTGGATCATTTCGCGCTGAGTCTGGCCACACCTCAGACCAACAATGCGGCTTTCACCGGCGCGAACACTTTGACGGCGCAAGACGCGCAGAATCATACCATCACCAGTTTCGACGCGTCGGTGAACAACGTGACGCTGGCGACGACATTGACCGGCACGCTCTCCGGCTTGGGCTCCGGC
>JAJXYT010000126.1 GCA_021780375.1 bacterium | reverse complement strand
CCAGCGGTTTCGCAAAGTGGCTGGGATATGGGTTTAGAGGAGGCGGATAGTTTTTTGGCGGGGCGTCAATCCTGCCGCTGGCGTTCCGGGTCCTTGGCTTTGAGGGCAAAGCTCTGCCCTCAACTTGGCGCTGTGGCAAGCTTTTGGCGGCCTGGGTTTCCAGACTTTTGATTTTATGGTTCCGTTGGTTTGCGCTGTCTATCCGCTGAACAACTGAATCGGCAAACCACAAAACCGGGAGCGGTAAATCTGCTGGCGGACCTCGTTCGGCGTGGCCTTGCCCAAGCGGAACAGTCTGGCCGGGATCCATCCGCTGGCTGGCATAGCCAAAGGGATCGTGGCTGATCTGATCCTTGTAGCCCACCCACCGCTGCCACTGGGGCAGTTTGGTTCCGGCCTGTAATTGCAGCAAGCTGGGAATGGGGGCCACTTCGCCCAAAACCAGGCTTAACCACACGGCCCGCGAGGGGATGTCGGGTTGGGGGCGGGCGTCGGTAAAAGAAAAAGAAAATGCCCTCCCCCTTCCAGCCCGCGCGAATGCTTAACCCCTTGAAAACAAAGACAAAGAAACAACTAAAACAAGCTTCAAAAGTCCCGCGAAATCGCTGTTCGGGGCCGCCCTTTTATCCTTGACCTACCAGTAAAACTAATGATATATAAGAGTCCTCCAGAAGAGGACGTATGAAGATTCGATGCGCCCTTTGGGCCACAGCTTTTCTATCGTTTCTCAACATCCATGCCCCGGCGGCGACCTGCTTTCCTCCACCGTCGGATTTGATTGGCTGTTGGCAAGGCGAAGGCGACGCTTTGGACATCGTCGGCGGCTACAACGGCATTCTGACCAAAGGCGTGACTTTTACAAACGGTGTCGTCGGCCAAGCCTTCAGCTTTGACGGCACCAATGGCTTCATCCAGGTGCCCGAAGCGCAGGCTCTCGATCCGACTAACCTGACCATTGAAGCCTGGGTTGAATTTAATTCGCTGGACTCGCAATGGGTCGGCGGCCAGGGGGCAGGCAGACAATACCTCGTTTTTAAACAAAACGCGCGTACTTCGGCCCAGGGTTCTTTTGAAGGTTACACTCTTGTAAAGCGTCGCATAGGAGGCATCGACTATTTTGATTTCCGGGTCACCTCGGCCTCTGGCCAGACTGCTTATGTGGATTCCTCAACACCTATCCAGACTAATGTCTGGTATCACGTGGCCGGTGTGCGCGGGTCAAACTTCGTTCAACTCTATGTCAACGGCCAGATGGCAGGTCAAGCCGCTGCAAATTTCGCACAAAGCTATACAAACCTGCCGCTTTATTTTGGCACCTCCGGCGACTCCAGTTGGGATGGCAAGCTGGCGGGTGGCTTGGACGAGGTGTCTCTCTACAATCGCGCCCTATCATCGAACGAGATTCTGGCGATCTACAATGCCGGCGGCGCGGGCAAGTGCTTACCAGGACTAGCCGAATACCTGTTTACCGGGTCAGAAACCAACATCACTTTGGAACCAGGCACTTATAACATCACAGCCATTGGTGCTCAGGGAGGCGGTGACGGCGGCCTCGGAGCAGAAATGGAAGCCCAATTTAGCTTCACAAATACTACAACGTTGACCCTTCTTGTCGGCGGCGGTGGCTACTATGGCGGCTACGGCGGCGGCGGTGGTGGCGGAAGTTTTGTTGTCAATGGCACCACGCCATTGGTTGTTGCCGGTGGCGGTGGCGGTGGCGCTGGCAGTGGTGGCGCTGGCTACACCGGTGGCAACGGTGGCACTGGCAGCAGCGGCGGCGGTGGCAACGGCTTTGCCGGCGGCCGTGGTGGCAGCGGCGGTGGTGGTGGTTTCGGCGTCAACAATAGCGGCGGTGCCGGCGGCGGCGGCTACAGTGGTAATGGTGTCAGCTACGGCGGCTACTTCACTGGTGGCGGTGGCAGCAGCTTTCTCAACGGCGGCGCCGGCGGTTTCAGCTACGGCACCGGCGGACCTGGCGGCTATGGCGGTGGTGGTGGTGCTGGAAGCGGAGGAGGAGGCGGCGGCGGAGGCTACAGCGGCGGCGGCGGCGGCACCCTCGGCGGCGGCGGCGGCGGTTCCATCATTGATTCATCTGCAATAACAATTCTTGCCGAGATTTCCGGCGTCTCCAGTCCCGATGGTTCCCCAAATGGAGAGATTATAATTACGCTTCCGCCCACCTTTATTGAGCAGCCGTCCGTTACCGCTGTATTCACTTCTAATGTCACGTTTCAAGCAGCCGTGCAGGGGGCAGCCCCGTTAAGTTTCCAATGGTATCTGGACGGGACACCACTGTCAGACAATGGTCACTACATTGGTTCAATGGGAACGAACCTTACGATTATAGATTTCGAACCCGGGGACATAGGAAATTATACTCTGGTCGTGACCAATTATGCTGGTTCAATCACCAGCGCCGTGGCGACGATCAACATTCTCAATCCTATCATCACGTCGCAGCCACAAAACCAATCAGCGATAGGGGGTGACACCGTGACTTTTAACATAAGCGCTACCGGCCAACAACCTTTTAGCTACCAATGGGAGTTTGGCGGCACTAATATCATCGGGGCTACAAACGTCATCCTCACTCTAAACAATGTCCAGATGGATCAAACCGGTCCGTATGATGTGCTGGTCAGCAACGCTTATGGCGACGTAACAAGTTCCAACGCCATCCTGACGGTGGTTCCTTCAACGGTCACAATTCAACCATCAAACCAGTCAGCCAAAGAACGCACGACCGTGTCGTTCAATGCCATGGTCAGCGGCCAGGGACCGTTTAGTTATCAATGGCAGTTCGGCACGACCAACCTCGCCAACGCCACCAACGGCACGTTGACCTTGACCGACCTGCAGGTTAGCCAGTCGGGCGCTTACACCGTGGTCGTAAGCAACAGCTTCGGCGTGGTGACCAGCGGGAGCGCTGAACTTACAGTGATTCCCTGGCCGGTAATCCAGCCGCCGAGTCAAACCAACCTAATTGGAACGACTGTTTCCTTCTCCGCGAACTACGACGGAGGCACACCAATTTCTTACCAATGGTATTTTAACGGAACGAATTTATCTGACGGCGGACAATTTAGCGGGGCCGCAACTTCCTTTTTGAGCATTTCCAATGCTCAAAATTACAACATTGGCAGCTATCAGGTAGTAATAGACGATGCGGGAAGCATAAAAACCAGTTCGCCGGCATTTTTGATCGTCACCAATTACAGCTCTGTTGTGCGCTATGTAAATCAAAACAATCCGACCCCAAGTTATCCTTACTTGGACTGGAACACGGCCGCCACAAACATTCAGGATGCCATTGATGCGGCTTTCGATGGCGATGAGATTTTGGTGACGAATGGGACTTATTCAGGAGGCGGCCGCGTGGTTTACGGTTCGCCGACCAGTGAAGCGGTATACAGAATTCTCACGGTGGAAAGTGTCAATGGGCCTAATTTCACGTCCATAGATGGGGGCGGTTCCACGCGGTGCGTCTATTTGACCAATAACGCAACGTTAGTTGGATTTACTCTGACCAACGGAAATGCAGGAACCGGAGCCGGAGTGTATTGTGAATCCACAAATAACGTGGTGGTTTCAAATTGTACGATCATTGCCTGTACAGCATCGAGTCAAGGCGGGGGCGCTTATCAAGGAACCCTGGTCGATTGTACGCTCGCGAATAATTCTTCCCTCGGAAATGGTGGGGGCGCGTCGTCAGCTCTTTTGAGTTTTTGTGCGCTGACAACAAACTCCGCCGCAAGTGGTGGTGGGGCCTACTTGGGCATTCTCCACAATTGCATAGTGACCGGCAATGTCGCCACCAGCACTGCTGGTGGCGGGGGCGGGACTTACAATTCGATGGTGTTCAATTCGGCGATTGCGGGCAATTCGGCCGCCAATCACAGCCGATCGTACACCGTTGGAGGATTTGGCGGCGGGGCGTACGGCGGAAGTCTGGTGAACTGCACCGTTTCGGGAAACTACGCGAGTATCGGCGGTGGGGTGGCAAATTGTGTGCTGACGAACTGCATCATTTTTTTCAACACTTATTTCAGCAATGTGTTTGGCGTCGGACCGACGGGTGTCAGCAATTTCTATCAAGGGACCTTTGACCATTGCTGCACAATACCACTGCCGGGCGGGACCGGGAACATCACGAACGATCCGATGTTGGCAAGCATTTCCCACATCAGCCTCGATTCGCCCTGCCGGGCGGCAGGCAATGCCACGGCGGCCGGCGGGTTGGATATAGACGGAGAGCCGTGGGCTAATCCACCATCGATCGGTTGTGATGAAATTTATCCTGGTACTGTGAACGGCAATATCACCCTGAGCATCGTGTCGGCCTATACGAACATGGCCCCGGGGTATTCCGACGCTTTCCAAGCGAATATTTCCGGTCCGATCAATGCCAGTACATGGGATTTTGGCGACGGCACAGTCTTGACGAACGAAGCCTATGCGACACACACCTGGGCAACTGTGGGCGATTATCCGGTCGTGTTAACGGCCTACAACGATACTTATCCTAACGGCATAAGTGCGACGACCGTCATCCAAGTCTCGATACCGAAGGTGCTTTATGTGGCCCTGAGCAATCAACATCCGGTAGCTCCCTATGACACCTGGGCAAAAGCAGCAACGACCATCCAAGACGCGGTTGATGCCGCCACAAGTGGCGCCTTGATCCTGGTAACAAATGGACCCGGGCCACTCTACTATCAAACGAACGGAGTCAGCGTTTATCAAACTGGCGGCCGTGTGATTCGTGACTCGCTGATGAACCGCGTGGCCATAGACAAACCGATCACCGTGGAAAGCGTCAATGGCCCTTCCGTAACTGTCATTAAAGGAGTTCCGGCATTCAACAGCTCCGCCGTCCGTGGCGTTTATATGACCAATGGGGCGGCGTTGATTGGATTCACGATAACCGGTGGCGGGACATTATCAGGGGGCGATATTACCAATGACGATAGTGGTGGAGGCATATGGTGTGAATCTTCGGATGCGATCATTTCGAACTGCATTATCTGTGGGAATGTTGCCTCTCGAAACGGCAGCGCAACGTATGGCGGGACATATTATAGCTGTACTCTCATCACGAATTCGGTGGGGGGAGGCCCCGGGCAAAGTGCCGCGCTCAGTAGTACATTGTACAATTGCACCATAATCAGCAACTATCTCGGAGGAGCCGATTCATGTTGGCTGAGCAATTGCACGGTAGCCTACAATGGTCAGGGAGGCATCGGCCGCAGCACGTTAATTGATTGCGCGATTATAGGCAATTCCGGCGGTGGAGCCATTGGCGGCACATTGACCAATTGTACGCTCGCCTGGAACTCCGGGGCTAACGGCGGAGGCGCATCCGGTCAACCGGGCGCTCCCATTGTTCTCAA
>JAJXYT010000111.1 GCA_021780375.1 bacterium | reverse complement strand
CAGCCACGTGCGGCCAGCAAGGCCGCGCCCAGCGCGGCGCTCTTGGAAATTTCAATCCGCACCACGCGACAGTTCATCACGTCGGCCATCACCCGCAGCAACGCCGGATCATTCGACGCGCCGCCGGTGGCGTAAATGCGGTCCGGCGCCACTTTCATCCATTGCGCGTGCAGGCGCTTGGACAACATCTGCGCCTCCACGATCGCGCGGCAGTTCGCAGCGGCATCCTGCTCATCGAGGTCGAAGCGATGAATCCCGGGCCGGTTGACGCGCGGGACAATCTCCGCCTCGAACCATGGCAACAAAATCCCGCCGTTATTGCCCGGTGGTTGGGTGGCCATCAATTCGCCGAACTGTTTCCAATCTTTGATGCCGTAAGCGTCCCGGATTTTTTCGCGCGCCAGCGAGCCGTTTTTAAAACAAATCAACGACATGTAACCACCCGCCGGCGAACCGAACACATGGCCCTCGCCGTGCTCGTCTGTGCAGCACTTTTTCATCGGGCCGAAATAGGTATCGCTCGTGCCCAGGCTGATGGCCACCCTGCCTTCTTTGATGAGCCCCAGGCCGACGACGCTGCACGGATTGTCGCCCGACCAGACCAGCGCCTGCGCCGCGGGATTCAGGCCGAATCTTTTCACAAAATAGGTGCTGACCGGTCCGACGACTTTTGACGAATCGGCCAGCGGCGGAAGTCTGTGCCGCAAACCCGGCGCGGTGGCTTTGAGCGCGCCCGGATGCCAGACCTTCTTGTGAATGTCCATCAGGTTCATGCCCGCGCCGTCGCCGTAATCAATCGGCGCCATCTGCCCGGCGATCAGCGACGCCATGAACGAGCTGACCAGGGCGATGCTCTCGGTTTGGGCATAACCCGCCGGGTCGGTCCTGTAAAACCTGCGGATTTGCGGCCCGGTAAATCGTTCGAAAGTGTCCGACCCGGTTTGCTCTGCGGTCGCCCTGATGCCGCCCAGTTTCTTCCGAATCTCGGCGCACTCCCTGGCCGTGGAGGAATCCATCCATATCGGCGAAGTCCGGCGCGCAAAAATTCCCTTCAGGTTTTCCGCCAGGCTTTTCCCGGAATCCAAATCGCCGAGCACGGCAGCGGCGCGGTCGTTGAGATAAACCGACCCGTGTTGCTGGCCGCTGCCGCTGACGGCGAGAATATCGCTCAACGCCACCCCGTCCTTTTTCATCGCGGCAAACAGCAAGTCCAGCGCCTCCGCCCACATCAGGGGCGGGCTATGTTTGGCCAGCGGATCGCGATTGGGCAGCACCCCGTTTTGGGTTTTGTACTGTGGCAAGGCCTGGTCGAAATTCAACGACTTGTCATACACCACCTTGCGCCGGTCGTAATCAATCACCACCGCGCTCAGGCTTTGTGTGCTGGAATCCAGTCCGAGAAATAATTTTGCCATGCGATTTCAACCACCAGTAAAAACTGCAACCGCCCCACCGTCAAGCAAAGGCAATCGCCGAAAGCCAGTCCGGCCGGGAAAACTCCATTCAGAATTGGCTGATTTCAAATACCCATATTTTTGCATAAGTAACCGTTCGGGGGATTTTTTCATGCATCACCAACTCTGAATGCCTGCACATTTATCCAGGCATCTTCGCAGCCGGACCACCCTTGAAAAACATTGTATCCTCCATTCCACCCCGCAGATTTTCTGCGATATTGAATTGTAATATCCAATGTGTCGAAGGCTTTAATGGGAAACCTATCGCAGCAAATTCCGCCTTGCCAATTCATGAAAAAATCCATAATGCCGTATCTTTCGGGACTTCTATTGCCCGGGTTGCTGGTGACAGCCAGTTTATCGAGCCAGGCGCAAAACCTCGTGACGAATGCCGGCTTTGAAACCGGCGACACGACGGGCTGGTTCGCCTTTGGTTCTTGTACGCTTTCCGTCGAGACCAGTCAGGTTCATTCCGGCACCTACGCGGCCCAGGTGACGGGCCGCACGGCCACCTATATGGGCATTGCCCAATCGTTTGTAGGCGTCCTCCAGGCGGGCCAGACCTACGATGTTTCGGCGTGGGTCAGGTTGGTGAGTGGCGGGAACCAGACGATGCAATTGACGATGCAAAAAACGGATGGGAGCGGAACGTCTTATGCGGCCATGGCTTCGGGTACCGTATCTTCAAGCGGCTGGACGCAGCTTTCCGGACAATACCCGTACAATCCTTCGGGCACGGTCAGCGCGCTGACTTTTTATGCGGAAGTGACCAGCAGCTCGAACGCCTCCTACGATATTGATGACGTCCAGCTCAGCCCGGGGACCATTGTCACCAATCCACCCATCAATGGTGTTTCCACGGTAGATTGGAACAATGTGCATCAGCGTATTGACGGTTTTGGCGCTTCATCGGCATGGAACGGCAGTTGGAACACGGCGGAAGCCGACCTGCTTTTTTCCACCAATAATAACATCTCTTACCTGGGAGGCAGTTTTAACGGTGCCGGGCTTTCTTTGCTCCGTAATCATATCACTTACGCCGGCACGACTTCCGCGAGCGACACTCCCGGCACCGTGGAAACGAGTATTATGCAAATGGCACAAGCCCGCGGGGCAAGAGTTTGGAGCACACCATGGACGCCGGCGGCGGGATTTAAAGGTACCAACGATATTTATGATTCCGGCGTGGCCACCGCCGGGGGAATAGACGGCGGCAGCTATCTTGGCAGCGGAAACAACGTCACTAATGTGAATTATGCCAGTCAATTGGCCAACTATGTCGCCAGCATGAAAACTACATACGGCGTGAATATTTACGCGATTTCGATGCAAAACGAGCCGGACGCGAACGTTACCACTTACGAGGCCTGCCAATGGACGGGCGCACAGTTTCATGATTTTGTCACCAACCTTTACAGCGCGCTGGCGGCCAAAGGCTTCGGTTCTACCAAAATTATGCTTCCGGAAAGCCAGAACTGGACCGACCCGCATAATCTGGCGGGGCCGGCGATGAGTGATCCCAATGTGGCTGCGGAGGTGGGGATTATTGCCAATCATAATTATGTTCCCAATAATTCGGTGGGCGACCAAACGGTTCCGGCGGCGATTCCTGCTTACGGCAAGGCCTTATGGGAGACGGAAGTCGCGCTGCTTTCGGGCAGCGACAGCAGCATTGCCAATGGCGTTTATTACGCGCAACGGATTTATCTTTACCTGACCCAAGCCCAGGCCAATGCCTATCATTATTGGTGGCTCGTCGCCTCCGGCAACCAGGGATTGTTGGATACCAGTGCCGGTCCGGCCAAACGCCTGTTCACCTTTGGCCAATACAGCCGGTTTGTGCGCCCCAATTTTTACCGCATTCACGCAACCTCATCTCAACCGTCGGCTCTCATCAGCGCTTTCAAGGATTCAGCCTCGCCCGCCTTTGCGATGGTCGTCGTCAATACCAATGTCGCGACCGATGTGATTCAAACTTTCAACCTGACTAATTTCACCGCCGCTGCGGTAACGCCATGGATTACTTCAGCCTCACTTTCACTGGCCCCGCAACCACCGGTGACGGTCACCAACGCCTCATTTACCTACGATGTGCCGGCCCTGAGTGTTGTGACGTTTGTGGGACAGGAAGTTGCAGTACAAAGCAACACCCCGCCGACGATTGGAACCGTGCCCGACCAAACGGTCAATGCGGGTGTGACCTTGCTGGTAACCAATACGGCCAGCGATTCAGATGGCGAGACCTTGACGTTTAGTCCGGCAAATACATTCCCGGCCAACGCGACGGTCAGTGCCAATGGACTTTTCAGCTGGCGCCCGCTCGTCAGCCAGGCCCAGACCACCAACCTGGTTGAAATTCAGGTGACCGACAGCGGCACGCCGCCTTTAAGTGCAACCAACGGCTTCAAGGTGACGGTCAACGCCGTCACCAACCCCGTGATCGGCCCAGTCAATTTATCCCCGGGGCAAGTCAGCCTGACCGTCAACGGACCGCAGGGACCCGATTACACCTTGTGGACTTCGACCAACCTGGCGGATTGGCACACGCTGTTCACTACCAATTCGCCGCCGATTCCTTTCACCGTGCTGGACACCAACTCCGCTGATCCGGCACGATTCTATAAGTTCCAGATCGGACCGTGACACGGATAGACGGCATCGCATCGCCAACCGGGTCTGGCTTCCGTCGGACGGGGTCTGGGTTCCGGTGGGACCGCTGGCCTCACCAGCCGAATCCAGTGGATATCTATCTTCTCTGTGCACCGCGCCAACCGCTCGGCCAGATTTGATTTCGCAAAGCCCAGCTTCAAAATCTGCCACAACCTCGCATTTACGGGGTTGTGGCATATCCTCACAAAAGTTTGTGCATGGGTTTGGATGATTCTTGCGCGGCGTTCCCATGGAGCGTGCCAGGAATGCCAAGTCTGGCGAGGAAACCTCCGATGGCTGGAGGGCTGCGGCTTGATTCGTCTCGCAGCCGGGCCGCCAATACAGGAAACGCAAATTCAGCACCGGGGACGTGTGGCCGAAAAACTTCAGCAAGTCATTTACCAATAAGAGGTTCTTTTAAAGCCGGCGGCGTGGAGAGGGCGCCGTGCCTCAGTTGAAATCGCCGCTGGTTCAGGAGGGGCAGAGGGAGGGGCAGATTATCATTTTTTGCATATATTTTGCCAGTTTTTGCATTGGAACATTTGTAGGAGATGATAAAAAAGATTATACCTTTGTGAAAGAAATGCGTTTCTTCATGGCCAGGCGGGGAGTTTTGGCGCGCAATGGCGGCGTAAAAGGTTACCACTGGAAGTCGCGGCGGCCGGCCGGGTTCACCCTGATTGAATTATTAGTGGTGATCGCCATCATTGCAATTCTGGCCGCGATGCTGCTGCCGGCGCTGGCGGCGGCGAAAGAAAAGGCCCAGCGAACCATCTGCATGAACAACCTCAAACAATTACTCGAGGCCAATACGATGAATGCCGACGACAATAATCAAGTCGTCGCTCATCCAAACGCTGATTCGGCCTATCCTTGGACTTCCGCAACTCCGGGTGGGGATAAACCGGGCTGGTTATACCGAACCGGCCTCACTCCGGCAGGGCTGGGCCACGGGATCCCGGCTGGCGTTTCCTGGACGCTGCTGGGTCCGGAGGGGGGCGTCTTCTGGAATTACTTGAGCAACGGCAAGCCGACCGGAACGACGTACCGCAATATTGGGCCAGACCACAAGGTTCCCAAAGTTTGGAGGATTTATCAATGCCCGTTGGATCCGCCGCCGCAGTACGCCTACGAGTTCAATAGCCGTCAAATCAAGTTCGACAGTTACGTCATGAATTGGGGCGTCGCCAACTTCAACCAAAACATCCCGCAAAAGATCACCGCCTTCAGGGGGGACGCGATTGTGCTGTGGGAGGCGAACTGCACCACAAACTCGGTGGCACCATTCAAGGATGGCGCGGCTGCGCCCACGGAAGGCATGGGCAAGCAGCACGGCGGCTCGGGCGGAAATATGGGCCGCATCGACGGAAGCGCGGGGTTTATTCGCTACGATGACTTTTACAGAATGGCCGCCGACAGTGGCAGAAACGACCTGTGGATTGGCACGAGGAACGCCAATGGTCACTAGCCGCAACTCTTCCAAAGGACCAAGTGATCCAGTCCCAGCAATGCGATTTCAAAGAGCAACCTCATCACCTCAAAACCGAAAAGACCTCACCATGAAAACAGTCACAAGCAACACAGTTGACGGACTAAAATCAAAACTCAAGTGGTTGAAAAGCCTGGCGGCGGCCTGTGGGCTGCTGCTGATGCTTCCCAGCGCTTGGGCACAGTTCACCTGGCCGGTTTACGAGCCTTTTGGCGAGTATATCGAGGGCGAAGATCTCGGAACCAATGACATGTTGCCTTACTGGAATGTCGGCAATGGCGGCACGAATGGCGTTCAGTCCTACATTATCACCAGCGCAGCGGCCATGTCCTTTCCGGCATTGGTTGGCGACCCAAACCCGATTCCGAAAGGGGTCATGTCAGTGTATATAAACAACACCAGCGCCGACCGTGGGTTTATGTTCACCACAAACACCCTAAGCACCGGAGCCGTTTATGCTTCCTTCCTGTTAAATTACCTCGACAACGGCGTTGGCATTACTGGGTATGCCCAAAATCGCTGTATGTTCAACATTGTCACAGGTGCAACGGACTATACCGGCGGATCCTATGGGGCCATCTACTCGAGCGTCTGGCTCACCCCTGACTATCGCATAGAGATTGACAAGAACTATCAACAAGGTGGCGCCCTTTCCAGCCCCAGCCCGGTAATCGCCACCAATGTTCCTCACTTGGTTGTCGTTCGCTACAAAGTGGTTGCCGGCGGCAACGACGAGATGGATCTCTGGATTGACCCGATGCCTTTTGGCAACGATGGCAGCATTCCGCCGCCCACGTTGAGCACGACGAACGGGCCAAATATTGCCAATTTTAATGCTCTCATGCTCAATAGTCGGAAAACCCCTCAATATACGGCCACCGCCTTTTACGTGGATGAAATCCGGTTGGGTGACACCTGGTCCAGCGTCACCCCATTGGACACTCCTGCGCCCGGACCCCTCTTTGCGGTGACCGGCGGCGGCACAGCTTGTCCAGACACCACGCTTGATGTTGCCTTAAGCGGTTCGGTAAGCAGCAACCTTTATCTGCTTTACACCAACAACACTTACGCGGGTGTCGCCTTGACTGGCACCGGTTCAGCGCTGGATTTTGGGCAGCAATCTGCTGCGGGCGTTTACAGCGTGCTGGCCAGCAACACCGTCACGGCGGACATCGGCTGGATGAGCAACAGCGTAACCATGACGCTAATCCCACCGCCCGTTATCGTTGCAGAGCCAACCAACGTGGTGACAGCCACCAACAACCGGGCCGAATTCTATGTGGGCCTCACCGGCACCGGATTCAGCTATCAGTGGTATCAGGATGGCGCCCCGCTGTCGAATAGCACGAATATCACGGGCGCACTGGCGAATGATCTGGTGATTTGGCCAGCCACTGCCGCCGATATCGGCAATTATTATTGCGTTATCAGCAACACCTGTGGTGAAACATCCACAACCACCACCAACAGCCTGACTTTGGATGCGCCGAACAATCTGGTGTGGGCGGGCGACATTTTCGGAATCAATGTCTGGGGTGTTGGCCCAACCGCCGTGACCGAATTCACGGATCCCAACAACAACCCGGTCAATTTCAACGAGGGCGACAACGTTACCTTTAATGACAGCTATAACGGCGCCCAGTATGGCACAAACATTATCCTCACCAATATTCTGACGCCGACATCCATTACTTATGACACCGCTCAGGAACTGGTCTGGGCCGGTCCCGGGTCTCTTGCCGGTTCTGGTTCGCTGCTGGTCAATGGCTCCGGTGTACTAAAGCTGCTCAATAATTCGGCTGGCAAATACGTGAACACCTACACCGGCGGCACTGTCATCAGCAACGGCACGGTGAATATGCCTAACAGTTGGACCGGCTTGGGCACAGGGCCGGTGACCCTGGCCGGCGGCACGCTGGAGACCGATCAAAAGTCCAGTGGCACCGGCTCCAGCGTGGGACTGCCCCAGAACCTCTATGTGACGGCCGACAGCACCTGGCAGGTTGACAAAACGGGCAACCAATGCGCCGGGTTGGGGGGCGCCTTGCTTGGCAATCCCGGAACCACCTTGACGATCAGCAACAGTGCCAACGACAATCATCCAGAGGAGATACGGTTTAATGGGGTGTTCACCAACAATTCCGCCATTGTGACCGCCGTCAACCCCTTGACCACCAATCAGTCGATGCAAATTGGTTCCTTTAACAGCACGGGCGCCCAGGTCTATAACGGCGCCATTTCCGGCCCCACTGCGGCATTCTTCGTGTCCGGCGCGGGCGCGGTCTATTTGAACGGCGCCAATACCTACACCAATACGACTACAGTCTCCGCCGGCTTCCTGGCCGGCAGCGGGAGCATCAACGGCCCGCTGACGGTGAGCTCCGGCGGAACCATCGGCGGCGGCGCGGCGGGCGCCATCGGCACGTTCACCGTCAACGGCAACGTGAACCTCACTGGCAAAGTTCATATTCGCGTGGATAAATCGCTTGCGCAATCGAATGACCTGATCTCCGCCACCGGCGCCATTACCAACGGCGGGACCGGAACGGTGACCATCACCAACAGCGGAGCGACCCCTCTGGCAGTGGGTGACAGGTTCAAAATCTTCAGCGGCCCGGTTGAGAACGGCGCAGCGCTGACAGTGACCGGAGGCGGATTGACGTGGGCCAACAATCTGGTTGCCGATGGAAGTGTTCAGGTCAGCCTCGGCTACGTGGTTCTTACCAACTCGCCGCTGATCACCAGCTTCAGTCCTCAGGGTGCGAATGCGGTCATCAACGGCTCCAACGGCCAGGCAGGCGCGACGGCCTATCTGTTGATGACCACCAATATTGCCCAACCGCTAAACCAATGGAAGACGGTGGCAACCAATGTCCTGGGCGGAAGTGCCTATACCTTCATCGGCACCAATGTAATCACCGCCGGCTCGCCTCAACAATTCTTCATGTTGAGCAGCACCAACTACAATCCTTGAAGAAAATCGCCTCAGCCGGGCGTGTCTTGAAATGGAAGCGGGGTGCTCGCAATGCGCCCCGCTTCTGTCAACACATGGGTCCGATGCCGGTTGGAGCGAGCCGGCGCAGGATTTGATTTTTTAGATGGAAACGGGCGCGACGCCTGGCCGACATCGGTGGCGTGGCATTGTCCGTCGGGCTCGACTACATCGTTCCGGCCTGGTTCGCGCCGGAGCTAGATGAGTCATCCGGGAGAACTTTGAGTTCGCCGGGCAGTTAATTCACGGTTAAAAGTTTTGCCCGGCGGTTTCACTTTTGCCAAGCTGAGGGCATGTTCGAAAACGCCATCCGCCGGATGCCGCGTCCGCAGGATGCGGCAACCCTGACCACCCAACAGCTGCGCGATACGTTTGCCGTCACCCACCTTTTCGCACCGGGCGAACTGCGCGGCGTGTTTACCGATCTCGACCGTCTGGTTGTCGGCGGCGTCATGCCGTTGCAGCCGATTGACTTGCCGAACCACAAGGAAACCGGCCGCGCCTTTTTCCTCGAGCGCCGCGAACTGGGCGCCATCAACGTCGGCGGGCCGGGTGTGGTCCACGCCGATGGCAAAACGTTTTCGCTCGATCGGCTGGATTGTGTTTATCTGCCGATGGGATCCAAATCAGTCACGTTCGAGAGCCAGGACGCCAAACATCCGGCCAGGTTTTATTTTCTAAGTTGTCCGGCGCACGCGACCCATCCGGCCGCGACCATGAAGCCAAAGGATGCGTCACCCGTGCCGCTGGGTTCGCCGGCGGCGGCCAACCAGCGAACGATTTACAAATACATTCATACCGGCGGCATACCGAGCTGCCAATTGGTAATGGGTTTCACCGCCCTGGAGGCGGGGAATGTGTGGAATTCGTTTCCACCGCACACCCATTGGCGGCGCACGGAGATTTATTTTTATTTCGATCTGGGCGAGAACGTGCTGACCCATTTCATGGGCGAACCGCAACAGACGCGGCACCTGTTTTTGCATAATGAAGAAGTGGCGCTGTCGCCGAACTGGTCCATTCATTGCGGCTGCGGCACGGGCAATTACAAGTTCATCTGGGGCATGGCCGGCGAAAACCAAACCTTTGATGACATGGACGGCGTGAAACCGATGGATTTGCGGTAAGGGTAACTGGTAAATAAGTGATCGGCTAAACGAGATACAGAGCGGGACCAAACTGACTCATTTAACCCATTTAACGAATTACTTTCCAAAGATGCGTTTCAAAAATCAAGTGGTCGTTGTCACCGGCGCGAGCCGGGGCCTCGGGCAGGCCATCGCCGTGGCGTTCGCGCGGGAAGGCGCGAACGTCGCCGGCCTGGCGCGGAGCGATCTGGCGGAGACCGGCGCAAAGGCAAAAGCAGCGGGCGGCGAATTCATTGCGGTCAAAGCCGATTTAGGCCAAGCCACTCAAACAGAAGCCGCCGGTTTGATCGCGGCAATTTTGAAACAGACCGGGCGGATTGACACACTGGTCAACAATGCCGGAATCATTCTCCGCGCGCCGGCGGTGGATTTTCCTGAAGCGGACTGGAACGAAGTCCTGCGCACGAATTTGTCCACGCCTTTTTTCCTTTGCCAGGCGGTGGCGAAATGGTGGCTGACGGGTGGCCGCGAGCAATCGCCTGCCGGCGCGCGCTTGAAGATCGTCAATATTGCGTCGCTGCTTTCGTTCCAGGGCGGCATCCTGGTTCCGGCTTACACGGCGAGCAAGCATGGCCTTGCCGGCATCACCAAGGCGCTGGCCAACGAATGGGCGAAGGAACGCATCAACGTCAACGCCATTGCGCCAGGCTACATTGCCACCGAAAACACCCAGGCCTTGCGCGAGGATACCCGGCGCAATCAGGCGATCGTCGAACGCATTCCCGAAGGCCGTTGGGGCAAACCCGAAGACATCGCCGGAGCTTGCGTGTTTCTGGCTTCCCGCGACGCGGATTATCTCAACGGCTCGGTGCTCAGCGTGGATGGCGGTTGGCTGGGGCGCTGAGAATCCGTTTGCGCGATGGGCGTTTGACAAACGGGCATGAAATCACGGTTTATGGTCCAATGAAAAAGATCTTCAATCGGTTGTTTTGTCTGCTGGGCATTGCCGGTCTTTGTCTTTCGTCCGTTTCATGCGCGACGGAAAAGTTGCCACCCGCGAAATTTTCCGGCGCTTCGCCGCTGGCCTGGTCGCAGCGCCTGGCTGATTCGGAAATGGCACGCCGCGGCGACAGTCTGGCCTGGAAGCCGGGCGGCAAGGCCAAATGGGATTACACCACCGGCTTGTTTACGTTGGCGTTGCTCAAATTGAACGAACAGACACACAACCCGCATGACCTTAAATTCGCCGAGGACACAATGGGTTCGTTCATCAAGCCGGATGGAGGAATCAACGGTTACAAGCCGCAGGATGAAAGTCTGGACAACCTCGCGCCGGGCCGGACGGTGCTGTCACTGTGGCGAATTACTGGCGATGAACGCTATCACAGCGCCGCCACCCTGCTGCGAAAGCAATTCGACACCCAGCCACGCACCGGTGACGGCGGGTTCTGGCATAAGCAGCGATATCCTCATCAGATGTGGCTCGATGGACTTTACATGGCGGAGCCGTTTTATGCCGAGTACGCAAAGTTGTTCGATGAACCGGCGGATTTCAACGACGTTGCCAAACAGATTCGTCTGGCTGACGAGCACACTTACAATCCCAGGACCGGATTGTTTTATCATGGCTGGGATGAAAGCAAATCGCAGCCGTGGGCGGACAGAATCACCGGCACGTCGTCCAATTTCTGGGGGCGCGCCATCGGCTGGTATGCCATGGCGATGGTGGATGTGCTCGATTATTTCCCGACGAATCATCCGGCGCGGCCACAAATCATCGCCACCTTCCAGAAATTATGCGCCGGCGTGGTGAAATATCAGGATCCGCGGACGGGCCTTTGGTGGCAGGTGGTTGACCAGGGCCAGCGCAAGGGCAATTACCTTGAAGCGACGGCGTCGGGCATGTTCGTTTATGCAATGGCCAAAGGCATCAATCACGGTTATCTCCCGCGCAGCTATGAGCCGGCGGTGTTGAAAGGTTATCGCGGCATCATTGAGCATCTCATCCGGGACGACGGCAACGGGAGATGGTCGTTGACCCATTGCTGTTCGGTGGCCGGGCTGGGCTACGGGCGGGATGGTTCATTCGAGTACTACGTCCACGAACCGGTGGTGGACAATGATCTCAAAGGGATCGGCCCTTTCATCCTCGCCGGCAGTGAAGTGCAAAAATCAACCGATCCGCCACACGGCGCGACCCAACAAATTCCCTGACGCCGGCCCAAAAATCTGTTAATCCGATCCATGGCGTATGAAAACCATCCCTCTTTCTGGAACTTTTAACCGGCTCGCCAGCCTGCTCGCCGCGTTGACCTGTCTCACCGCATCCCTGCCGCTTTTTGCGCAACCGGGCACATCTCCCGGGTCCGTTCCCACCACACAACCGGGTGTATTTCCCCTGCCCGCTCCTGTCACATTGACCGCGAGCCTTTCCCCGGCGGTGAAACCTTATGCCGTGCTCACGGCGATGCAGCGCGTGGGAGATTGGGAACTGGCGCACTCCGTTACGAACCGGACCACCGGCTGGGTTCAGGCCGTTGGCGACGCGGGCATGATGGCCCTGGCCGGAATTTCCGGCGACCCGAAATACCGCGAGGCGATGCTCGCCAAGGGTGAGGCCAGTGATTGGGAGCTGGCGGCGCACCAAGGGCGAAAATATCACGCCGACGATCAGTGCGAGGGACAGGTCTGGACGGAACTTTATTTTCTTTACCGTGAAAATAAAATGATCGCTCCCCTGCGGGAACGGTTTAATTTCATCCTGGCTCATCCATCAGACGCACCCAGCCTCGATTTTACGCAGCCGCATGGAAAGGCACAGGAACTGTGGTCCTGGTGCGATTCGCTCTTCATGGCGCCGCCGACGTGGGTACGGCTTTACGCCGCGACCGGTGATGAACGGTATCTGGATTTTGCCGTGACCAACTGGTGGCGCACCACGGATTATCTTTACGACAAGGACGAGCACCTGTTCTTCCGCGACAGCACGTATTTCGACAAACGTGAAGCCAACGGCCAGAAGATCTTCTGGAGCCGGGGCAACGGCTGGGTCATGGCCGGGCTGGTGCGCGTGCTGCAATATCTGCCGACGAACCATCCCGACCGGCCGCGCTTCGAGCAGTTGTTCAAGGACATGGCTGCGAAAATAGTGACGTTGCAGCAACCCGACGGCCTTTGGCGGGCCAGTTTGCTGGACCCGGCGGATTATCCTGAAAAGGAAACCAGCGGTTCCGCCCTGTTCACCTACGCCCTGGCCTGGGGCGTGAACCAAGGCCTGCTCGACCGCGCCAAATATGAGCCGGCGGTCCGCAAAGGCTGGATGGCACTGGTAGATTGCGTGGGCGCCAATGGCAAACTGACGCACGTTCAACCTCCCGGCGCTGATCCGAAAAAGTTCGATGCTGACACGACTGAACCTTACGGCGACGGCGCGTTTTTGCTCGCGGGAAGCGAAGTCTATCGGATGGCGGTTTTAGAAGAGCCCCGCATTTTTCCGCAAACATTTTCTTTGCCAAACATGCAACACCCGTCAGGCCGCGTATTGGTCAAAGTAACAAATCCTGCTTCATTTCGCCGGGATTGCGAAACCGTTGAACTTCCTACTCAAATCAATCTGGTTCCGGCCCTGGGCGATAACCCGTCGACGGGCAAGCACGCTAAAATATTGGCCGTGATGGATGGAGTTTCCTCCCGGATTTTGGATTCTCAAGTTTATGTCTCTGATACAAACAATCCGATTTACTCAGACAAATTGCTTTTCCAGGTTGACCTTGCGCCGCGTGAGACGCGAAAATTCTACATTTTAGATGCCTCGGCTCTGGCTGCCGTGCCGCCGCCCATCGTCAAGACTTTCGCGCGTTACGTACCGGAACGAGAGGACGATTTCGCCTGGGAAAGCGACCGTATCGCGCACCGCATGTACGGCAAGGCGCTGGAAACGTGGAAGAAAGAGCCGCTGACCAGCAGCGGCGTGGATGTCTGGATCAAACGCACCCGCCATCTTGTCGTCAACGACATGTACCGGACCATGGACCTGTTTAACATAAGCGGCCCGTCGCAGGACGATTACAAGGTTGGCAGGACGCGCGGTTGCGGTGGGCTGGGCATTTGGCAGGACGGCAAGCTGTACGTCTCCAAAAACTGGCGCACTTACAGGATCATCACGACCGGGCCGATTCGCTCCGAATTTGAACTGACCTACGGCGCGTGGGACGCCGACGGAAGAATGGTCTCCGAAACCAAACGCGTCAGCATTGACGCCGGCTCAAACCTGAGCCGCTTCGAATGCTCCTTCAGCAGTGACGACAAATCGCCGCTGACCATCGGTGTCGGACTGGCCGAACGCCCCGGCGACAATGTCATTGTGCCGGACGGCTCGCCGGCGATTGACTCGTGGCAAAACAGCACCGCCAAGGGCCTGGTCGTGCAAAACCAAAAGGAAGGCTGGATGACTTACTGGCAGCCGCGGGATTTTGCCAAAGGCACCATCGCGGTCGCCATCGTGTTGCCGAAGGGCAGCGTCGAAGCCTTCACCAACGACAATCCGAATCTGCCGGCCAGCGCGTTCACACCACCGACCCACACGCTCGGCGAAGGCCAGCCGCCAATCCGCGATTTGCTGGCCACCACGCGGGCCGAGGTCGGCAAGCCGCTGGTTTATTACGCCGGCGCGGGCTGGAGCGAGAGCGGCGATTTTCCCACCGCCAAATCGTGGAATGATTACGTTCGCCGATTCGCCGAACGCCGCGACCAGCCGTTGCAGGTGACGATCGGGAATTGATTTATATTCGTAGCAGCGGACGTTGGTCCGCTCTGACTTTGGAATTATGAGCCGACTCACGTCGGCTGCTACGCTTTCTGAGACTGCGCAACCATCTTCAATGCTTCGACGGTAATCGCGGTGATTTTGCCCCAGGCTTTTGCGACGACGAGCTTCTTTTCGGCCATCCACGAACCGCCGACCGCGGCCACCTGCGGCAAGGCCAGGTAATTCGCCAGGGTGGCGGCGTTGATGCCGCCGGTAGGAAGGAATTTCACGCCCGTATGCGCAAACGGTCCGGCCAGCGCCTTGAGCATCGCCGCGCCGCCGGCAGATTCCGCCGGAAAAAACTTCAAATATTTGCAGCCGAGATTCAAAGCATGATCCACTTCGGTCGGCGTCATGATGCCCGGAAAAAACGGCATCTGAACTCTGCCGGCCGCCGTCAAAACCGCTTCGTTCAGACCCGGCGAAACGCCAAACTGCGCGCCAGCGGCCGCTGCCTGTTGCACCTGATCGGCCGTCAATAAGGTGCCTGCGCCGATGGCCATCTGGGGAACTTCCTGCCGGACGCGCCGGATGGATTCGGCGGCGGCGGCGGTACGGAAGGTGATTTCCATCACGTTCAGTCCCCCGGCGCGGAGGGCCTTGGCCAACGGCACGGCGTCGTCTGCGCGGTCAATGGTGGTGATGCACATCAACCGCTGTTGGAGAAAAGATTCACTATTCATAGAGTCGTGCGGCGATGATACAGAAAACCCCGGATCAACGAACGAAAATTCAAGCCGGTTAACCGTTAAATCAGTGATTCGTTAAATGAGTGATTGCCGGGCGGCTTCAACTCATTTAACTATTCAACCGATCACTCATTTAACATTCAAATGCACCTTGCCATCGAACACATCGCCATTCCGTCTCCGGACCCGGCCGCCTTGAGAAGCTGGTATGAACGGGTTCTGGGCGCGCGCGAAATTTTCAACAATGGCCAGAGTCCGCCGACGTGCCTGATGGCCCTGCCGGGCGGCGGCTGGTTTGAAATTTATGCCGCCGAAGGCGCGCCGGAAAAACGTGGTAACAACAAACTCGCCGGCTTTCGCCACGTTGCCCTGCGGGTGGATTCGATCGAGGTGGCCAAAGCCGAATTGGAAAGACGCGGCGTGAAGTTTGGCGAAGAAGTCCGGCCGGCGGCGGGTGGTGGTCGGGTGTTGTTCTTCGAGGATTTCGAAGGAAATCTGCTGCATCTGGTTGAGCGACCGGCGGAATCGCCACTGGCGGGAAAGTGATTTGTGCCCGCGCTATTTTTTTCGCGCGCGAACGACGAGTATGGGGATGGAAGTCTGGTGGCGGACTTCGGTGATGGTGCTGCCGTGAAAAAGGTCGCCAAACAGCCGGTGGCCATGGCTGGTCATGGCGATCAAATCGCAATGCTCGCCCTCAGCGACTTTCAGGATCTCCTGCGGCGGATCGCCCAGCGCCAGCATGGTCTGGACGGCAAACCCGTCGCCGCGCAGCTGGCCGGCGATTTTTTCGAGGTACTCGCGATCGCTTTTCATTTCCTCGGATTCAGCCAGCTTGAGTTGATTGAAATTTCTCGCCGCCCAGCCGTCGGCCACGTGCAACAAAAGCAATTTCGCCCCGGTCAACCTGACCAGCGGGGTGATGTGGTCCAGAATGACCTGGTCGGCGGCGCTGTTTTCCAGCGGAATGAGAATATGTTGGTACATGGTCGCTACTGCGTCGGCAGGGGCAATCCGAGATGCCCGTAGAGCACCTTCAAGACCGGGCCGGGCAAAAAGGCGTCTAAGAGCAGTTTCCCGTTCAGGATGATGATGGTGGCCGCGGTCGTCCAGCCGAGAATTTTCAGCCAAAGCGCGTTGGCGAACTCGCCCATTTTCGCCTTCTCACCGGTAAACCGCAGCAACGGCCAGACCGCAAATCCCAACTGCATGCTTAATACCACCTGGCTGGCGATGAGCAGTTCGGTGGTTTTGCTTTCGCCGAAAAATCCGATGACGCACACCGCCGGAACAATGGCAAGCAACCGGGTCAGCAACCGGCGCAGCCACGGACGGAGCCGGATGTTTACGAAACCTTCCATGACGACCTGACCCGCGAGCGTACCGGTGAGCGTGGAGTTCTGTCCGGACGCGAGCAACGCCACGGCAAACAAGACACTGGCAACCCCAACACCCAGCAAAGGACTGAGCAACTTGTAGGCGTCCTGAATTTCCGCCACATTTTGATGGCCCGACCAGTGGAACGCCGCCGCCGCCAGGGCAAGGATGGCGCCATTGACGAGCAGCGCAAACATGAGCGCCACGGTCGAGTCAATGGTCGCAAACTTGATGGCTTCGCGTTTGCCACCGGCCGTCTGCTCGTATTTGCGCGTCTGGACAATGGACGAATGCAGATACAGGTTGTGCGGCATCACCGTCGCGCCAATGATGCCGATGGCAACGTAAAGCATGTTCTGGTTCTTCAACAGCTCCGGGCCGGGAAGGAAGCCCAGCAGCATGGGCCCAACCTGGGGTTTCGAAAAAAACAGTTCCACGCTGAAACAACCGGCGATGGTCGCAATCAGTATGATGACCAATGCTTCGATATAACGGAAACCTTTTGCCTGCAAAAAAAGCACGGCGATCACGTCCAGCGCGGTGATGAGGCAGCCCCAGACCAGCGGGATGCCAAATAACAGTTGTAACGCAATGGCGGAGCCGACGACTTCCGCCAGGTCGCAGGCGCCAATGGCAATTTCACAGAGAATCCACAGAAACCATACCGTTGCCGTGGAGTAATGGTCGCGGCACGCCTGCGCCAGGTCGCGTCCGGTGGCGACGCCCAGTTTAATGGAAAGGTGCTGGAGCAGGATCGCCATGAGGTTGGAGAGCATGACGATGAACAGCAAAGTGTAGCCAAACTGCGCGCCGCCGGAGAGGTCGGTCGCCCAGTTGCCGGGATCCATGTAACCGACGGCGATGAGAAAGCCGGGGCCGGAAAACGCCAGCAGCTTCCGCCAAAAAGGGGCGTTCGTGGGAACGACGATGCTGCGGTGAACTTCCGGCAGGGAAACCCGTCCCCTGGGCACGCGCCAGGCTGATTCGGCAGCAACCCGGTCGCCCGGTTTGGAGTTTGCGGTTTTCACACCCTGGTGCTCACGATTCAAAAATGTGTAGCCTAAGATACAAGCAAACTTCCGGGTGTCAAAGCCGAATGTAGCCTGAGTTACAAAATAAAACTGGACTTTGAAAGCGCCTTCGGCTCCACTTTCCAAATCATGCCGCGTGCCAATCGAAATTCGCCGGCGGTGACCCGCAGCTCACTGACACGGCTGTCCGCGCTGCAGGCCGAAAACTTCCGCCGTTCGCGGCGCGATCGCGCCACGGAAGTCGTGCAGGATTACGTCGAGGCCATTGCTGATTTGTCGGCCTCCGTCGGCAAAGCGCGCGTGGTGGATCTGGCGCGGCGGCTGGGCGTCACCCACGTCACGGTCAATCGCACGCTGGCGCGCCTGCGACAGGCAGGTTACGTGAACACCAGGCCTTACCGCGCCATTTTCCTGACCGCCGCCGGCCGCACGCTGGCGGCGGAGAGCAAGCAACGGCACGAAACGGTGGTGGCCTTTCTGCAATCGCTCGGCATTTCCCCAAAAGCCGCGCAACTGGATGCGGAGGGCATCGAACATCACGTCAGCCCGGAAACCCTGGCCGCCTTTGAGCGGCGCCTGAAAAAGCGTTGATACGACCATTGGACATTCAACTGATCGGCCAGGAACTGGCCATCAAATGGGATGACGGGAATGAAAGTTTCATTCCGCTGAAAACGTTGCGGCGACGGTGTCCCTGCGCCGGCTGCCAGGGTGAAGCGGATATCTTGGGGAATATTCATAAAAATCCCGAACGACAACTGGCGCCGCCGGCATTCCAGTTGGTCCGGTTTTCCCATGTGGGTGGCTATGCCATTCAGCCGGTTTGGGCAGATGGACATGCAACCGGAATATATTCGTTTGATTATTTGCAGAAGGTGGCTGCCGAAAATTCATCCCGCTAAAAACAAAAACGGCGCGCTTTTTTTGAGCGCGCCGTCGAGGATCGGCTTCCATCACGGATTAACCGTCGAATTCGTCATCGTCGAAGGTTCGGTCGCATTGTTGGGTTCCTGCCGGTCGGATGAGGGTTGATTGGCTACGTCGTAATAAGGGTCCGTATTTTTCGGATTGCTCCAGTCATAAGGCTTGGCACTGTTCCATGGGGTCTTGGGATTCATGGGCGGTTTGGGCCCCAGGGGACTGGACTGCAGGAATGCCGTTGAGGTCGGCTGATAGTCAGTGTCTTTGACAATGGTCGGGGTGATGAAAATCAGCAGATTATCTTTATCGAGGCCCTTGCTTTCAGACCGAAAGGCATATCCAAGAATCGGAATGTCACCCAGGATCGGCACTTTTGTGTATATGCTTTTGGTGTTGTCCTTGATAAATCCACCCATGACCAGGGTATTCGCGTTGGGGATTAAAACCTGGGTTTTAACCTTGCGCACGTCATATTCGTCCGCCTGGTTTTCCACCCCGGCAACGATTTTTGTGATGGTGTCAAACACACTGGAGACTTCCGGCTGAACGGTGAGCCAGATATAATCGTTGGCGGAAATGCGCGGGGTGACATCCAGGATGGTTCCCAAGTTGGTGTAGGCCACCTGCGAACCGCCGGGCGAACCTTGTGTACCCGCAGTGGTGGCAAAGATCGGGACGGCCCGGGTAACCTCGATATGCGCCAATTGATTGTCCAGCGTCACCACGCGAGGAGTGGCGATCGTTTGGGCATCGGAATCGTTGTTCAAAAAAGACAGCACCGCCCGGACGCCATCAGCGTTCAGGAAGAACGTAGAAGGATTAAATCCTTTTGCCGTACTGGCTAGCACGGCTGGATTGTTAAGAATTCCACCAATGATGCCTTGAGTAGCCGGTTGTGCGAGTGTCGGTGGTGGTCCGGCGGAAGCCGGAATTGCAGCTTGTGGCGCCAGTCCCGCAAGCGCATCATTTCCAAAGGAGACATTTTGCGCACTGAGAGTGCCCGACCAATCAATGCCTTTGGTGGTGCTGGGCGAGCTGGAAACCTCCATCAGGCGGGTTTCGATCAAAACCTGGCGGGTGGGTTTGTCAAGCTGGTCAATCAGCGTATCCACCGCGTCTTGTTCGTTCTCGGTGGCAACCACAACCAATTGACTGGTGCGTGAATCCCCCACCACCCTGCTTCGCTTGTCGGTCAACGTGCTTTCCACGGCGACCATAATGTTGGAGACGCTGGAGTATTTGAGCTGGATGACCCGGGTAATCAGCGGCGGCGGCGCATTGGGGTTTTTGATGCTGATGCGGGCAATTTTGGTTTTCGGTTCTTCCGTCAGTTGCAGGTTGTAATTATCCAACACCGCCAACAGCGCCTGACGGGCGGAGACGTTTTCCCAACGGACAGAAATCGTCGGTTCCGGCTTGATCTGGCCATTTTTATCGGGCTGGCCGTAACCAATCTTCGGGTCGAGCAGGTAATTGATTCCCGCCAGGCGGGCCAGATTTTCGATGGCCGTGGTAATGGGAACATCCTGGAATTGAATGGGCAACACGACCGGCGCGTTGGAGGCGGCGCCGGCAATTTCACTGGCGCCCTCCGCGCCGGAAGATTCCGCGTTCGTTGCGGTCATGGCCGATGTGCTGCCCGTGGCAGCAGTGGCCGTATCGTTGCCACTGGTCGCACTGGAGGAAGACGTGTCGGTGCTGGCAGCCGGCATCGCCGCAGCATTGGTGGCAGCGGTGGCCGTGGTTTCAACAGTGGAGGCGGCGGCGGGTTGAGCAGCGGGGGCCGACTCACTCATCGCAGGCTGATTCGTCGCGACACTGTTGGTATCAGTTTGAGACATAGCCCACCATTGCGAGACAAGTCCCGCACACAGCGTGGCAATTAGCAGTTTCGATTTCATATTTTTTGTTTTTATTGGTTTTTCAGTCCAATGGTGGAAGTACTTAGCAGATACCGAGCCAACCCTGAAACAGCCCTGGACTTTTATGTTAACGAGAAGCGCCGGCGTTCCGCGCCGGCCGGAAAAGGAGATTTCGCCCAACCAGACTCAAAGCAAAAAAACCGCCTTCCCGAACAAACAAATTCGGAATGAACGCTGGTTTAAATTTTAAGGCTCTCCTGGTGTTCGACCTTAAAGTTGGTCGGAATAAAACAGTTCGTGGCGTTGGCCGCCAACTTCAATCACAACGGAATTGGTTCTGATTTCGATGCAGCTTAGATGGATGCGGCCATCGGGAGTCACAACGTCGCCTTCATCGCCGGCGGCAAAAGTGTGATTGTTGATGATGACTAATCGGCGGTTCATCGAGCCGGAAAATCCCTTCACCACCAGTGAACTCACATCCGCCACCCGAGGATTGGCGGCGACGGCAATTTTATAGGGCCGGGTGGAGTCGGGAAAAAATGGGTCGCGGCCTTCCCTGGGATTTGACGGAAGAATGAATATTGAGCGGTTCGCATGGGTAATGTTGCGTTGCGGCGCCGGCGCGGCGCCGGTCGTAAGGACCATCGCGCAGCCAATCACCAGCAAACCCGTCATGGTTTTTTCGCTAAAATTTTTCATGGCCGCTTCACAGGAGTTTTGTGGGCTAAGAGGTGGATTTTACCAAAGCAATGATATCCATTTTGAAGGAAAGCTTTTCGCCACCGTCATCTGCGTTAGCAGGCTGGAGTTGCAGATTGACCACCCGAATATGCGGATAGGTATTTTCGAAATCGGCAATGAATTTGCCCAAGTCATGGTAATAGGCTGTCCCGGTAACGGTGAATTTCACCTGTTTGAATGGAAAAGACGAAAACAGATCCACCGGCCCGACATCCGGATGGCCTATTTCCGGAATGTCCACTTGATACCGGGCTTTAAAAAGCCGAATGGTGTTATAAGTCCAGGAGTACAGGTCCCCCGAAGCCATATCCTTCTCGGCTTCGGACAGAGTCTGCGTCACATTGGTCAATTCGGCGGCGGTGGTGTTGGCATGCTTTATGGCCGTTTGAATACCATCGAGTTTTTTTTCAGCAACACTCTGACTTGCGACTACCTGGGTCAGCACCGCGTACCGGGGCCGAATTAACTCAAACCACATCATGGCGATTACTGCCAATGTGCAGACGAGCACAAGGGCGAGCTGATTGCGTTTGTCTTTGGACAATTTCATCGGGTGTGATCGGGATAAGCGCACTGCAAACTGAACAAGACCGACGCTTTGCCACTCGGATCAACCTGGGGCGCCGACAGGTTCGTCAGACGAACAGCATTCGCGCTGCCCAGTTTGGTTTGGAAGTAGGGCTCGTCACTGATGGCATCTTTAAATTTGTTTACCTGATCACCCGGGTTGCTACTGAAGTCCTCCGCATCCAGTGACAGGACAATTTTTTCCGTAATCGTGGCGTTGGTCTGAACCCCGGTTCCTTGATTGGCCTGATACGCCTGGTTCACCCGCAACCTGACCAGCTGTACGCCGGGCACGGTGGCCTCCTGCAAGGCATTCAACAGGTTGCCTTGCAGGAAACGGTTATTGGTTAATTTTTGCAGGGCTGCCAGATTTTCCTTCGCCTCCGTGATCTTTTTTTCACCGACCAATACAACTTGATAGGCATTGGTGTGTGATTCGATCTGGGCTTTGGTCTGGGACAGGCTCGCGTTGGCGACGATGACCCGCAGTTGGAGCCAACTCCACCACACCAACATCAATACCACGACCAGCACCCCGCCGAAGATCACGCGCTTGATCGGGTCCCGGCGCCGTAATTCTTCGGCGGCTTGGGCTTCGGCCAGCAGATTGAGGCGTATCGGCATAACTTAAAAGGCGGCCATCGCAGCACCGATGGCTACCGTGAGTTGCGGCGCGACGTGTTCAAGCTCGGCCGTCTGCTGTTCCGGCAATGCCAGTTGAAGGAAGGTCGTCGGATTCCAGGCCTTGCATTCTGCGATCAACTCGCTGTGCAGCATTTGCAGGATGAGTTCCGACCGGGCGGAACCACCGCTGACATAAACATGCGAGACCGGCCGGTCCTGTTGATGTTCAAAAAAGTCAAGGGACGCCCGCAATTCGCGGCCGAGCGGCAATACTTGCGTTTCCAGGGTGGACTGAATTTCCGGAGCCATGCCTATTTTAATCCCCTCCGCCTCGGCGTAACTGATATTCATCGCCTCCGCCAAACCGGCTGTCAATTTGTCGCCGCCGATCCCCACCACCCGGCTTAATGCCAGTTCACCTTGATGCAGGAGGGCGATCGAGGAGTGTTTGAATCCGATATCCACCAGCGCAACGGAGTCGCTGGCGAACGCTTCGGGCATGGCCATCTCAAAAGCATTCACCGGACCAATCAGACCGGGCACGATGTGGTCCGCCACAAGCCCCGCCTCCCCGACCGCGCTTTGGAAATCGCCGATCAACTGCTTTCCGGCAGCCGCCACCAATACTTTCACTTTGGAGAGCGACGGGGTTTTGCCGGCGTCGGCAGGTTTGGGCAGCGGTTTGATCGGAATAATATGGCAGTCGAAAACGCGATTGGGCAAATCCTGTTGTAGATAACCGCGGGTGTTGTTTTTCAACACCAGGCGCATCTCGTCCACGGGTATGAGTGGCAGTTCCACCGTTCGCACCATGGCGTCATTTACGCCAATGGACAAGGTCACCAACTTGGCTCTGGCTTCCAATGTTTCACAAATGGTTTTCAGATGTTCCGCCAGCAATTCCGGCGAAAGGATTTTTTCGAAAATCGGGGCGTCCAGCAACGCATAACGAGTCAGGGCAAAACCCTCTCCCCGCCGCTCCAAAAGCACGGCCTTCGTCGTGCGGCTCCCCAGATCAACCGAGATCATTTGGTTCCGGCTTTTTCCCGCGACACCGTTCAGAAATGGCAAACCCATTTGCATTGGTTGCTTAATCGTTCAGTTTTAATTACCTGGTTGCACGCAGCTTTCCAACAGATTCTTCGCAACTTTAGCAATCGCCGCGCCAGATTCCAATGCGGGGGGAAATCACTTTAATTCAGCATGGATTTGTCCCGACCCAAGGCGCGCTGTCTCGGAAATGGCCGTCCATGGCCCATTACCGATTGTCGGCGCGAAACAAATTCGGGTAAAATCGCCCCCGGGAATCACACCAATGTAAAAAATTCCCGCGGCGACCAGATTCCGGGAGAGACTCCGCGCCTGGAGAATCACAAGTCCAGGTTTTCTCCGGCCAGCAACCGGCGCGCGGTGGCCTGGACAATTTTGAGAAAGGCCTCGAGCAGGGGATTTTTTCCGCCCTGCCAGAGGACGCCAAATTTGACCGGCTCGAACCCTTCGAGCGGCAGCACCCGCACCTGCGGGTGGATCTTCATCTTCGGCACGCCCACGGTCACGCCAATGCCGTAGCCGTTGGCAACATACGTTTGCACAATTTCGACGGAATTGACCTCAATCCGGCTGAACCAGTCCACCCCGAGTTTCGCCAACCCCGCCTGGAACGCACGGCTGATAAATTCGTTGCTCGGCACCGTGATGAGTGATTCCCCGATCGGATCGCGTTCCCAGAGTTCCTGGGCGGATTTCAGCTTGCTCGTTTTCGGGACGAGCAATACCAGCGGCAGTTTGAACAAGGGCAAGGCGTTCACGCCCGGGGGCGGCTTGTTGCCAACCAGTCCGAGAGACACGTCAATTTCCCGTTGTTGCAGCCAGGTGACAACCTCCGGATGATAACCTTCGCGCAACGTCACCTTCAACTTCGGAAACGGCCGCCGCAGCTCCTGCAGCATCACCGGCAGATGTTCCCGCAGCACTGTTTCGGACGCGGCGATGCGCAGGTGCTGGGAAACGCCGCCGCGGATTTTCTCGGCCACCGGATCCAGGTTGTCAAAAAACGGCTTGACGTAATCGTACAGCGCCTGGCCCGCCGGCGTCAGCGCAAACGGCCGGCGCTGAAACAACGTCGCGCCGAGAAATTCCTCAAGTTGGGCAATCTGGGAACTGACCGCGGGTTGCTGGATGCCGTAGGGGATGTTGTGCACCGCCGGCATGATGCCGCCATGACGGGCGACGTAATAGAACAACTCCAAGTGATGGATGTTCATTGGTTGTAGCGATGATGCCGCCAGTTTTATCAATTAACGCCCGCAAGGCAAGCGCGCTTAAAGTGTGAGGCAAATGAAAACCACGCCGCTGGCCATTCTCTGCTTCCTGTTCGCTTCGGTGCTGGGAGCGGTCGGACAATTCTTTTACAAGGCCGGCGCCGACCGGACGCGCGGGACCCTCCAAAGTTATTTATTGAACAGCCGGATTCTGGTGGGCGCGTGTTGTTACGTTGCGGTGATGGTGCTGTTCGTGGCCGCGTTCAAGCAGAAGGCTTCGCCCAGTGCGCTCTATCCGCTGTATGCCACGACATTCATCTGGGCCGCGCTCATCGAACACGTGTTGTATGGCCGGATAATTTCCGCTGCCAACGTCGCCGGCATGGCATTGCTCATCGGCGGCATGTATTTGCTGGGGAGAACATCATGAAAACAAACCAAATCATCTCAACGCCCATCGTTGCGCCGGAACGCCGTCCGATGTTCACACGCGACTGGAACATTTCCCGACAATTCGCCCGCTGGCTCATCGCCCGAAAGGTATCGCCGAACGTTATTTCGCTGGCGGGCATGGCTGGCGGCATCGGGGCCGGACTGGCGCTTGCCGCGACACAACGGCTGGCGCTGCCCCAACTCCTGTTCCTCCTTGCCGTCGCCGGGATCGTGGTGCGCGGCATGGGAAATCTCCTCGACGGCATGGTCGCGGTGGGCAGTGGAAAAGCCTCGCCGTTCGGCGAGTTATTCAACGAAATCCCGGACCGCTTGGCCGACATGGCGGTTCTGGTGGGCGCAGGATACGCCGCCGGCGGAAACCCGGCGCTCGGATTCAGCGCGGCGCTCACGGCCGTGTTCGTCGCTTACGTCCGCGCCGAAGGCAAAGTCACCGGTGCAATGCAACATTACTGCGGCCCGATGGCCAAGCCGGGGCGCATGGTGGTAATTCTGCTCATCTCGCTGTATTGCGGGTTGACGCCGGCCGGCTGGCAGCCGCTCGTGCAAATTGGAAATAACCCTTTCGGTCTGATGTCGTTCGGACTGGCCGCCATCGTGTCAGGCGGGATCGTTACCGTGTTCCGCCGGCTAAAACGAATCGCCGGTGAAGTCTCCCAATCCTACCCGATCAAAAAATGAACTCCACGGCCTGGCAACATTTGTTTGGCTGGCGTACCGCCTTTGACCATCCGGTCACCGTCTGCGCGGTCACGGGCATTCTCGCGGCGCTCGCCCTCGCGCCGCTGGTGATTCACGCGCTGTCGAGGCTCAACGTCATTTCACCACAGTTACACGAAGAACTCTGGCGGCGCTGGAAATCCTGGTTGTGGCTGACCGCGGCAATGGTTGGCCCGATTCTGCTGGGCGCGGCCTGGGTCATGATCGCGGTGGCGGTGTTGAGTTGGTTTTGCTTCCAGGAATTCGCCCGCGCCACCGGACTGTTCCGCGAATTCCCGATCGTCGCCGTCGTCCTGGTCGGCATCTTCGCGCTAGGGATCGCCAACGTGGACCACTACGACCGGATGTATTTTTCACTGGCCGCGCTGACCAGCGGCGTCATCGCCATGGTCACGCTGCCGGAAAACCGCCCCCAAGGCTACCTCCAGCGTGTCTCGCTCGGCATCCTGGGCTTTTTGCTCTTCGGCTATTCCATCGGCTATCTCGGCTTGATGGCCAACGATTCGCACTACCGTCCCCTGCTCATCCTCGTGCTGTTGAGCGTGGAATTGAACGACATTTTCGCCTATTGCGTCGGAAAAATTTTCGGCGGCCGCAAATTATTGTCGAACATCAGTCCCGGCAAAACCGTTGCCGGCTCCCTCGGCGCGCTGGTTCTGACCACGGCACTGGTAACAGGGATGGGGAAAAGTATTTTTGCCGGAACGGCGATGGGCAATGACTTCTCGTTGCTGAAGCTCGGCTTGCTCATCAGCCTGCTCGGCCAGCTCGGCGACCTGATTCTGTCCGCTATCAAACGCGACCTCGGCGTAAAAGACCTTGGCGTCTGCATCGCCGGACACGGCGGCTGGCTGGACCGTTTTGACAGCCTCGTGCTGGTTCCCCCGGCCGTTTATCATTTTCTGTCGTATGAACTGGGTCCGCTGGGCCAAAACCAGCCAATGCGGATCCTCACCGGAGGCTGATCGTGAACGACTGGCGATACCTTTCGGCGCGCGACCTGGGACTGCAAACCAAAGAACGCCATTGCAGTCCGCTCCGTGAATCGGATTTGACTTCCAACGTGCTGCGCCTGGGCTGGCTGATGACGGTGCGGACCATTCTTAAATGCTGGAACCGCCTGGAAATTTGCGGCCTGGAAAATCTGCCCGCGCAACCGCCATTCGTCATCGTGGCCAATCATTCCAGCCACTTGGACACGGTCGTGCTGGCCTCGGCGCTTTCGGCGCGCTGGCGCGACCAGGTTTCGCCACTGGCCGCCGGCGACTATTTTTTTGCCACGCCGCCGCTCGCCGGTTTCTCGGCGGTGATTCTCAATGCGCTGCCTGTCTGGCGCAACCGCCGTGGCGGCCAGCGTCATGAACTCGGCGATTTGCGCGGGCGGCTGATCAATCAGCAGGCCATTTATATTGTGTTTCCCGAAGGCAGCCGCAGCCGGGACGGCCAACTGCACGAGTTCAAGTCGGGCTTTGCCACGCTCGTTGCCGGAACCGCCATCCCGGTCTTGCCATGCCGTCTGTCGGGTAGTTTTGCCGCGATGCCGCCCGAGGCCCGCGCAGTGCGCCCCCGAAAAATCGTTCTGCAAATCGGAGCACCGATGACTTTTGAAACCGTCGCCAATCACGCCGCCGGCTGGCGCCGGATTGCGGCGGTGGCCCGGGAGGAAGTCATTGCGCTGTCCGCCTGCGAATCGCCAGCCAGGAAATTTCATACCCGCCGTCGGAGCGACAAACTTCTGCTGACCGTCCGTTTCACCCGGCTGTGGTTGCGCCGCAGGCTCCGCGGCCTGGCCGGTTTGGGAGGCGCTTTGCCATGACGAACGCGCTGAAAATCCGAGGGAGAGACCGCTCATTGAGCCAGCCGATGTTCGCCGAAGTTTTATCAATTAACACCTGCATGGCCAATGGAGTTACAAGACAGGCAGAAACACCAATGTCGGACAAAACCATAACCATAACCGAAAACTCAAACCGCTGAACCTATGAAAACAATCCGAATTAAAATCCTCGCCGGGGTTGCCGGACTTGCCCTGGCAAACTCCGCATCATGCCTTCAGGCGCAACCGTACTGGCCCGCCTACTACGATACGCCGTACTCCGGCGCGCCAACCGGCACAATGCCGGGCCGTTATTATGCAACGCCGCTGAGCGGCAAAGTGTATCTGAGCTTCGACCTCGGTCCTGCCTGGCAACAGGACATCACCATGAGCGACCCCATTGGCGACAGCGAGAAGGTGACGTTTGATCCCGGGGCAAGACTGGATTTCGATTTCGGATACAACTTCACTAAAAATTGGGCTGCCGAACTGGAAATCGGCCTCATCGTCAATCAGGTCAAAAACTCGTTCTTCCTCGGAACCGATTTCATGGAAGTCGATTGGGTCGAGCTTCCCATCATGGTCAACGTGATCTATACACAACCGCTGGGCCGCCATTTCTCGGCTTATGTCGGCGGCGGTATCGGCGGAGTCTTCAGCGATTATAGCAACGAATTCGGCGGAACGACTGCGAGCGATACGACGTTTGGCTTCCAGGGCCTGGCGGGCATCAAATACGCGATCAACGACCGGTGGGATATTGGCGTTGCCTACAAGTTCCTCGGCACGACCGACCACGACGTCGGACCAGGCTTCGATTCTAATGGCAACCCGACTGAATTCGAATCAGACGGGACCATGACGCACTCGGTCCTGATGGCCTTGACCTTCAAGTTTTAACCATGAAGCCAAAAGGGCAATTCCCAATGAAGTTAGCGATTGATCCAGCCGATGTTGCAAATGTTTTATCATTTAACCCGCCGCCCGCCAGCCGCGGTATAAGTGTGGCAGGAACAGTCCGGATGACCAAGCCCTTAACCGCCATTAGCCATGCAACCGATTGACCGTCTCGTCCAACTCGTGGTCAGCGCGTTTCTCATCGTGGGCGTTTACCAGTTTTATTTCTGGTGCCAGCGGAACTACGTGACGTCGCCGCGCGAATTCCGGCTGCCGATTGACGACCGCATCCCGTATCGCCCGCGCTGGGTGTGGATTTACAGCTTCCTCTATTACCCTGTCATCGTCGCCATCAATTGGACCGTCACCTCACCGCGCCAATTTCTCTACGTGGCCATCAGCTACATGCTGCTGCTTGGATTTCAAATGGCTTTCTTCATCTTTCTTCCGGTCACAACCCCGGCGGAATGGCGTGCCGCTGTCTCGGGCCGGGGACAGTCGGAACGGTTTCTCGCCTTCGTTCAAAGTTTTGACGGGCGCTCAAACAGCTTCCCCAGCATGCATACTTCGGTGGCCACGCTGACCGCACTGCATCTGTATCCGTCCTTCGGTCCCGTGATGGTCGCGTTTCCGCTGCTGATCGCATTGAGCTGCCTGTTCACCAAACAACATTATGTCGTGGACCTGCCCGCCGGTGCATTGCTCGGCTGGTTGGCGTTCAAGCTGTTCCAAATCATTTATTGAACCTCGTTTTCAAAATGAAAACCAATTTCAATTCAGGTTCTGGTTTCCCGCTTGAGGCAGAGCCAGCACTCGGCCATCAGGACGAAAAAGACTGCATCGGCCACGCCGAACAGCGCGCCGAACGCGACGTGCGGCAGCGTACCCGCCGCCCAGTAATAAAAAGCCGTCGCCGAATAGGCCAGTTTGTAAAGCGTGCCCACGAGGATCAAATCCCCGTTGCACCGCAGATGGCCGCGCGAAATCAACGCGTAGGCGATGCCAATTACCAGCAGGAAGGCGCCCAGCAGCGTGACATAGCCGCCGAACGCCGGCAGCTTTTCGCTGATGCCCAGCGCGGCAAAGGCCCGCGCCGGGAAGAAGGTGAACGTGACGCCGAGCAGCAGGTCGTAAAAGGCGGCGATGGTGAAGAGACCCCGATAATACTTTTCTTTGGCGGGTTTCATCCCATAAGTTTGTAACAGGCAATCAGAAACACTCAAATGAAATCTAATCCAAATCTTTTCCTCGCCTGGCTGTGGATTTTGCTCGGATTGGGGACCGGCCTGGTGCTGGGCTTGTTCTTCCACCACGAAAACTGGCTGGGCGGTTATGGCAGCTTCAAACGCCGGATGTACCGGCTCGGCCACATTTCCTGCTTCGGCCTCGGCGCGGTGAATCTGCTGTTCTGGCTGACACTGCAAACAATTTCTCCGGCGGAATTACACGTAGAAATCGCGTCATGGGCTTTCATCATTGGTGCCATCACCACGCCGGTTTGCTGCATCGTCATGGCGCATTTTCCGAGGGCACACCTGATTTTTGCCGTGCCCGTGGTGAGCCTCATCACCGGCGGGATTTTGACTTTATGGGAGGTAACAAAACTATGAATACAAAAAAACACATCGCTTTCATCGCCATGAGCGGCGTCCGCGCCCATAACGAGGAACTCACCCGGCTCGGCCTCACCCTGCCCGGCTTCGTGGACCGCAATAAAATCATCGCTTCCCTGCCCAGCCTCGGCCTGCTCACCCTCGCCGGCTTGACGCCGGACAGATTTGAAATCGCCTACCACGAAATCGCTGATTGGCGCCGTAGCGCAGGCGTCCCGCCTGCGGGTTCGCCGGGCGACCCGCCCGGCAACGGCAATGGCGGCGAGACGCCGCCTCCACCCGCAGCCGGGGACGGCCGCGCTACCTTCAGGCTGGATCTGCCGACCGACTTTGACCTCGTCGCCCTCAGCACCTTCACGGCGCAATTTTACGAGGCGTGCGACGTTGCGGATTTTTACCAAACGCGAGGAATTCCCGTCATCATGGGTGGCATCACGGTGTCGTCGTTGCGCGAGCAGGCCAAGGAGCACTGCACCAGCGTTGTCATCGGCGAAGGTGAATTGCTCTGGCCGGAAGTACTCGCGGATTTCGAGCGCGGCGATTTGAAACCGTTTTACACGCCGAAGAAGGAATTTGACCTGGCCGACGCGCCGATGCCGCGCTTTGATTTGCTGGCGCCGCAAAAATACAACCGCCTGACCGTGCAAACGAGCCGCGGCTGCCCGCACCGCTGCGAGTTCTGCGCGAGTTCCATTCTGCTGACGCCGCGTTACAAGGTGAAGCCGGTGGAAAAAGCCATCGCCGAAATCCGCGAGATTAAAAAAATCTGGTCCCAGCCGTTCATCGAGTTTGCCGACGACAACAGCTTTGTCCATCACGCGCATTACAAAAAACTGCTCCGCGAACTGGCGGAGGAAAATGTCCGCTGGTTCACCGAAGCCGACATTAGCGTGGCGGAGGACGACGAATTGCTCGGTCTGATGCGCGATTCCGGCTGCCAGCAGGTGCTCATCGGCCTGGAAAGCCCGCGCCGTGCCAATCTCAACGGTATCGAACTCAAACACAACTGGAAGGCTCGCCAGCAGGAACATTACAAAACAGCCATCGCCAAAATCCAGTCTTACGGCATCACCGTCAACGGCTGTTTTATCCTCGGCCTCGACGGTGACACACCGGAAACTTTCGACGACGTGCTGGATTTCGTGCGCGACTCCGGACTTTACGAAGTGCAGGTGACGTTCCAAACCGCGTTTCCGGGCACCCCGCTTTATGCGCGGCTGAGAAAGGAAGGCCGCATCCTCCGCGACAACGCATGGGAGCTTTGCACTTTGTTCGATATCAATTTCCAGCCGAAAAAGATGAGCGTTGCCGGATTGCAGAGCGGGTTTCTGAAACTGGTGAAGCAGCTTTACTCCGCGGAGGAAACGCACGAACGCCGCGCAGAATTCAAACGCATGTTGAAAACATCGCCGAATTTTGGCCGGCACCCGTCCTCCGTCGCCGCACAGCGGAGGCTGGACGCGGTACGGCCGGAACGAAAGCTCGCGGCGTAGAAACAGTCAATGATTTTTCGAGAAAGTGGCACCGCCCACGTCCCGAAAGCAAAAATGAAAGGTAAATTATGAAAATACGAATCCTGAACCAGCTATCGGGCCGCATCACCTTCACGGTGGCGGCGTTGTTCGCAATCATGATGTTCTTTGCCGGCTGCGTCGTCACCTCCATCTATCCGTATTACACGGACAAAGATTTGGTCTTCGACCCGGCGCTGATCGGCGAATGGGTGGAAGCCGGCACGACCAATCAGCCCGCCGAATATGTGCAGATCGAATCGTTGGGTGAGAAGGGATATTGGGCGACCGTATTTGGCGGGCACGAAACCAACAGCATGGAAGTGCACCTGTTTCGTCTGAAACAACAGTTGTTTTTGGATTCTTTCCCCACCAATCGTTCGCTGGACTTTGTGCCGGTTCATCAGGTGTCCAAAGTCACACGAATCGGGCCGGTACTCGAAACGGCCAACCTGAATTACGATTGGCTCGCCAAATTGGTGAAGAACCACCCCAACGCAATCCGGCACATGGTGTTGCGCGAAAAAGCCGGGGACGAACAGGGTGGTCGGATTATTCTGACTGCCGACACAAAGGAATTGCAGCGGTTCATACTCAAATACGTCAACAACACGAACGCCTGGGAAGAACCAACACAGTTGAAGCACCGGAACTGAATGAGCACCGCCGTAACCGTCGCAACCCGACGGGAGGGAAAACATGAAAACCAGGACTGCCGGTAAAAAGTTGCGCCAGCTTGTCGGCTTGCTCGGTATGATCATCGGCGTATTCGGCCCGTTGCCGGTGTTGGCCGGGACCGGAAATCCTGCCGCACCAAACTCTGCGGACGAAATCCGCCTGCTTCGCGAGCAACTGGCCGGGCAGACGAAGCGCATCGACCGCCTTTACGAGGCGCTCGGCCCGGAGTTGCCGGAAATGGAAGCACGCGCCGCGGAGTTGAAGAAGCAACACGCCGAAGACGCGGCGCTCGCCCTGAAGGAAGTCTTCCGGTCAAAGGACGAGGCCTTTAATTCGAAATTGCTGTTCCTGCCCGGCACGCGCCGCCTGGCTGTTGCTCAGGACGACGGTCAGGTGAAACTCCTCCGGCTGCCCGAAGGCGAAGTCGAGGCCACCCTCGGCGGACTCGATGACGCAGCCCGCTGCCTCGCCACCTCGAAGGACGGCATGAAAATTTTCGCCGGGACGGAACGGGGTTCTCTTTTTGTCTGGCAAGAAGGTTCAACCGGCGCCCGAAAGGTATTTGATTGGCAGGGCTGGCCCGTAACGGCGCTGGCGGTCACTCCCGACGGTTCGCGGTTGGTCTGCGCCTGCAACGGGAAATACGGCACGAACCGGGCATGGATTAAACCGGACGAATCACTCCTGATGCTGAACGCCACGAACGGGGAGAAACTCTGGGCCGGCAAAATCGGGCGTTGCGACTTCCAGGCGGTCTCATTTGCGGGCGACGGAAAAACCCTGGCTGTGGTTCGCGAAGGTGCCGTCGCATTACTCGACGCCGAGACCGGGCACACGCTGCGCGAGCTGGCGGACGAGAAATATCGTTCCGGCCCGCTTTCCGTCGCCATGAGCCGTGATGGGAAATTATGCGCCGTGGGTTACGCGCCCTACAACATCGGCATTTGGGACACGGACTCAGGGAAATGCTTGCGTTTTCTTAACGCGCATAAGAACTGGGTGGTGGCACTGGCGTTCTCGTCGGACGCTTCCCGGCTCGCGTCCAGTTCGGGCGACACCACCGCCAGCGTCTGGGAAACGGCGACGGGCAAGGAAGCCGGGCGGCTGCGTTTTAGTGACGGCCCCGCTTACGTCTATGGCATTTCTATTTCTGACGACAACCGCTGGCTCGCCGCCGGTCGCAGCGGCGAATTCGTCGTGCTCGAAATGCCGGAGAAACCTTATGAAAACCGCTAACCGATCAGCAGACGAGCTTCACCCAATCCCAGAGAGAGAACTTTGGCTCGCGGCCCTGATCGGGATGGGCGCCGGTGCGCTCGTCGGTTCGGCTGATCTGATCGGAAAACTGAAACGGCCAGTGGCCGCCTCGATGGCGAAATTGATTGTCACACGGGTTGAAAACCGCGTTGGTTGTCCGCCGGCAGGCCGCGCCCCAGGCATGTCGCCACACCCATAAGCTGGCAACGATTTATTCAATGTTGGTTTCAGTTTTTTTGATTAACATCCGCCCGCACCGGGTGGTAAAACAGAACCGTTGTAATCATCGGTGGCGACAGGCGACAGTGCCGACGCCGATGACAACAAAAGTCTGCCGCAGAAAATGACAACTCATTATGAAGATCAATGAAAAGTACCAAGACGCAAACAATTCGACCTGGCGCGTGCTGCCTCGCGCGCCAAACGGGATGCGGCATGGTCTGCTCGGCGCGTTGCTGCTGGCGGGCTTGTTGATGGCGGCGGCACCGGTTCAAGCCCAGGAGACCGGGATTGGCGGCAAGCGCAGCGTGGACGTGATGCAGGTCAACCTCTACGTCGGCGGCGGACTTCAGCGGGCCGTGGCACTTAATCCCACGGACCCCGGCTACGCCAGCAACCTCGTCGTGGCGGTAACAGGCATTTTTTATGAAATCGTCGCCTCCCAGCCGCCAGTCCGCCTGCACGCGGTGGCGGACCAAATCGCGGCGCGGATGCCGGATCTCGTCAGCGTCGAGGAAGCGTCGCTCCTCCGCCTTCAATCGCCGGGCGACCTCCTCTACGGGGGCACAAGTCCCGCGACCAATGTCGTGTTCGATTACCTGCAAACGCTCGTGGACGCGCTCAACGCTCGCGGTGCGCACTATGCCGTCGCCGCTGTCACCTGCGGGTTCGACGCCGAGATGCCGATGCTCAATCTACAGACCTACACGATTGATGACGCGCGGCTGACCGACCGCGAAGCGATTCTCGTCCGAACCGATTTGCCGCCCGGTCAGTTCCGCGTGACGAATCCGCAAGGCGACAATTTCAGCAACGTGGTGGTCACCCCCACCGGATTGCCGCTGCTTTACGGCTGGTGCTCCGTGGACGTGTTCATCCGCGGCGAGAACTTCAGATATATCTGCGCGCATTTGACGGAAGAAACCGCTCCCGAAATCCAGGTCCTCGAAGCGCAGGAACTCCTGGACGGTCCGGCCAACGTCAACCTGCCCGTCATCATGGTCGGCGATTTCAATGCCGATCCCTACGGACGCGACGGTTCGATCGCTTACGACCTGTTCCCGGCGGCCGGCTTCAGCGACGCCTGGGCCGTGTTGCACCCGGACGATCTCACTGGCGGTTTGACCTGGGGACACGACGAATATCTCGCCAATCCTTTCGTCCAGTTTAATCGTCGCATTGATCTGGTGTTTTACAGAGGCGCGGGCTTCGGTCCGACGCAGGCGAACGTGGTGGACATGGGACTTGACCGCACCCAACCGCCGCTTTGGGCATCCGATCATGCGGCCATCAGCGCCCAATTCCGGCTCCAATAAGCCACGGCTGGGTGAGTCAGAACACCCGGTTGCGCGTGATCCTGAAAGGCTCGCGCAACCGGTCACGCCGTGGTGATGAATCCGTTGGCCGACACGCCAGTTTTGGCGAGACGGGCGGAAAAAAATGAAAGGCAGAAACAATATGAAAGCAAACCAAGCAGTTTTAATGGCCGGTGTCCTGGCGGCAATCTTGGCCAACGCATGTTACGCAAACTTCAATGGCAGCGATGACTTCAGCGACGATTTGAAAGACCCAACGCCATGGGGAATAGATGATCTGATCGTCACGTGAACCCTTCAATTAATAGAAAGGAACTTAAATGAAAACGATCATAAGCAGTCTGGCACTAAGCCGGTTCAATCTGAAAGCGATGACCATAAAAAGAGCGATGGTCATTCTCCTCGCGACCGCAACAAGTGTGCTGGTCGGATGCGTGTCGCCGCGCGTGACGAAGCCTCCGCCGGCAGCCGGGGATTTACAGCGTTTTCATCGGGCCAAACTGATGGTCACTGATGCCGTCAACACACCCTATTCCAGAGAGGGCGTACCCATGTTCGAAGGATTGCTCAAAGGCAGACTCCAGGCGCTCGGCTACACGCTGGTTGAAACCGATCCGGAAATGGTTATGAACGTGCGGGTCCACCGGTTCGACGAGGGAGATCGCGCTCTGCGCACACTGGTCGGCTTCGGCGCGGGGCGGGCCGTTTTGAGGTTCACCGCCGATTTCCAGACGCCCTCCGGAGAACTCATCGCCGAATTGGAGGGCGGCAAAGCGTATCACGGAATGGAGTTAACGGATAATCCGACCTTCAAATCCGATGAGTCCACCCGCATGGGGCTGATTTCATATTCGGTCAGCCAAATCGCCGGGTTCATTCAGAACAACGGACGTTCGGATTGAAAGCTCCGCGCCGCGAGCCGGAAATGAATTTTGAAACTCAACCAACACTGAAACTGAAAGGCGCCGGCCACGATGAAAAAAATCGTCCCGCTTCTGATGCTGGCGGTGATCTTGGCCGGCTGCCAGACCACCTTCCGGACGGTGGATGAGCGGTTCATGGCGCAACCGGCCGCGCATCGGCACGTGCAAGTTCTGCCGGTGTGGTTCGAGGGCGCGGGTAATATTGACCGTTCGCTCTCGACCAACGATTTGCAGGTGCTCTGCCGGCAATCGGGCAAAGATCTGGTCCGCACAATCCGACGGGAGCTTCAATCGAAAGGTTATGAAGTAGTCGGGCCGGTTCAGCTTTGGCAGGGTGACCAAAGCTCCGCCGGGTGGGGGACGGGATTCTGTGGACCGCTCGAAACCGTGCAAATGGACCTTTGCGAAAACCTGCTGCAGCAATTCCCTTTTCCCGCTGACGGCCGACCGTTGACGTTCCAGACCAATACCGCGCTCGGCTTCTTTCGTTACCTGGCAACGTGGAGTCCTGCCCGGTTTGAACACAATCCATTTCATTACCAGATGACTTCTTCGCTCACCAACGTGTTGTTCTGGATGGGCGCCACCAACTCGGAGGCGGTCTTGCTGGTGGACACCAAGGCGTTTTTTGAATCGGAGCATAAACACACCCAGCGCGTAGTTTGGAATTGGACCGGCGGCGGATTGCTTGCCACCGCCGAAGTGGGGGTTAACCTGGCCATCCTCGCGGCAGCCGTTTTGGTGGGAGCGGACTCGGCGCCGGTACCTGTCTGGGTTGATCCTTTCTGGCGCTCGGATAATTCTCTCCAGCATAACATTGCGCTGGTGGATGTTCAAACGCGCGAGGTGCTCTGGCTGAATCGGCGGGAGTTCAAGCATAAAGATCCTCGTGACGCGGAGATTCTCGCGGACACCGTGGTGGGAACCTTGGCGGATTTGCCACGCGTGCCATAAGGCCATGTGCCAAAAGATTCTGGACGGTCGTGTCTAACTGGAAAGACGATGAATTCAGACTTCAAACCGGCTTTTAAAGAGGCGTTCTAGCAACGTGTGTGCCGGCAGCAACCTTTTCGCTGTTGGTTTCGCTCGATTGATTCGCAGAAGAAACATCATTTTGGCCCGGCGAGCCGGCCAGCAATTCTCGAATGGTTTGAAACATGATGGCCGGTGTGCAGACGTCCTTGAGGAGACGCTTGTTGGCGCGCTCCAGCACATATTCCTCCATCGCGGCGATGATGGAACCGGTGGAGAAGAGGACGACGCGGACTGAACTCAGACGCGGAGTCGAGCAGATGAACTTGAGCACGTCCACACCGTTGAATTTGGGCAACAGCAGGTCAAGCACCACCACGTCGGGCGTCAGCCGGCCAAGCAGCTTCATCGCTTCCAGGCCATCCCGGGCCGATTCCACGTGATAGCCGCCCTGGTCCAGTTGGTGGCGGTACGCCGCCAACACGACGGGATTATCCTCGATAAAAAGAACGATCTGGTCTTTTGCGGCGGGTGAATCATCCGGCGGGTTGGCCGATACAACGTCAACGGGAACCGAATGTTCGGCGAGCAATTCCTGAACCGTCTGCAGCTTGATGGCCGGTGTGCAGGAGTCTTTCAGAAGCCGCCGGTGTGCCCGTTCCCAAACATATTCCTCGGTCCCTTCCACTATGGAATTGGTGGAAAGCGTGATGACGGGCACCGCGTTGAGGCAGGGATTGGAGTGGATATACTTGAGAACTTCTCCTCCATTGAACCTGGGCAACATCAGGTCAAGGATCACCAGATCCGGTACGAAATGCGAAAGGAGCCTCATCGCTTCCAGGCCATCGGTCATCACCTTGATTTGAAATCCCCCCTGTTCAAGAAGCATCCGATAAGCCGCCAGCACCACCGGATCGTCTTCGACAAAGACGATGGTCTTGGATTTTGCGTTTCCCACGTTCATTTTTCCATGCATCTACCGGCAATCGCCTGCTCTACATTTCTACGAGGCTCTTGCCCCGCCGATAAAGCAGCAGCGGATGTGCCAATTTGAAGGGATTATTTGCCGTACCGGACATTCCCACTCATCTGCCAACTCATTTATTTGGAATGACTTGGGTCGCGAATTGATTTGAGCCGCCAGGCAGCTGCCGGGTGCCATATCGCCGGCGCCGGATTGCAGCAAGCCCGAATGACTGAACCCAGAGACGTCTCACGGCTGCGATACCCGTTCAACCAGTGGACTCTTCCCCGCGGTTCGCCAGCTATGCCAGTAACTTTCAAGTCGCCGGCAAAACGAGGAAGGTTTCTCCGCATAAAAACGCGCGCCCAGGGCAAAGGCGGCCGACCGCAGTTCCTTTTGGCGCAAATCAATCAGCAGATCCAGCATCCTGACTTCCCGGGCATATCGGCGGGCACAGTGGCCGGCGACGAATTGCCTGAGCATGACCAAATCATGATCGTCGCCAAGATATTGGCTCAGCAGCTTCATTTCACCGACCGCAGTTTGCAGTCTTTCCGGCTGGATCGAATGAAGCAGGCGGAGTTGATGCCAGAGGCTCTGCACGTGTTTCCGCCACTGATGAAGATTCTTCGGCGATGTTTCGTGAACAGCTGTTTCGTATGCTTTCCGCCCGTCGCTGTAACTTTCCTGCAATCCCGGTTGAATGGCGGTCCAGCCGTTCGCCTTGACTTTCAAACCGCCGGTGCCCCGGTATATTTTCTGCAACAGGCGGCCGACCGCCGTCACGGATTTGCTCTGGTTGAACTCGCGAATTTCCTTGCGGCAATGTTGGCTTAAAACTTTTTCAATCCCGGCAAACGGCCGGGCGGGCAGCCGGTTCTGGAAATGCCCGATTAATCGTTCCAGCGCTTGGGGCCGGACCCGCGCGTCCCGGGGGTCCTGCAGGCGCTTCGCCGCTGCGCGCAACGTCTTCACGCGCTTGCGATAGGCGTTCGCACCTGTATTCTCACGTACCAACCCCAGGGTCGCGCGCACTTTTTTGATCTCTTTACGCACGCGGTGAATGGCCTCCAGCCGGTCACACTTCCGCAAGTGGTCCAGCGCCTTTTCGAGCCGTTCCCGGCTCAAGCGCCGTACCGCTTTGGTCGGAGATTCCTTTTTTTTGAAATGAAATGCCATAAACCGCCGGGTCTTGAGCGGAGAATTTCTTCAGGTTTAACCATGCCCGCCGGCCGGCTTCAGTTCAAGGAATTTCCGGTAGTGTCCCGCTTTGAAATCCGAATTGCCGACGTGGAGCGCGAGTTGTCTCAACTCGCAGCCGGTTCGACTACCCCAAACGCTGCGGATTGAGACGATCCGCGCTCCCGGCAAATCAGGACACCCCAAATTTCCATTTTTGCCGGGCTTCATCCGGCCGACGGTTCCATCAGTACAAACAATGTCCGGCCAAAGTTTTTCAATTCACAGCCTGGCTCACAAAGAGATAGTCTGGTCGCGTGACCGCAAACCAGACCCCGGCCGCCGGACGGCCGCAGACAGACGGCGGAAATCAGTCTGCGCACCTTCGGACTCCGGCTTCCCATCTGCGCAGTTTCTGGCTCATGTTCGCCGTCGAATTTCAAAATGCCTTCAGCGACAACGTCCTCCGGTGGCTCGTCTCGTTTTTGATTGTCGGCATGGGTTTGTCGCTGGAAAAACGCGATTCGCTGGTGCCGCTGGTCGGCACCGTGTTCGCACTGCCGTTTGTCCTGTTTTCGATGGCCGGTGGATTTTTTGCAGATCGCTACAGCAAACGCAGCGTCGCCATCGCCGTCAAATGCGCCGAACTCGGCATTATGTCCACGGCGGCGCTCGGTCTGTGGCTCAATAATATTCCCCTGATGCTGACAGGCATTTTTTTGATGAGCACGCACAGCGCGATTTTCGGTCCGACGAAATACGGGATGTTGCCGGAGCTGTTGCCGGAAAAGAAATTGTCGTGGGGCAACGGCATTTTCGGCCTGGGCACCTTCTCCGCCGCCATCACCGGGACGATTTTTGCCGGCATGCTTTCGGATACGTTCGGCCAACGGCAAATCTGGTCTGGACTCATCCTCCTCGCGCTGGCCCTGGTCGGATTGTCACTCTGCCTCGGCATCACGCGCCTGCCCGCCGCCGATCCGCATAAAAAATTCCGTGCGAATTTTCTCGGCGATTTCTGGTCGCAATTGAAGGCAATCCGCCGCGATCGCGTCTTGTTTCTCGGCGTCATCGGCAATGCCTTCCTCTGGTTTCTCGCCATGCTGTTGCAATTCACCATTCTTTTTTACGGCAAGGACATTTTTCATTTCGACGACCGGCACAGCAGCTATTTGCAGGGCGGAATGCTCGTTGGCGTCGGCGCGGGCAGCCTGGCGGCCGGATTCCTGTCGGGCGGAAAAATCGAATACGGTTTGATACCGCTCGGCATGGCCGGCTTGACGATTTTTTCCGCGCTGCTCGCCCACGCCGGACTGGGTGTTGCCGCCTTCGCGTGGGGCCTTGGCCTCCTCGGTTTTTTCGGCGGATTTTATAACGTGCCCGTCAACGCCATCATCCAGCACCGGCCCGACGCCGATAACAAGGGGAAGGTCATCGCCGCCTCCACGTTGTTGAGCTGGATTGGCATGCTGCTCGCGTCGGAAGTCTATTCGCTGCTCACGGTTGGGTTGCATCTGAAGGCGCCGCAAATTTTCCTGTTCGGCGCGGTGCTGTCGCTGGCGGGAACCATTTATTGCGTCAAGCTGATGCCGGATTCGCTGCTGCGGTTCGTGCTCTGGTGCGCGACGCATTCGCTGTATCGCATCCGCGTCCTCGGCCGCGACCACATTCCCGAAAAGGGCGGCGCCCTCTTTGTCTGCAATCACGTGTCATTTGTGGACGCGGTGCTGCTGCTGGCGTCCACCGACCGGCGGGTCCGGTTCATGATGTTCAAGGGCCTCTACGAACTGCCGTACGTCAAGCCGTTCGCCAGAATTCTTGGCATCATTCCAATTTCGTCCGAGCAACGCCCGCGCGAAATGCTCAAGTCGCTCCAAACCGCCAGTGACGCCATCCGCGCCGGCGACGTGGTTTGTATTTTCGCCGAGGGGCAAATCACGCGCATCGGCCATCTGTTGCCGTTCCGGCGCGGCTTCGAACGCATCATGAAAGGTGTGGACGCGCCGATTGTTCCGGTGGCCATGGACGGCGTCTGGGGCAGCATCTTTAGTTTTGAAAAAGGCCGGTTCCTGTGGAAACTGCCGCGGCGTTACCCCTACCCCATCACGATTAACTATGGTAAACCGCTACCGCCCACGGCCACCCCTTTTCAAGTGCGCTCCACGGTGCAGGAACTGCTCGTCGAGGCCTGGCAGGCTCGCAAGAAACGGATGCGTCCGTTGCCCATCGCCTTCGTCAACACGGCGCGCAACCATCCCTTCCGCTTCGCCATGGCGGACGTGCAAAACACCCGGGTCAGCTTCGGCGCAGCGCTGGTACGGTCCGTTTTTCTTGCGCGGCGGCTGCGAAAAATCTGGTTGAATCAGCCCATGGTCGGTGTACTGCTGCCGCCGTCGGTGCCGGGCGCCCTCGTCAATTATGCCGCGCTGCTGCTCGGCAAGGTGCCGGTGAATTTGAATTACACCGTGTCGGAGGAAACACTCGCCTCGTGCCTCCGGCAATGCGACCTCAAAACCGTCGTCACCGCAAAGGCGTTTCTTGACCGGCTCAAGCTGAAGCTGCCCTGCGAAACCGTTCTGCTGGAGGACGTAATGGGAGTGGAGCGCCGGTCTCCGACCCGGCGTGAAACAGACCGCCAGGAACAACTCGGAACGCCGAACACCGTTTCGACGCAAAGTGGGAATGCTGGCAAACCCGCCGGGCTGGTGCCCGGCGCTCCGGGCATCGGCGAGAAGCTCGCCGCTTTTTTCATCGCGTGGTTTGTGCCCGACCGCTGGTTGCAATCGTGGCTCGGCGCGGAAAGAAAATCGCAGCTCGATGATCTGGCCACGGTGATTTTCTCCAGCGGCAGCACCGGCGACCCGAAAGGCGTGATGTTGAGCCACTACAACATCGGCTCGAACGTCGAACAACTCGAACAGGTGTTTGGCCTCGCCTACCGCGATGGTTTCCTGGGCATCCTGCCGTTCTTCCATTCGTTCGGTTTCACCGGCACGCTTTGCCTGCCGGCCATCCTGGGCGTGGGCGTGGTTTATCATCCGAATCCGCTCGACGCGAAAGCCATCGGCCCGCTGGTGCGCGATTACCGGCTCACCTTCCTGCTCGCCACGCCGACGTTCCTGCAACTTTACCTGCGCGGCTGTCCGGCGGAGGATTTCGGCAGCCTGCGGGTCGTGGTGACCGCCGCGGAAAAACTGCCGGACCGGCTCGCGTTGGCGTTCGAAGAGCAGTTCGGCCTCCGCCCGCTCGAAGGCTACGGCTGTACCGAATGCGCGCCGGCCGTGGCGGTGAACACGCACGATTTCCGCTCGGCGGGTTTCCGCCAGATCGGCGCCAAACGGGGAAAAATCGGCCATCCGCTGCCGGGCGTGAGCGTCAAAATTGTTGATCCGGAAAATCCGTGGAGCGGGGAAAACCTGCCGGTCGGTCAGCCCGGTCTGATGCTTGTGAGCGGCCCGAATGTGATGCTCGGGTACCTCGGCAAACCGGAGAAGACGGCTGAAGTGCTGCGAGAACCGGAGCGCGAGTTGTCCCAACTCGCAGCACCTCTGCAAAATCGACCGCTGCGGATTGAAGACAATCCGCGCTCCGCCAACGAAGCAAAATGGTATTGTACCGGCGACATTGCGGCGATTGACGAAGACGGTTTCCTGCAAATCACCGATCGCCTGAGCCGCTTCAGCAAAATCGGCGGCGAAATGGTGCCGCACATCAAGGTGGAGGAAAAATTGCACGAACTGGCCGGCGCGACCGAGCAGACCTTCGTTGTCGCCGGTGTCCCGGACGAAAAGAAAGGCGAACGCCTGGTGGTGCTGCACAAGTTGACCGTCGAAAAATTGGCGCCGTGTCTGGAAAAGCTGGCGCAATGTGACCTGCCGAATCTCTGGAAACCGCGTGCCGACCAGTTTTTCCGCGTGGAGCAGTTTCCACTGCTGGGCACCGGCAAGCTGGATTTGCGAAAAGTGAAGGAAACAGCCCGGAAACTTTCAACCACAGATGGACACGGATAAACACGGCGCGGCTTGCGCCGCAACCACTCCCGCGCCTCCATAAAATGGAGGCGCGGGCCGGAGAGAGGAGGAGCCTGTCAATTCAATCAATAAAGCCGCCTCTCTCCTCGATCCTCTCCCCGCTCCTGCGTCGCGGGGCGAGGAAGCATGAGCGCGCCCACCGGTCTTGGTCAAAGATGCGCGAAGGGATGTCATTGGATGACGGATTTTTGATCCGCGAATCCCGCGAATTAACGCAAAGCGAGAGCGGCGGCGGGCTACGGAGCCCAAGACGCTGGCGGGACGGCACGGTGGCCTGGTGAACGCGGAGCGTCTTGGAGTGCGGTGGCAGAGCGAAGCGACGACACCGCTTTCGGACGGACCCAAGATTTTCGAGTGCAGGCAATGGCTCGTGCGTGCGCAAGCGGCGTGGCGCTGCGCTTCCCGCCGCAGTCCAAAAATAGAAGACCGCTGCTGGCACCGGCAGGCTGGATTTGCGGAAGGTGAAGGAAATGGCGTAAAAGTTTGCCACGCCGCCAAACGGCTGAATTGAAGAACCGTTGAATTTTCAGCCTGCCTTGCCCAATTCGGCGACCAGATCTTCCACCACCCAATTTGTTCGTGCCGCCTGCAAGGTATCCGCCGCATGGCCGTGCCGCCAAACGGCGAAGCGGAGGGTTTTGCCGGCATCGGCTTGCAGCGCGGGTTGCGCGAGCAGTCCCGCAATGAAACCTGACAGCACGTCCCCGCTGCCGCCCTGGGCCAGATGCGGATTGCCGGATGAATTTACAGAGATTTCGCCCGTGCTCCGGCCCACCAGCGTTTGATGTCCTTTCAACACGACCCAGCAATTGCCAAAGTGTTGTGAAATCTCGCGCAGGGCCTGCGGCCGGTCCGCCTGCACTTGCGGCACGGTTTTACCCAGCATTCGGGCCGCTTCGCCGGGATGCGGCGTGACGACGCGAATGGTATTCTTTGGCGCGGCGCCTGACTCGAGCCAGGCAAGTGCGCTGGCATCCACAATTACCGGCAGTTCCGACTCGCGCCAAAATTGACGGGTCGGCGCTTTCATGGCTTCGGTTATTTCCGGCGCGGCCAGACCCGGCCCGATCAGAATGGCGCTGGTGGATTCCGGTAATCGGGTTTCCGGTTTCCAAATGTTAACCATCACGGCCTGCAATTGCACCGCCACGGGACGGTAGATGATTTCTTGGGTGAACAGCGTGATCAGCCCTGGTTGCGCGCGTTGTGCCGCCCGCGCGGCCAGAACCGCCGCGCCATGAAATCCGAAACTGCCCGCGATAATCGCCAGATGCCCGAATGAACCTTTGTGGCCGGCTACGTCGCGGCGCGGTGGAAAACCGGCGAACTCGCCCGGCAGCGTCCAATTCATTTCGCCCCGATGCGGACAGGGAATCAGGCCGATATCTTCGGCCACTTCCAGCCGGCCGACAAATGGCCAGGCACTTTGTTGGAGCATTCCGATTTTGGGCGCGCCCACCGTCAGCGTTACCGCTGCCGCAATGGCTGTTCCTTGGGGCTGGCCGGTGTCGGCGTTCAAGCCGGACGGCACGTCCACGGCGAGAACCGGAATTGGGGATCGATTGACCGTCGTGATCATTTTCTTCCAGCCGCCATCGAGCGGGCGGCTCAAGCCGATACCGAACAAGCCGTCAATGATTAAGGTAGGACGGGCTTCCAGCCTGTCTCCATCTGAAACAGAAGAGTCAGAGACAGCCCCGAAAGTTTTCGGGGCTGTCCTGCGCTGAAATTCCGCCAAGGCCGCTTCAGGATCGGCCACGTCCAATAAAATAATTTTCCGGCCGGTCAAAAATTCGCGCCCGGCGCGGGCATCGTCACCGTTATGGCCCTTGCCGGCGAGAATCAGAATGCCGTCACCCGGCCGGGTCAGGCGCAATGCGAGTCCGGCGATTTTTCCGCCGACGCGGCGGATGACTTCGGCCTCGGTTTGGCCGGTGGCCCAGGTGGCCTTTTCCCACTCGCGCATCTGGGCAATATTGACGACCGGAACTGGCATGGCATTTATCTATTTATGATTTACGATTGATGATTTTTTCAAGTGCGCGCACAGCAAATCATAAATCATCAATCAACAATCATAAATGAAATTGTCACCGAATCGTCACACGGTTGTCACCGGTTTGAAATTGTGCGGCGGCGGCGATTTAAGGCATGATGTGAAAGCAAAGGTGAAGCCTAAGATACTAGTGGTGGACGACGAACCGGAAGCCGTCGAGCTTGTGGAATTCAACCTCAAACAGGCTGGATATGCGGTCAGCACGGCCGCGGACGGCGCGGAGGCGCTGAAAAAGGCGCGCGCACAACCGCCGGACCTCATCGTGCTCGACGTGATGCTCCCGGAAATGGACGGCTTCGAGATTTGCAAAACGCTGCGGCTGGAACCGGTCACGGCGCGCGTGCCGGTCATCCTGCTGACGGCCAAGGCGGCGGAAATTGACCGCGTGCTCGGCCTCGAACTGGGCGCCGACGATTACCTGACCAAGCCGTTCAGCCCGCGCGAACTGCTGCTGCGCATCAAAAAAATTCTGTCGCGCGGGCAGAACGGCGAAAAGCCGAGCGACCAGATGCGTTTTGGCGATTTGCTGATTGACCTGCCGCGGCACGTGGCCAGTTGGAAGGGCAAAGCCATCGAGCTGACGGCCACTGAATTCAAACTCCTGGTCGTGCTCGCCCAGCGCGCCGGGCGGGTGCAATCGCGCGACCATCTGCTGCGTGATGTGTGGGAATACGACAGCCTCATTGACACGCGGACGGTGGACACCCACATGCGTCGTCTGCGCGAAAAGCTCGGCCCGGCCGCAAAGCATCTGGACACCGTACGCGGGGTCGGGTATCGGTTTGTGGAGTGAATGAAGGTCGGGAACATCGAACTCTGAACATCCAACATCGAACGCCGAATGATTTGCGGCGGTTGACCATTCGATGTTGGATGTTCGGCGTTGGCTGTTCGGTGTTTTTAATTATCACCAGGGCATGTGGCCGCTCCTGACCATCCTGGCCGTTGCCGTTGCCGCGGGCATCCATTTCGGGTGGCGGCAGAAATTCCGGCGCCAGCAGCGACAATTGCAGGCCGACATGGAGGATTTTCAGCGGCGGGAGCAGCAGACCGCCGTGGACGCCAGGGCGCAACAACAGGTCCTGTTTAACAGCATGTTGGAAGGACTGCTGTTACTCGATCGCCACCGCCGGATTTATCTCGCCAACCGCGCTTTCAAAAATTTGTTCGGCCTGAAAACCGAGCTGCGCGGCAAAACCATCATGGAAGCGTTGCGCGTGCATGATCTGGCCGCCCTCGTCGAACGGGTCGAGCGCGACGGCCAGGTTTTCGACTACGAATTGAAGCTGCCGGAATTGAGCGAGCGCTGGCTGCAGGTCAACGCCGCCGCCATTTCCAATTCCGCCGGCGAACGTGAAGGCACCATCCTCGTTTTTCACGACCTGACCCGGATCAAGCAACTGGAGCGCACCCGCGAGGAATTCGTAGCCAACGTCAGCCATGAGTTGCGCACGCCGCTGTCGCTCATCAAAGGCTACGTCGAAACGCTGCTGGACGGCGCGCGCAACAATCCCGAAGTCGCGGAGCGTTTTCTCAAAATTATCGAGCGGAACACGCAACGGCTCGATTTGCTGATTCAGGATTTGCTCACGATCTCCGCATTGGAATCAGGCCAGGTCAAACTGAACCTGCAACCGGTGGAATTGCGTCCGCTGGTGGAAAAGGTTTTTACGGATTTAAAAACGCGGGCCGAGGAGAAAGAGGTGAAACTGGTCAATCAATTGAGCGACTTGACCGCCCTGGCGGACGCGCACCGCCTCGAGCAGGTGTTCGCCAACCTCGTGGACAACGCCATTAAATACGGCCGCACCCAGGGCACCGTGACCGTGGGTGGGCGAAAAACCGACGCCGGTAAAATTGAGGCTTTTGTGCAGGACGACGGGCCGGGTATTCCGACCGAGTCACTCGACCGCGTGTTCGAACGATTTTACCGCGTGGACAAGGCGCGCTCACGCGAACAAGGCGGTACCGGTCTGGGGCTTTCGATTGTAAAGCACATCGTTCAAAATCATGAAGGCCAGGTCTGGGCCAGAAGCGAGCCGGGCAAAGGCGCGGTGTTTTTCTTCACGCTGCCGGAAGAAACATCTGGCGATTGACCATACCCTTGCCTGTCGATGGGCGGTCTCGCGACCGGGAGCCGCCGCCTTAAAATTAAAGCGCGCCATGTTCCACTGAAAGCGGTCGTCCCGGTTTTGATGTCCGGGCCGGTCGTCGGATCAAAAATTGTCGGCCATTAAGTGATATCCACTTTTCCGCACAGGTGGACTTCGATGCCCAGCGCAGCCAGCATGGAAGCTTTGATGCGACAGGCCCGGCTCGCCTGTTTCCGGTTGGGGGCGTAAACGATTTGTATGTGGTTCGCCTTGTGCCGCGCCATCATCTGGTCACGGCGGATCCCATCAAAAACAGCGTGGGCGATGGGCCACTGCGGCGTGGTTTCGCGCCAGCGGCGCCGGGTTTCCTCTTCGGGGAGCCTGACGACTTCCAACACCCCGAGGTCGCAGTGGAGTTTGCCGTCCATGACGAAGATACGGCTCCAGACGCCATGCCCCGGCTTCGAGATGCCTTTAATGGTGCCGCCGCCGAGGCGGAAATACATTGGCGGCTGGCGTTGGCTGGTGGCGCCCCGGAATCCGCCAATCAAGTGTGCGGGGGGAACCGCACCCGAAATGAGCAGAACCCAGACATAAGCAGCTGTGCCGTTCATTGGGTAAGGCTGGCCCCAGCGCAAGTCATGCAGCGTGTTCTCCGGAGCAAACCCCAGTTCACGCCAAAGCCGGTAGGTCACCAGGCCGTCGAGTCCGGCGCATTCATCCACCTCGTTAAAATGCGGCACCGCCTCGCCCGAAAACAAAACACGGCCGGAGTCGGGACATTTCACCGGCGGGCGATCGGTGTTGTTGAGCAATCCTTCGGCAAGATCGCTGGCTGGCGCAAGGTCTTTGAGTCCTTGCTGGTACTGAATGCCAATGGCGGCACAGCCGAATTCCGCGGCGAGACGGACCGCCGCGATGTACATCTTACATTGCTGGAGGGTTTGGGCCCGAGTCAGGTCTGTCTCCTCGCAGGTTCCCCATTCAAATTTCATGCCTTTCTTCAACAACCAATCGAGAACTTCCAAGGCTTCTTCGTCACTCACCTGCTGCATCGCGGCATAGAGAGTGGACTGGCTGAGCCGCTCTTTGAACACACCCGTCGAGGAGAGCAAATCATCGGGGAGGATGGCATTGAACATGCCCATGCAACCCTCGTCAAAAGCGCCCAGGATCCATTTGTGCTGCTGGAACTGGCGGGCGAGGCGTTTGCCGAGGCGTTCCTCCTCCATCGGCAGTTTAAGCAGGCGCAAATCCCGGACGTGGCTTTGGTCGTGAGTCACCACGCCTTCGGCGAGCCACTGGCGAAGGCCATGGCGGAAGAAAGCATCGGTGAAGTTCTCGCTCCAGAGGGTGCTGTAGCGGATACCGGCCTTGGTGAGCGAGCCGTTCAGGTTCAGCATGCCGACCAGGCCGGGCCAGGTGCCGCTCCAGTTGGCCACCGTCAGCACCGGCCCGCCATGGGTCCAGAGCCCGGCGAGGACATGGTGGCTGTATTGCCACACCGATTCGGCCACGATCACGGGCGCGGCCGGGTCCATGCGGCGAAAGACCTCGATCCCCATCTTCTGCGAATCAATAAACCCATGCTGTTTCTCTTTATCGCAGGGGTGAGCCCGGACGACGGTCCAGCCTTCAGCCTTCAAGGCGCGCGCGAGTGCCGCCTCCATCTTCGCCTGTTCGGGCCAGCACTGTTGGTTGGCCGAGAGGCGCAAATCGCCGCTGGCGACGAGGTAAGTCTGCCTGGGTTTCAAGGTTGGCGGAGATTTCATTGAGCCTTGGGAACGAAATTTCAGTCTGATTCCTGTACGGAATCAAACCGCAATGCATTTTTCAAATAACCGGTTGTCAATTTTGATACCAATACGCGACCGACGCGATGTCGGGGTCTAAACGCTCATAACCCACCCCCGATTTCCATCCCAGAGCCTGAATCGTCACCTTGAGGTCCTTTTGAAAGCGGATCGGGTCGGTGATATGCCAGCGGTAAAGTCCGAAGCATTGTTCCGGCTGGTAAATTTCATCCGGCGGAATCACCTGGGCCAGGCCTGTGTAGGACGTGGAAAAGGTCACATATTTGTGGGTCTCCTGGCTCTCGAAATCGTAGGAACCGCAAAAGTAATCTTCCGTGCCGGTGCCGCAAATGGTTGGGAACTTCGTGTCGCCATCCAGGTAAAACTTGATCTCGCCTTCGCCCCACCAGCCGGAGTCATGCACTTTAATCGCCAGATACGTGCCCACGTATTGACCATGGCCCTGAACACCGTCGAGGATGGTATAAAGGCCCTTGGTCTGGAGCGGCGTTTCCGAGCGAAAACGCGCGTGGAAATAGCCGGCGTCCTTGGGCACTTTCGCCAGGGTGTAGTCTATCTGGTAATAAAGCAACATGTCCTTGTCGTCGGTGTTCTCCATCGTGATCCGCGCCTCCCGGCGGAACGGCATGGGCCAGTAGCAGTTGAACGCACTCCCCGGATTAACGCAAACCGCCAGCGAGCTGATCTGACAGTATTTTCCCCAACCGCAGGCGAAGAAGTCGCCCACCGGAGATTCGACGGACGCGTTGGTTTGACCATCCCAGAAGAAGCGGAGAATGGAATGGCGCCAGTTGCCGGTGGGCGTCATCCAAATGTGATTGATGCAACCCGGCCCCTGGATATCGGCCAGCATGAAGGTCGTTCCGGCCTTGATGACGACCGAGGGCGAGACTTTCCAGCCCTGACCCAGCTCACGAGCCGCTTGTTGTCCGGTGCCCTGGGTGGCCATTCCGCCCTTGCCTTTTTCACCGGTGAAATTCTCCGGACTGATGGAGCGGGACAAAGCTTTGGAAGTGCGACAAAGATTCGCCAGCAGGCCGCCCGGGGTATCCGGAGGGTCTGCCGCGCGGACCACCGATGCGGTGGTAATTAAGGAAAAACAAACCAAACGCAAGAGCAATGACGATTTCATAGTTACCTGTGGTAACGGTATTTCTGTCATTCTCTGCCGAAAAGAAGGCGGTTGTCATTGAGGAATCGCGTTTTTCTGTTGAGATTTTGCGATGCCGTTAAAATCGGTGACCGCTCCGCGACCGCCGGGGTTGCGCCTGCGGTTACGAGCGGGCAGAGGCGGCCAGGTCAGCAGCGCAACGAAATCCAATCGTGCTGCACCGATCCAGCCCCGGCCACATCAAGATGAGCTTCGTGGCGAAGTTGGCCGGACGCGGACCACCATCCACATACCAATTCGACCCTTTGGCAGCAAAAAAGGCGCCTCCCCGGATAATGCAGAACCGGGTTCGGCCGTCGCTGCGTTCGCTTTCCGTCCATTCCCAGACATTGCCGCACATATCATAACAACCGAAGGGCGATCGCCCGGATGGGAACGCTTTAACCGGCGTCGTTGAACCGGTTGTTCCGTCATTGCATCGTCCCGTTTCCCAATGTCCGCCCCAGGGATATTTCCGGCCGTCCAGGCCCTGGGCCGCGTATTGCCATTCGTCCTCGGTCGGGAGCCGTTTGCCGGCCCAACTCGCGTAAGCCCGTGCGTCTTCCAGATCCACGTAAACAACCGGATGATCTTCCCTGCCTGATGGCAGCCGACCGTCGGGCCAATGCTTCAGGAAATTTTCCGGATGCCCTGGCCGGTACCGGCTGGCAGCCAGAAACCCGGCAAACTGCGCGTTGGTCACCAGCGCCTCATCCATCGCAAATCGCGGCAAGGAAACCTTCCGGGAAAATCGCCGCGTTTGAAAATTATAAACGTCTCCGCCCGGCGGCGTGGAATCATAGAAACCGCATTCCCGCACGCGCATTTCGATGTTCAATTCCACCCTGGCGGCGGCAATTTCCACCATACCCGCCGGCGCACGCCAATGAGCCCGGCTGGGCCTGACGGGAATGAGTTGTGTGGATGCTCCGGGGGTCGTGGTACGGAAATTTTTCCCGGTATCCAAACGCGCCTGCCGCCTTAAAAATGGTTTAAAACCAGCTCCGAGCTTCCCGGGCGGGCCGGACAGAAAACAGCCGACGCTGCGGGCTGGCATCACGCCGGACAGCAGGACGTTATCACCCCTGCCCTCGGGTTGGATTTCCTTGCCGGCCACCAGATCGAAGTAACGGTGTTCCGGCACCGCTGGCACCTGGAGCAGCATTCCTTCGATGTTTTTTCCAGTCCGATTGACCAGCGTCCAAAGCCGCAGGTCCTGGTTTTCCCATAGCGAGGCGAACACACCGCTTGGCCGAACCGGCACCCAGGGTGTCCAGTGCTCGCCGCTGAACAAGCCGGTGAACCGGCGTTGAATCGGCAGCATGGCGCGGAGGATTGAGCGATCGCGCTGGTTCCAGGGCACCAGGGAACCAAACACATTTTCCCAGACCAACATTCCACTTCCATTCATCCAGGCCGAGTGGAGTTCGCCTGTGTGATCGCGGTCCCAGCGCCGGATTTGGTGTTGCATGTGCCGCCGCTCGATCCATTTGTTCCGCAGCACGCCCGGCACGAAACTGTCGTCGAACCATTGCGCCCAGGAGGCAAGGTAATCTGCCAGAGCTTCAACCGGCAGGGCCATTTCACCTTCCAGTATCACGCCCGGCCGCGCGGCATCGAGCCTGGCGCGGAAATCGGCGCCACCCTTATCCAATGTGTCCAGAAAAATCCCGTCCGCCTCCAGCACGCGTACCATCCCGACCAGTGCAGCTATATCTGATTCGGGTTCCCGCCGTGTGCCTGTGTCCCACGGGTTATAGTCAATGTAAACCCGGACGCCACGGTGATGACACCGGCGCACAACGCGTCGCAATCCACGCAAGCCGCCGGGCAAATCGCGATAGAAATCAAACTGGTTGCGCCCATCCACTCCGATGCGGGGATACGCCTGCCACAACACGATGCTGTCATAGCCGCCAAATTCCCGGTCTCCTTCATTCAGAAAATCATCCACCGTATAACGTCCGGACCGGTAATCGTAAAACTGCTCATCCCAGACCATGACAAAACCGCAGGAATAATTCGAAGCCGACCACTTTAAATCCGGCCGGCGGTAGAGAACATCATTATATTTCAGATCGGCTCGAATTTGATCGCGCCAACGAGCCAAAGCATCCCGGAAGGCCGGCCACTGGGTCGGGTCATCGGGAGCCGGGATGATGTCCTGGGAAGGATCAAACCGGAATGGCGCCAGGATTTGGGCGGCTTGGGCTGGCCAGACTCCCAAGGCCAGCAAGGTGGCAGCTGTGGCCTGGAGAAATTGTCGGCGGTTTGTTTTCATCGGTTATCCAACCCGCATTCCATCCCCGTTTTCAGAATTCGGTTGTTACTTTGTGGAGCTGGTCGCGGCCCCGGTACTTCCGAATTGGATCGAGACGCTTCCCGAACGCTTGTGCTGAATGCGAACCACAAATCCGCCACCCCTGCTCGGTTCCGAGGTGTAGCCTTCGGTGTGTCTCCGGAGATTATTGACACGGTGCAACAGTTTATGGCCAGCCTGAACGGCCGACGGTGGCTCGCACAATTTCAGCACTTCGCGTGACTGGTCATCGAACGTCAGGTAATCAATCCGGTTGCTGCCATAATGAACGGAGCGTACCACCGAAGTTGATCCCAGCAGATGCGGCTCCTTTGACGGCGCCCATTCGGGCACGCAGGCCAGGCCCCGTTCAAAATGGCGCAGGTAATCGCCATAGCCATCCGAAAACCAGCAACTGGTGGCTGGATCCGTCCCGCCTCCGATCACCAGTCCGTCTTCACGCGAGGCATACGTCGCCCAATTGAAGGAACGGAACGCCCGTTCCCGGTAGTCGCGATCGCCGGTGACCGCGTAATAAAGCGCACAAACCGAAGCGTAGCGGGCGGTGTGGCTGGCCATTTTATCCATGTCGTTGACCTGCTCGGAGAGGACTCTCGCTCCCCATTGCAGCCCCTTTTCGCGAAGTCCGGCCATAGTCCTCGAATCTTTGCCAAAAAAACGGGTGACCCAATCAAGAATCCCCTTCGCGTGGGCGAGCGCTTGCGGGTCCATTTCCGGGTGCTGGAGCAGGTAACGAGCAGTTTCCAGCGCCGAGTATTGATTCCGGTTGATGCGATAATTGGGGTAGATCTGCACGTCTTCGAAATATTGTGTCCAGATCTGGTTTGCCATCGGATACTTCATCAACCACTTCCAGGCCATTTTTCGGGCGCGGGCATAGGCTTTTTGATTGCCTTGCCGCAAGCGAAGAAGCTCGTCGAAGAGGCGAATGGGCCCGATGGTGTTGGCGGTGTATTGCTCGCGAATCTGCGCGCCGGTCAGGGCATCGACCCGAAACGGCCACGGCGAATGGGACTCGTCTCCCGGCCGCACATGCCCCGCCAACGCATCTGCGCAGTGTATGGCGGCCTGGAGATATTTCTTGTTCAGCGAAAATTCGTAATATTGGAGGTAGGCACATCCGAGTTCGCCAACCTTGTCCGGTTCCAGGTATCCCAGCCCATCGCCGCGCCCGCAGGGCTTGTGACCGTCACAATAAATCGTGTCCGTGCCGCCGCGATAAACCGGATTGCCCGCATCCGAACTGGCATAGGGGACCTGGGCCCAGGAATCGGTCACACTGCTGGTCCCGTCCTCCAGCATGTGATCGAGCATCTCCCGAACCCGATCCATGACCACCTCGTCTCCGCTATAAGCATAATAGAGGACGGCCGAATCGGTAAGCATGGTGAACACTCCCGCCGGATTGTGCGCCCAAGGACGGCCCTCAAAGAGGGGTTTCGAGGGATCATTGGGGCCGTTGAATTCCGGATAAGTAAAATAGGTCCGATAACCATCGGGCTGGACCGGAATGCTCTCGAACATGGCCCAGTCCGTTCGCAGGATCTGGTCATAGGGAGCAGCGGAATTAACCCAGCTCAGGAGTTTGCCTTGATCATCCAGTCGGACCTGGTGGCTGAAGAGTTGGTCCCCCAGCAACATAGTTGCGCTCAGGAACCAAACCAGGATTCCACTCCAGGCGCTGGTTTTGAAATAACGGTATCGCCGAAACTTGCGATCCCGGTGGTAAACCGGCGCTGTCATATTCATGGGTACCTCTGCTTTTGCCCGCACCACGGCTCGAATTCCATTAAACCCATTCTAAGTGAACAGGCTGGTGCGTGTCATTGAGGGTTCGCGTTTCTTTCATTAAGATTTTGCAGCCAGCTCGAAACCCTCTGGTTACCGGGCTAAACTGCGCTTCGCATCCTGCCGTAAGAGATGGTTATCTGTAATTCTTCACGCTCCTTAACCACCAACGGTTCCCCAAAGTCAATTTTCACAGTGCCATCCTTTACCTGGACATCTGCCGACCTGCGCTCGCCGTTGGCGAATACGGCAACCGTTGCGGGCCTGGAATTATTTGCCGCCGCCAAACACAGGGTTTTCACGCGCACGATTCCCCAGTTCACGTTAATCCGGACTTGCTGAGCGTCGCCCTCCAATCTTTGGGTGAAGTTGCCCCAGCCTTCCGGCGCGCAGAAGTATGATTTAAAATCGTCGGGATTATATCGTGGCGAAAAGCCAAGCACGCACCCCGGGCCGTCGCAATGATAACCCGAGAGTGCCAGGAGCAGGGACCAGGAAGACATAGCGCGGGCGTAATGACCGCCGCATTCGATTTCGCTCCAGGGATTGCGTGGCATGGGCGGGCGGGGAACACCGTCATAACGATCGCGCGCCCCCTTCGCAACGCCCAGCCCTTCTTCCAGTAGCCCCTCGTAGATCATGTGGGACGCCACCTGATATTCGATGCCGGTCCAGACCTCGTCGGCATATAGCATCACGTCGGCAGGACGTCCGCCTTTGGGCCAGGTGCAAACCATAAGTCCTTTGTCCTTCGCCCCGGCGAAGGCGCGCGGCATAAACCGCCACCCCGTCAGGTCCGATTTAAAGTTGTATTTGAAAATAGATCGCAAGGCGGAAACCACTTTCTCCTTGGGCAGAATATATCCAAGACCCAGTTGGTGCGCCCACCATTGTCCGAGCAATTGATCGGACAGGCAACCCGGTCCCACTTCGCCCGGACGGGTCAGATAATCCGGAAGATGTTGCTGAAAATACTCTCCGTTCCAGCACCATTCGACGAGCTTGCTTTGTCCCTTCTCAAAAATGCCGTGAAAACGGCCGGCGGTTGCCGTGTCATTCATGCGCCGCGCCCATTCTTCTCCGGCTCTTAATGCGGCCAGATAGTAGCCGCTGATAAAAGTGGTGACGCCATGCAAGGCTTCATCGTAGGTGCACCATTGATCATCCTGCAAAATGCCCCGAGGCTGGCCGTGCGCCGCTTTGGCATCACGTTGGATGAGATACTCGACTGCGCGTTTCACGTGTGGCCAGCAGTCTCGGAAGAACGATTCGTCGGTGGAATTCAGCGCCTCGCGATAAGCCTTAAGCACGCAGCTCGCGTGGCCGTCCGCAAAAGGGTGTTCCCCGGTGGGATGAGGCGGCGAAGGCACCAGGGTGCGATTATTGATGCCGCCGTCAGGATTTTGCTGATGTTTGAAGTCAATCCGCCGCAGGTCTCTTTCGAGATCTGGAAAAAGTCGGGCGAGCGACTGCTCGTAACCCCAAACGTGCGTGCAGGTGGGAGTGCAACAGCCATTGGATCCTTCCCACCCGTAAATGTCGTGATTGGCAATCCGGAAAACGACGCCGATATGACGCATGATTCCTGAATTCGCCGTAAGACAATCGAGCAGCCAGTAAGGCAAGGTACTGTCGTAAAAAGTCTTGTGGTACAGTTCGGTTCTTTGGCGCAAGGACTTATGATTCGCAACCGCCGAACGAATCACCGCACGGGCGTCAGTCCATCGGGTCGCATAATGACATCCAATCCGCTCTCCGGTCTCCGGGTAATAGCTGTTCGGGTAATGCCAGGCAAAAAAGAAAGGAATCTCGACGGTCCCACCCGGCGGCACCGAAATGGTCGTGGCCAGCGCACCCTGAACGCTTTTGCCGGCGGCGGTAGGGGAATTCGGCCGGGCGGCCTCGGCTGCGAGAAAATGTCCTTGCTTTGAAAACAGGTCCCAGGCTTCAGTCCATTCCTCAAAATGGGCCAATCCAGTCGCGTTCGGACCGGTGGTCGCCAAAGACAGCGTCCCGAAGCCGGGCGCCTTCGCTGATTGTCCTTCCTGCTCGACATACCTGGCGCCCGCCAGCTCACACAGTATCGAATAGGCCATCTGCCGTGCCGGGATTGAATAAAGACGGGCCGCATCCAGAAATTGGCCGGCAACCAGGGCCACCTGGCCGTTACCCATCCGGCGCGTGAACACCACGGATTCATTCCTTAAGCTGGTTCTCTGAGTTCCCGGACGCAGTGCCAGCTTTTGAAAAGCAACCTGACCAAGGCCGTCAGACCTGGACGGCTGTTCTTGCACTCCCTCGAACCAGATCGGCAACAACTCGTCCAATAATTCCAACTGTTCGCGGTCACCCGGCCAGTCGGCAAAGACAATCTGGTCAATGTTAATATGGCCCCATCCATCGGTTTGATTGTCCACGATTTCGATGTGCGCGGAACGGCCGAGAAACTCTCGCACATCCCAAAATGCCGGCTCAAGCTGCTCGTCGTCCTTGCCCGACGTGGCGCGGACCACGTTGCCTCCGACCACGAGACGAATCCCGGTTGTCCGGTAATGTCCACCGCCGACCCGAAAGCAGATAAAGTTGCGCTCAACGGTGAAAGTCCGGCCGGTGAGCTTGCCGGTGGTTTGATCGCCATCGAGGCGGGAGTCAACCAAACCTTTGCCTGAAAAACCGGACACCGGCTGTTGGTTGGGCAAGGTGCCGTGGGCCGGTTCCCGCCCGAACGCCTCGCCTGCCACCGTCCATTTGGAGTAACCCTGCTCGAAATCCTCGAACACAACATCCGGCCGCAAGGCGGCCCGGTCGAGCGGCTTGCCACCGGTAACCGTCGCATAGGCGCTTAACAACGGCATCGTGCGACCGGAGAAGATTAAAGTGCCTCCCGCTCGCGTAGTTTCAAAAACCATACGCAACCAAGCCACTGTAATCGCGGTCGAGGTGTCGTCCAGCCAGATTACGACGTCGTTGGAATCCGCCACGTTGCGCGTGGCCAAAGTTTGGGTGTCGAGGATATTGATTTTCAGATTCTCAGGGCGGTCAAAGGATAACAATTTGAGTTCCTGGAAGGTATCCGGCACATAGAGACAAAGGGTGCGGTCCAGCGTGGGTTCATTGCCGGGTTCGGCGCGTAAAAACAGGCCTGTGGTTTGATCTTCAGAGTAAACTTCGTTCACGTTCCCGCCGAAGTTCGGGTGCGAATTCCCATGGATTTCCCCGCTGGCGTCATAGCCCACGGGATTCAGGAGCAGGGCGCCGAGTGAGACCACCTGCGCTTGTCTGGTCGGGTTGTGAACCCGGAAATGGAACAACGCGAGCGGCAACGAAGATGTATCAGCGTCCAACGGGACAAACGGACTGAACGCCTCCAGTTCGACTTGCACCGGCAATTCACCATCCTGGAAGAGCAGTTTGGCCAGAGGATATTCGCCGGTCATTTCGTTTTTTTGGACGCGGGGCCAATCCGGACCGCCCGCCGTCTGCAAAAGTTTCGCCACCTTGCCGGCCTTGACACAGAAATAAAAGGGAATCTGCCCGTCTCGCAACGTGTTGAACAACTGCCAGGTCGTCAACTGTCCATCCGCGCCGATTTCAAAATTGCCGGTGCCAATGCCGCCCAGATGCATCCTCGCATCCGTATGGACATGGGAGAGGTAGCGTCGAGAGGGCGCCGTCTCAAAAAGTGTTTGCTGCCATTGTTTCCAGTCGCTTTCGGGAAGTTCAAAGACGGCCCGCGCGGAACCCGACACCAGCATCGCGCCCGTCGCCGCGCCCATCATGGCTAGAAATTCGCGCCGGGTCAGATCGCCGGCCGGAGCTGCACACGGGCCGGAGCATTTACATTTTCGCATACCTGGTCTTGGCGCGGACGGACTTCCCGGCCGCCGATTTCAATCCGGCCTTCAAATTCCGTGTAAACCCCGGCCAGAATCCTGATTGACGTGCTTTGGCCGGCCCCGCTTTCGCCGACCAATACGTGAACCTCACGGCTGCGCACTTCAAGTTGCGCGTCATTTCATACCGTCACATTGCCAAAGCTCTTGGTGATGCCGCTCCTGCAAACCAAGGTGGCCGCCTGGGTTTTCGGTTCTTGATTCAGGAACGTTCATGGAACTGAGACCGACTTCCATCCGGCAATCAAGGAGCCATCCATAAGAGTGGCAAGCGTTTCGTGATAAAAATCTTTATTCAGTTTATTCACCCAGTGAAACAAGCACCCGCCGCAACCAAGGTTTGTTGCTCTTTTGCCGTAGTTTGGAATGATTGTCATTGAGATTTCGCGTTTTTTCCATTAAACTTTTGCGACATGGAAGAATTGTCGTGAATACCCTTGATTTTGAGAAAAACGCCCGAAGCAAAGACCGCTGGCGTAAAATATTTTAGCGGCTTGTCCCGGAATTCATTAAGATTCCGGTCACCCGCACGCGCGTTTTCCAGGCGCGGCGGCGTACGGGATTGGCAATCGGTATTCAATTAAACTGTGCACGGCATGAAGCTTCTCCGTGAACGCATTTTTCGAAAGCGTGGGCGGCGCGTGGCATTACTCATCGAATCATCGCGCGCTTATGGCCGGGGTTTGTTTCTCGGCATCGCCAAATTTGTGCGTGAGCACCACGAATGGTCGGTGCAAAGCGAGGAATGGAAGTGGACCGACTCCTTTCCAGGCTGGCTCAAGAATTGGGATGGGGACGGCGTCATTGCCCGGGTGGAAACGACGGAAATGGCCGCGTTTATCAAACGACTCAAAGTACCGGCGGTGGATTTGCGCGGCTCGGTCAGCGGTTTTGGTTTCCCCCTGATTGACACCGACGACCAAAAGGTGGCGTATCTGGCGGCTGAACATCTCATCAATCGGGGGTTTCGACAGTACGCGTTCTGTGGATTCCTCGGAGCGAATTATTCAGACAAGCGCTCCCGTTGGTTCCAGGAGCGACTGGCCCAGTCCGGGTTCCAGTGTCACGCCTACCGTCCGCCGACACGGACGATGGCGGCGCAAACCATCGAATACGAAAAGAAAGGTCTTCTATTTCAGGAAGACCTCGGTCGCTGGCTGGTCTCGCTTCCCAAACCCGTCGGAGTCATGGCGTGTAATGACATCCGCGGCCAGCATGTCCTGAATCTTTGCCGCCAGCTGGGTTTGGCGGTGCCCGAAGAAGTGGCGGTCATTGGCATGGACAATGACGAGATTCTTTGTGAACTGTCTGACCCGCCTTTGAGCAGCGTGGTGCCGGATACATTTCGGATCGGGTATGATGCGGCGGTTCTTCTCGAACGGATGATGGCCGGCGGCAAACCGCCGGCCAAATCCATCCACATCCCTCCGCGTGGAATTGTCACCCGCCGTTCCACCGAGGTGCTGGCCCTGGACGACCGCCAGTTGGCCGTCGGATTGCGTTTCATCCGGGATCACGCCTTTGATCCCATCACCATCAAGGAAGTGGCCAAGGTGACGGGTCTGTGCCGGCGCGTCTTTGAACGGCGGTTCGTGGCGCAGATGGGACGGTCGCCCAAAGCCGAGGTACTGCGGTTGCGGCTGGAACGAGTCAAACAACTGCTGACCGACACCGATTGGAATCTGGCGCAGATTGCCGAAAGGACCGGCTTCAACTACGCCGAGTATCTGCACACCGTCTTCACCCAGAAAACGGGCATCACACCGGGACAATATCGCAAGCAGGCGGAACTGTCCTCAAGAGGCCGGTTTCGCCTGGAGTAAATGAATCACTTGTGCTTTTGCAGCGTACGCAAGTCAACGCTTGGAGGTCTGAAGTACGCCGGGATCCGCTCCACCAACGCATCAAACCCCAGAAAATATCCCGCTGACTTGGGCGACTTCCCCACGCATTCGAACCGCAGAGTATGGGTTCCCGCCGCCAGCTTCTGCATCCCCAGTTTTTCCGCGGTGGGAACAATATCCGGGTTGTAAAGGTCCAGGACCGCAATCGGTTCACCGTCGAGCAGCACACGATAAATCCCATAGTCGTAGGAATGCACCATTTTGGCGGTCAATTCGATGCTTTGATTGGTGGGACTCTCGAACGAGACTTCCACCCACCCCTTGTCATTGTGGGGATGAAACCAGAGTTGTTTGCCGTCGGTGACGCCATCCAAAGGCTGCACTTCCATCGGGTCATCGGAATGTTTCGCCGTGGCCACGGCCGCATAGCCTTTAAGTAAAATCCGGTCACGGAACGGCAATCGCTCCGGCCCGGGCGGCAACGGCGGATAAGGTTTGTGCGGCCCGATTTGATACCAGAAGGCCACGCTGGACATCAGATCATCGCGCTCGATGTAACCGGTTTCCTTGCCGTCAGGAAATTTCTGGTAGCCTCGATGCTGGATTTCCACACGCAGCGATTTCTTGAAAGTGACCGGGTCGGGAATATGCCAGCGATAAGCACTGCCTCGATCACCGGTGTCATAACCTTCCCAAAGCGGTGTGCCATAGAACGGGCCGGACTGCTCACGAAAACCCCAGCCATCGCAAAAATAGTCTTCCGTTCCCGTCCCGCGCAAACTCGGCTCTTTTTCGCCGTCGATAAAAAAGTAATCGTTTCCCTCGCCAAACCAGCCCGGAGAAGTCAGATAAACGCTCAATACGGTACCGACGTACTGTCCGCGGCCCGTGATATCCGCAATCAAATAATTCCGGCCCATCACGCACGGAAACTCCTGCCGGTACATCGCGTGGAAGTAGGCGCTGTCATCCGGCAAGGACTTCAATTTCTGCCAGTCGATGTAGTAGTAAAAGGCGTCGCATGGTTTCTTGCCGTCATTGGTCACGACAATCCGGGCCGATTTTCGGAACGGCATCGGCCAATAGCAATTGCGACCACGGCCGTCGGAACTCACGCGGACGGGCAGCGAGGTGAACGGTTTGTCAACCCCCATGCCTATGCCAAAGAAATCGCCAATCGGACATTCGACACTGGCATTGGTTTCGCCGTCCCAATAAATGCGCAAGGTGAGCAACCGGGAGTAATTCGGCTCCTGGTCGGCGATGGTGCACCAGAAATGGACGATTTCGCCGGGGCCTTTGAGTTCCGCCAGGGTCAGGCTGCCGCCCGCCCGGATCCACCGGCAATCGCCGTTGCCATTGCGCCAGTCGGGATCGGTGGACGACGCGCGCATGGTTTTGAAATCTTTGAGTTTTTCGAGGCCGGACAACGGATTGCCGGGGTCGAGCTGGGCGAAAACCGCGCTGCGAGATAACAGCAGGAGGATAATGAATGAGTATATTCGCTTCATGTGGTTAACGGTGGTTGGTTAAAATAAAAAGGGCTAACGAGTGGACCTCTGCAACGGATCCCAAAATCGGCAGTTGGTCAGTGCCTGGACGGTTGCCGAAGCCGGATCCACAGGCGGGTTGATATTTGCGTCCTTGCGCGCCTCGGCATGAGCATCGGTGAACACAATGTTTCCCACCCCGAAATGCCGGTACGTATCAACGCCCTGAAGGCCGGTGTGGGACGAATACGGCCACCAACAATCTGAACTCCAGCAGTTCAAAGAAGCCGCGTTGCCCGATGCCGGCATGCAGTCGGCAATCTCAAGTGTCTGCGAGGGACGGTGGATGGAACTTCGCTTGAAATCGGGCGCCGTGTCAAAACGGATTCCGCCCACCAGCAAGGTGGTAGCCAGGAACGGGTGCAAGCCAAGAAAATAATTGTTATATCCGTAACCGACAAAATGAGGATCAAACTTCCACGACCAGGCCACTCCCGCATCGATCCTCCGTCCTTTGAGGGCGGGACAATGAAAGAGATTGCTTTGCGACGAGTTGTTGGCCATGGCCAGCAAGGCGGTGCCCCACCAATTGGTCATCGAGATATTGACATTGTTGTTGTTAATATCCTGATTGCGGTGTGCCGGGAAGATGTCGTTGTGACTGTCGGTGTAGAGTTGCATGAGAATTCCAATCTGCCTCAGGTTATTGAGACAAGAGATTTGCTCGGCCTTGCTCCTGGCCCGTGAAAGCGCCGGCAACAGCATGGCGGCCAGAATCGCGATGATGGCGATGACCACCAACAACTCGATCAGCGTGAAAGCTGACCCGGCCGTCGAAGAACGGACGCCGATTTTGGCTCTCATAACCGCGGGTTTCCTGAGGGACGGGCGGACTTGCGCTCCTCGCCGTTTTTGTCAGGAATGATCTCCACCGCCTGAATCATTGCCTCGTGATCGGGGGTGGATTTGAACCGCAATTCAATAATTCCGTTTTGCGGCTCGACGTCTTTGAATTCGCGAGTGTAAGCGTGGAACGTCCCCACCTTGTCCCGCACATTCAAATCTTCAATCACCGTTTTGCCATTGATGAGCACCGTGGTGGGACGTGAAATCGTTTCCCAATTGGTTCCTGCGCGCTCGACCCACGGCGTTTCGGGCGTGTCCGCCCAATGCAAACGCACGGTGTAATGGCCCGGCGCCGCGGTGAGATTCACCCAAAACTCCGGCGCATGAACGCCATATCGGTAGATTTCTTCGTCCGGAGTTCCACCGATATACATGCTGCGGCGGTCCCGCCACCAGCAGCGCGCCACCGTATCCACGTCCGCTCCCACCCGGGCGACAAACTCGGTGCCGGGCCGCCAGGTGTTCCCCTTCGAGTCCATATAATCGTGCCGCCGGGTGTAACCAAAGATCAGCCGCTGCGGGCCGGCCGGACCGCCACCGGAGCCGAAACCGGCGTCGCCGGTCGCGGCGGAAAACTGGGCGGACTCGATTCCAATTTGAGCGCCGCGCGCCAGAGGATTTTTCTCGCCGCGCACGACAATTTTCAATTCATGCCGGCCTTGGGTCAGACCACTCTTGATAAAAATCGGCTGTTCATGTCGCACGGCAGGATTCCAACACTCGATCAGGGTCGGTTGTTTCACACCATCCATAAAGGCATCCGCCCAGCCGCCCTCGGGACCGACCACGCCCAGCAAGCGCACTTGATTGCCGGAAAACCGGAAAGTCATCATCGCGCCCGATTGATCTGCCGATCGGAAGGCGCCATGCGGCGCACCGCTGTCTTTCACCACGGTCCACGCGCCGTTAAAGGCGAACGCGTGGTCATCGACGTTGGCAACCTGTTGTGGATCACCGTCTCCGGTCACTTCGACGTCCCGGCAGCCGTCGTGGCGCACGGCAACCAGCCAATCGCCGTTTGACAAGGGAATGAGCGTATAACCGCTGGCATCCAGGGCAGAACGTTCCTTAAGTCGGCGGCCATCGGCTCGAATCGATTCAGGACAAAACGCCAGCCGCATGACTTCCTGCACGCCCGGCGGTGCATCAAAGGTGGTGTAGGCAATCCTGCCCTTTTCATAAAGGACCTTCTGCACGACCGAGGAGGAACGGACAATATGGTTTTCGCGGTTCGGAGCGAAATCTTCAGGCAGCCACGCAATGGCGGCCATCACCTGACACAACGGCCACGGGTGAGCCAGGTTTGACCAGTCGATCGTGGCAACTTGATCGCCAAACAAACCGTCTTTGACGATGCCATTGGGAAGGCTGTCGTAAGTGGCCATGAGCATCATGCGCCGCCCGATTTCGGCGGCCCACGCGCTGTGAGCCAGCGCGCCGTAGTGGAGCAGCGTGGGGCCGGCGGTGTACTGGTTGTAAGAAAGCGAAGTGCCGCAGCAAACCGAGGATTCGGGAAACGCCCAGGCGCCGCTATACACGTCACCGAACGAATCCGGGGCGGCGCAGTTGCGGTTCCAGAGCAAGGAAAGCATGTTTCGCACATCGTTTCGCCAGTTGGGATAGGCTTGGGGATGTTTCAGGAAATGGTCGGCGCACATCGCCACCATGCCGCACATCATCGGATTGTCCCAATCCCAATAAGTTCGTCCCCAGGTGTCATCCACCCACCAGGCGGGCAGCATCCGTTCATTTAAAAAACGTCTCCCGGCATCTCTCGCCTTGAGAATTGCGCCCTCTTTGCCGGTGTCACCCATCTGGATCAGATCATCCAAAAAATCAACAATGATCGACGTCGTGCCGGTAAGGACGTCAGACCAGCCGACGACGGACGGGTCCACATAACGATTCCACGGAGAAATATCCGGATCGTTAAACTGACCCTTGGCGGCAAACACATCGCCCCAATGTTCCGCCATTTGAAGGTAGCGGGGATTGCCGGTGAGCTTATAGGCTCGGAGCACCTCGATGCCAACGATGGCGCAGAGGTCAAGCTGGTTCCGACCCGATGGATCGCATTTGCCGTAGGCTTTTCCCCGTGTCGGCGTGCTGATGGGAAACAGCGGCCAGTCGGCGTTTTTATCGGTCAACCCGTAATCCAAAATGTAATCCACGGTGCGCGGGATATAGACGAACGCAATCGGATCGCCGCTGTATTGGTAATAAGCCGTGAGGCCTTTGATGATGCTCCAGGCGCGTTGAGCCAAATCACCGCACATCCAGTCGCTGGTCGGGGCCATTAAAATGGTGCCATCCGGTTTGGTACTCCAGTGGGAGCTATAAACAAAGTCCGGCGCCGCCATCACCGCCTTGGGTTTGTCCACCCACGGATAACGCTTATAGACGTCCACCGCAATGCGCAAACGTTCGTCCAACTGGCCGTTCAGCCCATGATACCAGGGCGCAATGACACCGTTCGAATCCAATTCGGTTGGATGGGCGTAATAAGAAGGGAGATTGGTGGCCGCCTGGACCTTGATACAAACCGTGACCACCGCAAGCAACCACCACGTTTTTCTAAAAGGAAGGAAGCGAATTCCTGCATTACTTCGCGGATACACGTTCTGCGCGGATTGCCAACCCTTTACACCCGTAAATTTTGTCATACATACAATCACTGTTTAAACGAGAGGGGCGAATTCAATCGCCCCCCTCGTCCTTCACAAAAGCAACTATTGTCCCATCAGACGGAAGAACTGCGTTCCCGAACTACCCGGCAGAGTCACGGTCAGCGCACTGCCATTTTGCACCGGCAAGTTGGTAACGCTGGTCCACGAGGACGGAGCCAGGCTGGCGGTGGATTGAAGCTGGTACGCGGCCTGGGGGGCCGCCGGCCAACTGAGCATAATGTTCCCGGCACTGTTGCCGATGGACAACTGCGGCGGAGGCTGCGTCATGAAAGCGCTGAAATTGCCGGCCATGACGGTTTGAATTTGGGCCTGGGACAACGCGACGTTGAATACGGCCTCATCGTCCAACATGCCGTTCCAGGTGCGATTACCGGATTGTGCCAGCTCAGAACCAATCAGGATGCCATCCTGGAATCCGAAGTAGCCGCCAAGTGGTGAAGGGGGACTCAGCGGGAGAGAGGCCATTCCGCCGTTGGGACCCTGGTTTCCATTACGATAAACAGTGATATTGGTTCCATCATAAACCACCGCCCAATGCACCCATTGATCCAAGAGCGGCGTTACACCGGAAAATCCCGCCCAACCGATTTGCCATGCTATATTGGCGCGCGCCCAGGTGTACATTTCGTCATCGCCGGATGCCCCTGATTCAAATTGGAATGCCGTGCCGTCGTCGATGACCAGGATCCGTCCGTAAGTCGCCACAAAATTGCTCGTGCCGTCGGAGCTCTCATAAGCCCAGCCGGTGATGGTCCAGGGATTCGTGGCCGTCTGGCCAATCAGCAAGGTACCGCTGGGGGGAATAACGACATAGGCATGGTCGGCGCCGTTATTGGTGAAACGCAGAGCGTCACCAAATCCCGCCTGGCCGGTGGTCCAGGCCGGGACATTGCCATTTTCGCCGGCAATAAACCCATTGTTCCCCAGGCCTGATGAATCAAGGACATTGGTCCCGCTGCCTTGATTAAACCGCCAGAGCCCGACCAGGGGTTGAGGCCGGAAAACGGTAAGAGTAACCGCCGGATTGGTTGCGCTACCCAAAGAGTTGCTGACGACCACCGAATAAGTCCCCGACTGGTCCAATTGGACATTTGACAGCACCAACGTCGCGTTCGTCGCCGTCGGGTTGCTGACACTCGACAGCGGGTTGGTTCCGTTGAAATACCATTGATATTGGAAGGGCGCCTGTCCGGCCACACCGACGCTGAAACTGACGCTGGCGCCTTGAAACACCGTCTGGCTTTGTGGCCCACTGACAAAATTGACCGGGCCACCAATGAATGGAGAAAAATTATTGGTCATCACGGTGTCAACTTGGGATTGCGTCAAAGCACCGTTAAACACCGCCACGTCGTCCAGCATCCCGTTCCAATTGGCGGTGCCCGCCTGATCCAGTTGTGAACCGATCACCACTGCTCCCGTGTAACCGGGGAATGCCAGCGGTGCCGTCACCGGCTGGGAAGCAACCCCACCGTTGGGACCCTGGTTGCCGTTGCGATAGATGGTAATGTTGGTTCCATCATAAACGACGGCCCAATGGACCCACTGATCCAGAAGCGGGGCGACACTGGAACCCACGCCCCAGGCAATCTGCCAGGAGGGAGTCATCTCACTCCAGGTGTACAATTCCGCGTCCCCCACCGCCCCGGATTCCAACTGGAATGCCGCTCCGTCATCCGTTGTCAACATTCGCCCATAACTCGAGACAAAATTACTCGTGCCATTTGATTCTTCATATGCCCAGCACGTAATCGTCCACGCATTGGTCGCCGTCTGGCCGATCATCAGTGAGCTGGCACCAGGGATGTTCACATAGGCATGGTCGGCACCATTGTTGGTGAAACGCAGGGCGCTGTTGAAGCCTGCCTGGCCCGCGACCCACGTCGGAACATTACCGTTCTCACCCATCAATGTCCCATTGTTTCCCAAACCTGATGAATCGAAGACATTGGTTCCACTGCCTTCATCGAACCGCCAGAGACCGACAACCGACGGCGCTGCCTGGGCTTCTTGCACGTACGGGACAGGGAGGACTGTGGCGCAAGCGACCACAATCATCGTCAACAATGGTGCGAAGTCTGCTTTCATAGAGTTGAGTGGTTTGGATGTTTCAAGTGGTTTAACGTCATTGTATTTTACTGACTCAGAACGGCCGTGTCATTGAGAGTTCACGCATTTTATTTATGGTTTTACGACTTCGCCAGGGCAAACGCCAGCGTTAAAAAAAGCCCTTTTTTTCGCATAAACTGTGGGACAAACAATTGAGCGGCTGATTTTGGCTGATTATTCAAAAGTAAGATATTAAGGTTTTAGGTCGTGCCCCGGGAAAAATTCCTTTACCGGCTTGCTACCGGCGGAAAGGAGATGAATCACCCGACACCTGCCGACCGATCAATTGCACACTTCCTGCCGGGTTGCCTTCACGGCGCCCCAGGCCTTCAGTTCAGCTTCGGTCGGATAGCGAACACTCACCGGCGTTTTATGCGTTTGCGGATCTTCCAGGTTTTGGGCGTCGCGAGCGGCAATAACGCTATTACCCCGGGGATAGATAAAAACAAGCACCTGCACAAAGCGATCGTCAGGATGCACAGGGCTCTTTTCGGCAAAAACGTCCTTGTCTGTGTAAAACTTGTAACCGGTTACCGTGTCCAAATAGCCGTTCACTTCCCAGTCCTTGGGTCCCGACTTTGAACACCCGCAGAGGCCAACGCCGACCACCGCTGCCAGCAGAGCAGCGAGCACGCGACGATTGGGGCTGCGACTAAAATCCCGGGTCATGCTGTTAATTGGGAGTATTATTGCCGGGCGCCGGGTAATCATTACCGATGACGTATGCATAATCCCAGTCCGTGGCCTTAATGAAGGCCACGTGCCCGTCTGCAAACGACACATTATCCCCAGCCGCGCCGTGGTTGCTCCACCGGGTTGGCCGGTCCGGATACGCCAGCGGCGCGCCAATAATCCGGTCCAGATTATCAAGAAACACCCAGATCTTGGAGGGACCCACTTCCATCCCCTTGAGCAACATGAGCGCTGCCTTGGGTCTGCCTGGCGCAACCAGAATATAGTGTCCGACCACGTTTTCTGTTTTACGAATGTGCGAGGTCATATTTCCATAAACGTCGTAGCTATGACCCGGCAAGTATCCTGTGCCCAGAGCGGTGTTTTGCAGATCGGGAATATAAGTCTGATTCCCGTGCAATCGCTGGATGTAAGCAGCGTAGGTTTTGGGATCGAGCACGACCGGCTGGTTCCGGATAAAATTCTGCGTCGCAGGACATACGAACACCTTTAAATTTTTAACATATTGCGGGTAAAGCCAATTAACGTCGTCGTCGCCCCAATTGCCGGGGTCAACGCCGGTGAGGGCGCCGGCCGGATCGTCGCCAGCGTAGAGCTGGCTGCCGAGGGACATTTGTTTCAGGTTGCTGAGACAGGCGATCGACTTGGCCCGCATTTTGGCCGCGCCAAGAGCGGGGAGCAGCATGCTGGCCAGGAGCGCGATAATCGCGATCACCACCAGCAACTCAATCAAAGTGAAGCCCAAAGGAGAAGCAGCCGTTTTATAAGCACGTGATAGTCTCACAAACATAAACGCTGATTTAATAATCGTATTCTACTAATCCAAGCCCCGGCTGTCATTGAGGGTTCACGTATTTTATTTAATGTTTTACGACTCTCCGAAAACAAGGCCCGGGGTTGAAAAATACCCATATTCTCTTTATAAACCGGGAGGATAAACAACCGCACAGCGATTCTAATTTATTACTTGGAGGTGTTATTTTAAGGTTTTTAGTCTGGACGCACCGAGCAATGTCCCTCCATGGCACCGCACCCATAAATATGGAGCCGCAAACGGACGACTCCTCTTGGTATTGCCCGGCGGAATACCTCCGGACGCAGTGCAAGGCACCCATACCTTCGGATTGTAGGCACCGGCCGGACTCGCCTGCCAACCTGTACCTGAACCATCAATTTTTGGCTTGTTCGCGATCGGCGTTACCACATTAATGGTCCCCTGCCGCCGAAACCTGGCCGCCTGAATTAGCGAGGCGATGGTGGCCGTTTTCCCCTGTCGATGCTATAGCGGCGCTGCCCGGTTCATGAGCGCCACCCGCCGGACGTATCATCCGCCATTCAGGCTACGGACTGCTCAGGCGGAAAAACAAAGTGTTCGTGGGCGCCGGAATGGTGATACTGTAGATTCCGTTATTCGAGTCGGCTGGAAAACCCCAGGGCGACCAACTGAATCTGGCCAGATTGGCGCTTTGTTGCAAGGTGTAGGGGCCGCTCGCGGGCCAGGAGACGATGACATTGGTGCCGACATGGCCGATGGAAAGGTTCGGCGGCGGCGCTGCCGCTGGAGCAAATTCGATAGTGTTGAACGTGATATCGTAAGGCAATCCGGAACTCCCACTAGGATCATTAAAAATGACCGCCGGATTAACGCCCAGGTTGCAACCGTAAAAGTGATTCGTTCCACCCTGGGTGTAGGCCGCAAATTTAGGCAAGGATGACAAATTTACCGTCATCGTGACGTTGCTGCCCGCCCACACGATGCCATTAGAGTTACCCGGATTGTTCCATCCGCCGTAAAGGACAGGCAGACTGGTGTATGGACCACTGTCGAGATTCAAGTAGAACTGTATTCCTATCCAGTTGTAATTGGTATAAAACGATGTCCCCGAGGACGCCATGCCCGGCGTCGGATTGACTGTAAAAGTCAGGGTGCAAGTCGTGTCGTTGGTAGCGAGCGCAAAATTTCCGTTGGCAAAGGTAACGCCCGTGCCGCTGTTCAGGTCAGCATAACCGCTGCCATAACCACCAATCGTCGACGTTACTTCCAGACCGGACGCCGCTTCGTCCAACACCTGGTTCGTGTAAGCAAACACCGTGTTAAAGTTCACAGCCGAAGGGTTGGTTGGGTAGTTGTTCCAATTAGCGTACAGCGAACTGTTGGGTGGCCAGGGTGGATAGAAATAATACCAGTAGTAGATGTCTTGAGCCTGCACCCGGCTGGCCAATGTCAATCCGCCCGCCACGGCAAGCACGGCCGCCAGCCACCTCGTTGGTGATTTGATTTTCATAATGCCACACTCTGATTTCTTGTTCAGTTTGGTTCAAGAAATCGTTGAAAGTTCTTTAAGTCTGACAAAGTTTAACACTGAAAAGCCATGTTCGATAGTCACATGAAACGGCTACACTCCCGGTCCCGAGGGGTCAGGCGCCTCTGGCTTTTGATATCGTGGACACGTGGAACCTTCGCATGACTTCATCTGGACACAATTCATCTTCAAGCAATCCCGCCCCACGCATGCCTGCCGCTCCGCGGCAGGCCTGGGCAGGGCTGGGAACTGCTGTCCCGGTGACAACCTGGCAGTATTGCCGCAGCCTGGACGAGTCTATCGCCCCGGTTCGCAATTTTGACGGCCCGTATGGGCTTGGTCTTGGCCGTAACCATGCAGCAAGAGCGCAGGCAGGCAGCGGCGACGCCTCGTCGCTGAAGGGTGAGCGCGACGCCCCCGTCGCGTTTTTTCAGTCACTGTTTGGTTTGGGGTAAAACAGGTGGCCGTGGCCAGCGCGTGTTCAGGAAGCCGCTATGGGGATTGAGCGCAAATTATTCTAAATTTTTCAGACGAATGGCTTGAACAATTGCTGAAAATGTCAGAACTTTTTTTATGCGGTTGGTTGTCGTCTCAAATCGGCTGCCGTTTACGGTTTCCTTTAAGGATGGCGCGCCTGAGTTCAAGCCCAGCGTCGGCGGGTTGACGACGGGCTTGTGGAGCTATTTGAACCGCAAGTCTCCGGCTGGCGTGGAGCGTCCGGATTATTTATGGATGGGCTGGCCCGGCGCGAACATCCCGCCGGAACAGGAGGCGGCGGTGCGGACTTACGGCACGCAGCAGTTCAAGTCCAGCCCCGTTTTTCTGCCGGAGGAAAGCATGGACCGTTTTTACCTCGGTTTTTGCAACAAGACCATCTGGCCGCTGTTTCATTATTTCCCCACGCTGACCCGGTACGAGGAGGAATACTGGCAGGAATACCAGAGCGTGAACCGCCGCTTCGGCGAGGCGGTGGTGAACGCCCTGCAACCGGATGACCTGCTCTGGATCCACGACTATCACCTGATGCTGCTGCCGAAGCTGGTGCGCGAAAAATTCCCCGAAATGCCCATCGGCTTCTTCCTGCACATCCCGTTTCCGTCCTGGGAAATTTTCCGGATGCTGCCGCGCGGCTGGCGCGAGGAAATTATCGAAGGCCTGCTCGGCGCGAGCCTGATCGGCTTTCACACACATGATTACGTCCGGCATTTTTTGACCTCCGTGCTGCGCACGGCCGGTTACGAACATCAGCTTGGCAGCCTGGCCTTGCGCGACCGGGTGGTAAAGGTGGAAACTTTCCCGATGGGCATCGAGTTCGACCGCTTTGCGGCCGCCGCGGCGTCCAAGGAAACGGATTCGCAGGTGGCGGAATTGCGCGAAAAATGCGCGGGGCAGAAGGTGATTTTTTCCGTGGACCGGCTGGATTACACCAAGGGCCTCATCAACCGGCTGCGCGGCTACGAGTTGTTTTTGAAGAACAACCCGCCATGGCACGGCAAGGTGGTGTTTGTGATTTCGGTCGCCCCCTCCCGCATCGGCGTGGAAAGTTACCAGGCGATGAAACAGGAACTCGAGCAGACCGTCGGCCGCATCGTGGGCGATTTCGGGAACGTGCACTGGACGCCCTTGGTCTATCAATTCCGCCTCCTGACGTTCGAGGAAATCGTGCCGCTTTACCGTGGCTGTGACGTGGCGCTCATCACCCCCTTGCGCGACGGGATGAACCTCGTGGCGAAAGAGTTCATCGCCTCCCGTCCCGACCAGACCGGCGTATTGATTTTGAGTGAAATGGCCGGGGCCGCCAAGGAAATGGGCGAGGCCCTCATCATCAATCCGTTCCACCACGAGGATTTTGCGCAGGTGCTGGAGCAGGCGCTGACCATGCCGGTGGAAGAACAAATCCGGCGCAACAAACTGATGCAGGAACGCCTGCGGCGATATGACGTGAACCGGTGGGCGGACGATTTTATCCAGGCCATGCTGGCCACCCAGAAGACCGAAGCGGCCCGCCGCGCCCGCGTGCTGAGCGGCAAGGCCCAGGCGGCGCTCATCCAGCAATATCGGTCGGCGCCCCATCGCGCCTTGTTGCTGGACTACGACGGCACGTTGGTTCCCTTTGCGAAAGAACCCGGATTGGCCCGGCCGGACGGGGAATTGTTGAATCTGCTGGCCGCCCTTGGCGCGGACCCGGCCAACGAAGTGGTCATTATCAGCGGTCGGCCGCGCCGCGACCTTGAAGAGTGGTTCGGCCATTTGCCGGTCGCACTGGTCGCCGAGCACGGCGTCTGGCTGCGACACAAGGGCGCGGAATGGCGGATGTTGAAAACCATCACCACCGAATGGAAGGACCGGGTGCGTCCCATCCTCCAGCTTTATGTGGATCGTCTGCCCGAGGCGCTGCTGGAGGAAAAAGAATTTTCGCTTGCCTGGCATTTTCGCCGGTCGGATCCGGAACAGGCCCCGCTGCGCGCCCAGGAACTGCTCGACGACCTGGCCGGTTATACCCGCAACATTGACGTGCAGGTGCTGGAAGGCAATAAAGTCATCGAAATCCGCAACACCGGTGTCAATAAAGGCACTGCCGCCATGGAATGGCTGACCGGCCACACGCCGGAGTTCATTCTCAGCATTGGCGACGACTGGACGGACGAGGACCTCTTCCGCGCCTTGCCACCGACGGCTTACTCGGTACGCGTGGGGCTGGCCAACACCGCCGCGCGGTTTTATCTGAGCAACCACACCGTCGTCCGGCGGGTGTTGCGCGAGTTGAGTGAAGTGACGCGCGAACAGGGGGTTGCATCGCCGCCAACAACCGGCCCGATCCCGAAAGCACCCTGACGCTCATGCCCGCCGCCAACCACAACCGCGAAGGCCTGGACCGGGACCCGTCCTGGTACAAAAACGGCGTCATTTATGAAGTGCACGTGCGCTCGTTTTTCGACACCAACGACGACGGCACGGGCGATTTCCGCGGCCTGACCGGGAAACTCGATTACATCAAGGACCTCGGGGTCACCGCCATCTGGCTCCTGCCGTTTTATCCCTCGCCGCTCAAGGACGACGGCTACGACATCGCCGAGTACTGCGACGTGCATCCAATGTACGGCACGCTCGGCGATTTCAAAATGTTCCTGCGGGCGGCTCATCAGCACGGTCTGCGGGTGATCACCGAACTGGTATTGAATCACACGTCTGACCAGCACCCGTGGTTCCAACGCGCCCGCCGCGCCCCGCCGGGCAGCCGCTGGCGCAACTTTTACGTCTGGAGCGACTCGTCGACGAAATACCAGGACGCGCGCATTATCTTCAAGGACGTGGAAACCTCGAACTGGACCTGGGACCCTGTGGCCCGGGCGTATTTCTGGCATCGGTTTTTCTCGCACCAGCCCGACTTGAATTACGACAACCCGGAGGTGCATGAAAAGATCATCAAGGCGGTGGACTTCTGGCTCGACCTCGGCGTGGACGGTCTTCGCCTGGATGCCGTGCCGTATCTTTACGAGCGCGAGGGGACCAACTGCGAAAACCTTACGGAAACTCATGCGTTTCTGAAAAAGCTCCGCGCCCACGTGGACGAACGCTACGGCGACCGCATGTTGCTGGCCGAGGCCAACCAATGGCCCGAGGACGCGGTGACGTATTTCGGCCAGGGCCGTGGCGATGAATGCCATATGGCCTACCATTTCCCGCTGATGCCGCGCTTGTTCATGGCGCTGCGCATGGAAGACCGGTTGCCCATCGTGGACATTCTGGAGCAGACCCCGGCGATCCCGGAGACCAGTCAGTGGGCGCTCTTTCTGCGCAACCACGACGAGCTCACGCTCGAAATGGTCACCGATGAAGAGCGCGATTACATGTATCGGATGTATGCGCAGGTCCATCAGGCGCGGCTGAATCTCGGCATCCGCCGCCGCCTCGCCCCGTTGCTCAACAACGACCGGAAAAGCATCGAGCTGCTCAATGCGCTGCTGTTCTCCCTGCCCGGGACGCCGGTGCTTTACTACGGCGACGAAATCGGCCTCGGTGAGAACATTTATCTCGGCGACCGCAACGGCGTGCGCACGCCCATGCAATGGAGTTCGGACAAGAACGCCGGCTTTTCCCGCGCCAATCCGCAGAGTCTCTATTTGCCGATCATTCTGGATCCGGCCTACCATTACGAGGCCTGCAATGTCGAGGAGCAACTGGCCAACCCGCATTCGTTGCTCTGGTGGATGCGCCGGATGCTCGCCTTGCGCAAACGCTGGCGCGCGCTCGGCGAGGGCAAATGCGAATTTCTCCAGCCGGATAATCACAAGATTCTGAGCTATGTCCTGCGGCACGAGCAGGAAACCCTCCTCGTGGTCGCCAATCTTTCGCGCTTCGCCCAGCCGGTGGAGCTGGACCTGTCGGCCTTCAAAAGCATGGTGCCCGTCGAACTGTTCGGCCGGACAAAATTTCCCGCCGTCGGCGAAGCGCCGTACTTTTTGACGCTCGGCCCGCACAATTTCTACTGGTTTTCGCTCGAACCCAAACTGTTGTCCCGACCGGCGGGATCCGAAGCCAGTGCCCCCCCACCCTTGCCGACCCTCTCCGTCACCGGGCCCTGGCAGAACCTTTTCACCGGCAAACTGCGCGTCCAATTCGAGGCCTTGTTGCCCGACGGCCTGAAATCCCGGCCCTGGTTCTCCAGCCGAACCAAAACCATCAAACTCGCCACCATCAAGGAAGTTTTCCAGGTGCCGTTGCCGGACGAAACCGTCGCTGTCCTGCTTTTTCTGCAAGTGGAATTTGTGGAGGGAAACCCGGAATGGTATGCGCTGCCGCTGGCGCACGCCGCCGGCCCGGCCACCGGACCGCTCCGCGAAAACAGCATCGCCGAACTGAAGCTGGAGGACGATGCGTCTTCCGGCGTGGTTTACGAGGCGTTCGCCATGCCGGCGTTTGCCCGGGCATTGCTCGAGTTGATCCGCCGGCGCGAACGGCTCCATCATGGGCACGGCGAAGTGGAAGCCTCGCGCACCCCGGTCCTGCGGCAAGTCCTGAACGATTCCCCGCCGCCGGATCCGTCCGTGCATAACACGGACGAAGGAAACGTCACTTTGATTTTCGGCGACAAAATCGTCCTGAAATTTTTCCGCCGGCTCGGGCCGGGTCTCAATCCCGAACTCGAGGTCGGTCGCTTCCTTACAGAGCAGGATTTTCCGCACAGTCCCCGGTTGCTGGGCGCCCTGGAATACCGCGACGCCACCAATACGCCGATGACGCTGGCGGTCGCCAAGACCTTCATCCCGCACGCCAAGAACGGCTGGAAATTCACGCTGGACGCCATCAGCCGCTACTACGATTGTGTGTTCGCCGAGGCCGAACAAGGCCGCATCCCGCCGGTGACGCCTGCCGTCGGCCCGCTCAAGCTGCTGCAGCCTTCCACGCCCGACGAAGTCGCGGATGTGGTGGGCACGTATCTGGACTCCGCCCGCCGGCTGGGCGAGCGGACCGCTGAATTGCACCTCGCGCTGGCGTCCGGCGCGGAAGGCGGGGAATTTGTGCCGGAGCCGATGACGTCGCATTACCTGCGCGGCACATTTCAGTCCATGCGCTCGCTGGCGGTGCAAAATTTGCGCCTGCTCCGCAAACAAATCAAATCCCTGCCGGCGGAACTGGTGCCGGTGGCCCAGCGCGTGGCCGACCTGGAATCCGCCATCCTCCAACGTTATCACCGGCTCGTCGAGCAGACCTTCGACGCCAAACGCATCCGCATCCACGGCGACTGTCATCTGGGCCAGGTGCTCTGGACCGGACGCGATTTTGTCTTTCTGGATTTTGAAGGTGACGCGACGGTGCCGATCAGCGAGCGCCGCCTCAAACGTTCGCCGTTGCGCGACGTGGCCCGGATGTTGCGTTCGTTCCACCACGCGGCCTACGCCGGTTTCCACCAGCAGGTGGAGATGGGCGTCATCGCGCGCGAGTACCTGACGCGGTTCGAGCCGTGGGTGCGGCATTGGAACGTGACGGTGAACCGCGTCTTCTTGCAGGCGTATTTCCGCCGCCTCGAAAAATCCGACCTTCTGCCCCGCGATGAGGAAAAATGGCGGGTGATGCTGCTGGCCTACCTGCTCAACCAGGTCGTCTATGAACTGGGTCAGGAATTGCGGCGGTGTTCCGACAGCGTCCGGGCCCCGTTGCACGCCATCCTGTATTTAATGGAAGGGCAACTGCCTTTGCCCGGTCCCACGCCACCCGCCGGCGCACCCAACCCCTCGGCGCCAACTGCATGAAATACCAATGATTGCCGGACTAAATTCGCTGGACAATCTCGCCGCGGGACTCACCGCCGTTTTTGACGAGCATCATCCGTGCGGTTTATGAAAGCGGCGCGGCGGACAAACCGTGGCTGGCCGCCTCGCTGAAAACCGCGATGGCTGAATACCGGAACGTCTGGCTCGGGCCGGACCGGCTGGTGAAAATCGGCCCTTGCGAACTGAGCCGGTACTGCGACAGCGGCAGCGGCCCCTGCCCGGAAGTCCAACCCGGCGGTTACGACGAACAAACCCAGCCGTGGCTTTCCCTCGCCCATTCCCGCCGCCCCGGCGCGCCGCTGACTCCGTTCCGCTTCCTGAATGAATATCTTTAATGCGGCCGGTTCGCGGATTTGAAGGCCGACGGCATGACCCTGGACGAATTTTTTTTGATTACGATTTCATCAACCGGAAGCGTTCGACCTACATCAGCGCGACCAGCGTTTGGCCGCTCTGGGCGAAGATGTTCGACCCGGACAATCCGACGGACATGAAGCGCGCGCAGCGGGTCGCCGCCTTCGCCTGCGAGCAATTGGAGCAGTTCGCGGGCCTTTCGGCGACGGCGAAGGCATCCATCGCGGCAGCCCGCCGGCAGGATGCGCGGCGATGGGATTATCCCTACGGCTGGGCACCGCACCAGATGCTTGCATGGCAGGGATTCAAAAATTACGGCGGGGAAGCCGCCGCCGGGCGGCTCGCGTATCGCTGGCTCTATTGCATCGTCAAAAATGCGCACGACTACAACGGCGTGATTCCGGAGAAATACAACGTCGTGACCGGCTTGCACGACGTGTTCGTGGAATACGGGAACGTCGGCACGAAATTCTCCTGCCTCGCGCCGGAGGGTTTCGGCTGGATGAACGCCTCGTTTGAGATGGGAATGAATTTTCTTTCGCCGGCGGGACTGGCCGATTTGCGCGCGTTAAAGCCGCCGCCGGGCAGGCTGGTGAGAAAATGGGTGAATTGACCGCCGCAAGGGGTGCCGGCCCCGCCCCTCGCTCGGACGTGCGGTTGCAACCTGCCGAGCGGCTCAATCCGGTTGCAACCCCGCCTCGAACCGGCCGCCGCCCTTGGCCTCGAACGTGATTTTGCCGGAGCGCAAATGCAGGTCGCGCTGGGGAAACGGAACTTCAATGTGGTTCTGGCGAAATTTGCGTTCGATGGCGAAATACAAATCGCTGCGAAAACTGTCGGGCCGGTGCGCCATGTCAATGGTCCAGACGGCCAGTTCAAAGTTCAGCGAACTGTCCCCGAATTCGAGGAAACGCACCGCGGGCGCCGGCTCCTTAAGCACCGCCGGGTTCTCCGCCGCCGCTTCCAGCAGCACGCGCCGTAACTGCTCGACGTCGCTGCCATACGCGACGCCGACCGACAGGCGCAACCGCACTTTGGGATCGCCATAACTCCAGTTCGTGACCGGATTCGAAATCAAATTTGAGTTGGGCACGATGATGGTGATATTATCATTGGTTACGACCATCGTGCTGCGCAGGTTGATCCGGGTAACCTGTCCGGCCACGCCGCCGACTTCGATGCGATGGCCAAGGGCGATGGAGCGTTCCCCCAAAATGATCAGGCCGCACACGAAGTTGCTGACGATGTTTTGCAGGCCGAAGCCGATGCCGATGCCCAAACCACCGACAACGACCGCCAGGGAACTCAAATCGAGGTGCACCACCTTGAAGGCAAAGAAGAAACCTACCGCGATGAAGCAATAACCGACAAAACTGCTGACGGCATATTGCAGATCGGGTTCGAGATGAGTACGGGCGAGGATCCGCCGGCGCACGATTCTCCGCAAATAACGCTCCACCACCACCACCAGCAGCAGCACCACCAACAACTTGGCGATGCTGTTCAGGGTCAGATGGCTGTCGCCCAGTTCAATCAAAGGATAATTGAGGACGTTTTGAAGGTCCGCCCACCAGCGATGCAATGTCTCGTTCATATCGGTCGGTCCACCTTTTTCCCGGTGACTCTCAGGTTGTTGTCCATGCTGGCGCCTGCATACCACCGCGTTCATCGCAACGAAAGCACGTTTTCACAAATCCGTTATGCAGAGATCGCACCGCCACAAAGGTGGGCGGCGCCGGATCGCCACGCCGGGAGGGTGTCCCCCCATGGAATCCTCATCTTCTCCGAACCGGGTGTCGCCGGCGGACTGAAAACGAACCGGCCGGAAGCTCCTGGCGCCAACACGCCAAAATTCCAGAACTGGAATCTCAAGCTTTGGCGAAACTATAAGCGTCGGAATCGGACATAAATTCCCACTACCTGCTGTATGCATGTCATCTTCGCTTGTACTTCTCAAGTGTAACCAGCCTACTATCGCCCGGCCACCCGAGGCGTGCTGCCTCATAACCGACGACCGCGAGGCCTCAATCGAGATGACGTCGGCGTCGAGTGCGGCGATGGAGTCAATGATGTCATTGAACTCGCAGTAGCACATGTGCGTGTGAATCCGGGTTTCACCTTTCACGCCGGAAGCCGCGAGCCAGGAACGCCTCGACGCTCCATTTCAGGTCGTCCGGCGAGCCAGCATCGGGATGAAGCTGTTCGGCTGAACCGCCGAGCGACCATTTGGCAATGGCGCTGTCGAGAAAGAGCGTCGTGCAGGCAAATCCCTTGTCGTCAAATTGCGTGTGCAACGTTCTGTCCGCCGGAGGCGAACATGAGATACGGATCGTGCCGGCCCGGCGGCACAAACGTCTGGAGCGCGCGGACGACGTCATCCGGCTTGAGGTTGCGCTGGGCAATGACTGCGGCAGCTTTGGCAGACTCGCCTTGATAAGGGGCCTGGTTCGCCGCGTGCCTGGAGCAGCCCGCTTGCGCCGCTACGCCGGTTTTGTGTTGCTGTTTTTTACCGCGCTGGTCGTGGCGGCCGCCTGGCTGGCGCCGGCCAGGCCTTTTTGATTTTTAACCAAATCCCGGAACCCATTTGACTTGAGTCAATTCGCGGCAGCGGCGCATAGGCGATACTTTCGGCATGAGTGAAAGAGCTGCGATTAATCCGTAAACGGGTTCCTGGTAATGTGATATTTTTCCCTCTCTGCCGACCCGTGTCGTCACGCCGCCTGCTAAAAAAAAGCAGAGGGCAGGCAGCGCGCCGACATGCTACCGATTTAACTGGCGTCATAATTTTTGCCGAACTGGCATCCACATTTGCGGCCAAATTGCCGCGTTGCGATCATAATGTTGTGACGCGGCTGGTGTTTTTCATTTTTCAGGTGTGCGCCACGATTTTGCCGAACGGGCGTCATAAGGGGTGGATTTTTCACTTTTCCCCGGTTCCGGCCGCGCTGGCATCATAACTAATTCGCAAGGCCGGGTGGCGGCGTGTGTCAGATTGATGGAATCTGATTGAACCGCCATAACCAGAAATGGTGATTGCCTTCGACGGCGTGTTTTTCGGATAGTCGGCGGCAACAAAGCAAAATCACCATGAGTCCCAATCCCTTTCTCGGTGTTTTCTTCCACTGGCTGGGCGGCTTGGCCTCCGGCAGTTTCTACGTGCCCTACAAAGGCGTCAAAAAATGGTCGTGGGAAACCTACTGGCTCGTCGGCGGAATTTTCTCGTGGATCCTCTGTCCGTGGCTGTTCGCGTATATCATGACGAACGATCTCTTTGGCGTCATCCGACAGCAGACCGCCAGCACGCTTTGGTGGACTTATTTCTTCGGCGTATTGTGGGGACTGGGCGGATTGACGTATGGACTGACGATGCGCTATCTGGGTTTGTCGCTCGGCACCGGCGTGGCGTTGGGCTATTGCGCGGCGTTTGGCACGATGGTGCCGCCGGTTTTCAAGGCGCTCACGCCGAACTTTTTTGTGTTCGCCAACAGTACGAGCATCGTTCAAATCATCCAATCCACGTCCGGACAAGTCACGCTGGCGGGCGTCGGCGTCTGCCTGGTGGGCATCGCGATCGCGGCGCTGGCCGGCTACACCAAGGAATCGGAGATGCCGGCGGAACAAAAGAAGCAGGCGATCAAGGAATTCAGCTTTAAAAAGGGCATTCTGGTCGCCACGTTCTGCGGCATCATGAGCGCGTGTTTTGCCTTCGCCTTGCAGGCCGGCAAAGGCATCAACGCGGCCTCGCTCGCCGCCGGGACCAATTCAATCTGGACCGGCCTGCCCGCGCTCCCGGTGCTCCTGCTCGGTGGTTTCACGACCAATTTTATCTGGTGCCTCTTGTTGAACCTCAAGAACGGCACCGGCTATCAATATCTCGCGTCACACGTCAAAATTGAACATGCGCACCATGGTGGGACCGGCAGTGAACATGGCCCGGTGGAAACCGCCGCTGCCAACAGCCGTGCCGTTGACCTGAAGATTCCCGTGCTGGGCAATTATCTTTTCTCCGCGCTTGCGGGCACGACGTGGTATTTCCAGTTCTTCTTCTACACGATGGGCGCGGTGCAGATGGGCAAGTATGACTTCGCCTCCTGGACGCTGCACATGGCCAGCATCATCATCTTCGCCACGATGTGGGGTTGGATTTTCCACGAATGGAAAGGGGCCAGCAAAAAGGCGCACCGGCTCATCGGCGCCGGTATTGCCACGCTGGTGCTCAGCACCATCATCATCGGCGCCGGCGCGGGCTGGACGAGTCTGATGGCCTTTATTCATCAAACGTTGTGACCCGCGGGGGGAGGCGGGTGATTTCTCCACGACCTGAACAGCCAGACCCAAACACAGCATGAAACGCAACGCCTTTAAGATGAAGCTCAAGCCCGGCGCCGCCGCCGAATACCAGCGGCGGCACGATGAACTCTGGCCGGAACTGGCGGCGGAACTGCGCGCGGCGGGCATTTCGGATTACTCGATCTTTCTCGACGAAGCAACGCTCACGCTGTTTGCCGTGCAGAAACTCGCCGATAACCACACCGCCGATCATCTTCCCCAATCGCCCATCGTCCGCCGTTGGTGGGATGCCATGGCGCCGTTGATGGAAGTCGAGCCGGACAACGCGCCGGTGTGTTTCCCGCTCAAGGAAGTTTTCCATCTCGACTAGCCGGGCGTTGGCGCCGGTAACCCGCCGGGCCAAACACGGATTGAACTGTTTGCAACAAACGCGCGAGCCGGTTGCGAATTCCGTTACCTCGGGCGAGGGCCGGTCGTCTAAACGTCAATGTCGGCAACCGGGTTAATTCCATTTTTCCTGACGCTCGCCGTTCTGATAACCGCGGATTTGGGCGGCGCGGAACCACCGGTGGTCCTTTCACAGGACGATGCCACGTTCACGCTCGCCAACGGCATTGTGACGGCGCAGGTGTCAAAACACTCCGGTGATCTTGTTTCGTTGAAGTACCGAAACCGGGAGCTGCTGGAAGCCGGTTCCGGCCATCCGTTCGGCTACTGGGAGCAGGACACCTCACACGGCCAACGCACCGCGCGCATCACAATTGATCCGCAAACCAACGGCGGCGAACGCGGCGAGGTCTCCGTGAAAAGCGTTTATGGGCCGGAGGCCGCCGGGAGCGGGAGCGGTTTTCGCGGATTCAGCCGCGGCCCGGCGTGCGACATTGAAATCCGTTACACTTTGGAACGAGGATTGCCTGGCATCTATGCCTGTGAGATTTTCACCCATCAAACGAATGATCCCGCCACCGGCGTCGGCGAGGCGCGCTTTGCGGCCAAGCTCAATCCGGGCATTTTCAATTACCTCAACGTGGACGCCAACCGCCGCAGGGTGATGCCGACGCCGGCGGAGTGGCTGGCCGGCACCGAATTGAACTTTCCGGAGGCGCGGCGGCTCAACACCGGCCTTTACCGGGGCCAGGCCGAGCACAAATACGATTACGCGGCCGACCAGTTTGACACGCGCGCCTACGGCTGGCTGGGCACCCGATCGCACATCGGTTTCTGGTTCATCAACCCGTCGGTGGAATACCTGAGCGGCGGGCCGACCAAATACGAACTCACCGGCCACCTTGACATCAGCGACGAGGCCGCGCCGGTGTTGCTGAATTACTGGCGCAGCAGCCATTACGGCGGCGCGGTGTGTTTCATCACCAATGGCGAGGCTTGGACCAAAGTCATCGGACCCTTTTTGATTTACTGCAATTTCGGCCCGACGCCCGGCGCCCTGTGGCAGGACGCGC
>JAJXYT010000127.1 GCA_021780375.1 bacterium | reverse complement strand
CACGACGTTCTGGAATAGTGCGGAAAAGAAGGGATATTCCGGCACGGCCATCTTTACCAAGGAACGCCCCATCACGGTTAAACCGCACATCGGAAAAACCGAACATGACAACGAAGGCCGCGTATTGACCGCTGAATATGACGATTTTTTCCTCGTCAATGTTTACACACCCAATTCCAAGCGCGAACTGGAGCGGTTGCCTTATCGTCAGGTCTGGGACAAAGACTTTCTCGCCCACCTCAAGCAGTTGGAGAAGAAAAAGCCCGTGATTTTTTGCGGAGACCTCAATGTGGCGCATACGGAAATTGATCTGGCCAATCCGAAGGCCAACGTCCACAACCACGGGTTCACACCCGAGGAACGCGCCGGCTTCAGTGCCTTTGTAAAGGGCGGTTTTCTTGACACCTTCCGCGAATTTGAAAAAGGCGGGGGACATTATACCTGGTGGAGCCAGATGGGCGCGGCGCGCGCCCGCAACGTCGGCTGGCGCATTGATTATTTTCTCATTTCAAAATCGCTGCGTCCACGCCTCAAGCGCGCCTTCATCCGGCCGGCGGTGGAAGGTTCCGACCACTGCCCCGTCGGCATCGAAATGGCGTGAATAAAAAATGTGCAATTTAGCTCGCCACGGCATTAAATCGGGCTTAACGTCACCCTGCCGAATATAGATTACTTTAATGAAAATACTGCTCCTCAACCCGAAAACGCCCGACACCTTCTGGAGTTTCAAGCACGCCCTGCGGTTCGTTTCCCGCAAGGCCGCCATGGCGCCGCTGGGGTTGTTGACGGTGGCGGCCATGTTGCCGCCGGAATGGGAACTCAAGCTGGTGGACCTCAATGTGACCCGGCTCAAGGACGAAGACCTGCATTGGGCGGATTACGTGATGGTGGGAGCAATGATCGTACAAAAGGAATCCGTCCACGAAATCATTGCGCGGTGCGCGGCGTTGGGAAAAACCGTTATTGCGGGCGGGCCGCTGTTCACCACCGGCCACGAAACCTTCCCGGAGATTCAACACTTTGTTCTCGGTGAAGCCGAGGACGTGATGCCTCAGGTAGTGGCGGACCTGCGGAAAGGCCGGTTGCAATCGGTTTATCGCGCCACCGACCGGCCGGACATTACCCGGACACCGGCGCCGCGCTGGGACCTCATCAATTTCCGGCATTACGTGACGATGTCCGTGCAATTCTCGCGTGGCTGCCCGTTTGATTGCGAGTTTTGCGACATCATCGTGATGAACGGGCGCGTGCCCCGTATGAAAACGCCGGCGCAATTGATTGCCGAACTGGACGGACTGTGCCGGCGCGGATGGAAAGACATGGTTTTCATCGTGGACGACAATTTCATCGGCAATAAACCGCGGACGAAGGCGTTGTTGCGTGAATTGATCGAATGGCGGCGGCGCACGCGGACCCGCATCGGGTTTCTCACGGAGGCTTCCATGAATCTCGCCGATGATTCGGAACTGTGCTCGCTGATGGTGGAGGCCGGTTTCAAAAAGGTCTTTGTCGGCATCGAAACACCTTCCGTCGAGTCGCTGGAGGAATGTCACAAGCTCCAGAACCGGAACCGCGACCTCGTCGCTTCGGTGCAAACACTGCAGCGCGCCGGACTTGAGGTGATGGCCGGGTTCATCGTCGGGTTTGACAGCGACAAGAGCGACATCTTCAAGCGGCAGTTCGACTTCATTCAACGTTCCGGTGTGGCGACGGCGATGGTGGGCTTGCTGAACGCGCTGCCGCAGACCCGGTTGTGGCAGCGATTGAAACGCGAGGGCCGGCTGGAAACCGAAAGCACCGGCAACAACACCGACGCCGCCCTGAACTTCAAACCCAAATTGAACCGTGAATTTTTACAATCCGGCTACCGCGAACTGGTGAAGAAACTTTACGAACCGCGGAACTACTACCAGCGCATTCGCACGTTTCTGAAGAGCCATCGCCCGACCGGACCGCGCCTGCGCCTGTCCCGGGCCGATATTATTGCGTTTCTGAAATCGTTCTGGGTGTTGGGGGTGTGGCAACGGGGGCGCGTGAGCTATTGGCGGCTGTTTTGGGGCACGCTCCTCCGGCATCCGCGCCAGTTCCCGCACGCCATCGAACTCGCCATCCTCGGCTACCACTTCCGCCGCGTCGCCAACTCGCTGCAACCAACGTCCTCACACAGACAGTGACGAGTTGGAGCCGTTATTCAGGACTTTTCAAAACTGCGTAGCCGCCGACGTTAGTCGGCGCAAATCAAATACAGAAGGATAATACCATCTTTATCTTGTAACTGATTTTTTTTGGCAGGGCGGGCAGTCCTCTGCCCGCCGCATATGGACCGTCGCGCACGGAGTGCACGCCCTGCCTCCCTACAATAATGCAATTTCAAACCATAAGTGGTATCACTTCACATTCAACTCGCGTTGGATGCCGAATTTTTCGATGCGCTTGCGCAAGGTCGCCCGCGTGATACCAAGCAGTTTTGCGGCGTGGACCTGGTTGTTGTTCGTTTCCTTCAGCGCCTGGATGACGAGTTCGCGTTCCACGGCGGGAATGACCTTCAACTTCGGATCGCGCCTGGCCCATTGAAACAGTTGCCGCGCCATCGCCGCGGCATCGGCGGTGACGGCGTCGCCCGCGACGCCGGAAACAGGCGGCGGGGCGCCGCCCCCACTTTGGCCGGAAATCTCCGGCGGCAGTTCGCTTTGCAGGATCGCGTCGCCTTTCGCCATCACGTACGCGCGGCGGATGATGTTCTCCAGTTCACGCACGTTGCCCGGCCAATGATATTTTTCCAGGGTCCTGGTGACGCTGGTGGCGGCGGATTTCGGCGGACGCTGTTGTTCACGGGCGATTTTTTTCAGGAAATAATTCACCAGCAACGGAATATCATCGCGCCGGTCGCGTAGCGGCGGAATGTGAATGCGCACCACATTGAGCCGGTAAAATAAATCCTCACGGAATTCTTTGGCCGCCACGGCCTGTTCCAGCGCCTTGTTGGTGGCGGCGATCACGCGCACGTCCACCTGTATCGGTTGGTTGCCGCCGACGCGCTCGAAGGTGCCGGATTGCAGCACGCGCAGGATTTTCGTCTGCGTGGCCGGGGTCATGTCGCCGATTTCATCGAGGAAGATTGTGCCCTGGTTGCATTGCTCGAACTTGCCAATGCGTTGCAGGGTCGCGCCGGTAAAGGCGCCACGTTCATGGCCAAAAAGTTCGCTTTCGAGCAATTGTTCCGGAATCGCGGCGCAGTTGACGGCGAGAAACGCCTGCTGGCTGCGGTCGCTGTGGTGATAAATGGCGCGGGCAACCAGTTCCTTGCCGGTGCCGCTTTCACCGGTGATGAGCGCCGTGGCATCGGTCGCGGCAACCTGGCCGATGAGCTTGAACACCTGCTGCATCGCCTCGCTGCGGCCGACAATGCCGAGCTCGTAATCCTCGGATTCCAACAACGGTTCATAGGAAACGACCTGCCGCATGTCGCGCGCGGCTTTGAGGGCGTTGGCGACGATTTCCTTGAGCTTCGGCACGTCGAACGGCTTGAGCAGATAATCGTAAGCGCCCAGCTTCATCGCCTCAATGGCCGTTTGCGTCGTGCCATAGGCGGTCATCAGGATGACGAGGAGCTTGGGATTGCTCGCGCGGATGCGGCGAAGCGTTTCCAATCCGTTCATGCCGCCCATGCGCACGTCCATCAGCACAAGGTCGGGCTTGAATTTGGGAATGACCTTCAATCCCTCCTCGCCGCTCGAGGCGGTGGCCAGCTCGATTTCCGGCGAACCAAAAATCCGCTGGAAGGAATACCGCACGTCCTCTTCGTCATCAATCAACAGCAACTTGCTCATTTTACCCGCGCAACATAGCCGATTTTCTCCAGACGAACAGTGAATTTTATGGGCGGTGCATTTTGCCACTTTCGGTGGGGCGAGCAGCCTGTGCCGCCCTGCGGCGATCCCCGCGAACCGGAAGTTTGGAGTGCGCGGACATGTCCGCGCTTTGAAAGCGGCGACACGTCGCGCAGTCCAAAGCCACCCGTGAGTAGATTCCTGTTCCTTATGGAACTGCCCACGGAGCTTGAACCGCATCGTTGTAGCGCAGGCGTCTTCGCCTGCGGGTTCCCCCGGCGTCCCGCCGGGGGTGGTTCCTTCAGACAGCGGGACGCTGTCGAAACCCGCAGTCGGGACGACCGCGCTACGAGCCGGTTCATGGAAAGCCTCGCCCCACCAGCCTGTGCGAATACGAGAATTTTGCCGCAGGAAATCGGCTCATGGGCTTAGTAATGCGCGATAGAACTGCTGGCTGGCCGGCAGGCTGTTCGTATAGGTCCAGCGGCTGGAGGAGAGGGTGTTGGTGACCAGGGACTGCCAGTTGAGCAGATCGGATGAGGATTGCAGCACAAAGGCCTGGCCGGAAAGGCCGTTCACCCCGATGCGAAATTGGGTGGCGTTTAATTTTGTGATGTCCAAAACCGGCGGTTGCCGGCTGGAAACGATTTCAACCAATTGCGGCGTGTAAAGATAGCGGGTGTGCGTGCCGTCCGTGATTTTTCCGTAGATGGCATAAGTGCCCGGCGGCACATTCGTGGTGGTCAGACCCAGATTTGAATAGTAATCCACCGAACCAGCGCCGGTACTTGCCACCTGGTTCTGAAGGATAAGCGTGCTGTTGGTATTGTAGGGATTAAGATCCTGGTCGAAATAAATCGAAAGCGTCGCATTGGAATTCCCGGCGTATTGGTAATACAGGGCGGTGGCGATCAAATTGCCTGCCGTGACGACGTTGGTGCCGGTGACGTCGAATTTGATGATATTCGGCCACGTCCCATTGTTAATGGAAAGCGCGGTACGATTCGCATTGGTGCCGGCGCCTAAATTCCATAATTGATTGTAACCATCGCGAATGGCCGGATCGCTGGGAAGACCCAGCGGATGGTCCATGCTGGTGCGGTCGCCTCCGCCAATCAGGCTGTAATAAAATCCGGCAATGACACCTTGGACCTCATAAGGGACATACCAGTTCGTTCGCTCGGTGCCGGTCATAGATGCTTCCGTATCGCTGCACGGCGTGTTGGTATTAATCGTGCCGTGATACCAGAGATGCACGTTGGAATGATACTCGTAGGGATCGGATGAAAGAAAGACAGGAGGGTAACCGCCGCTTAGTTGCGTCAGTTGCCGTTGATAGGCCCCGGCCACCGGTTCGCCATTGGGATCAAGCTCACCAGTAGGAAAGCCGGTGCTCCCCAAATTTTCCCAATAATTATCGGCGAACAAAACATTTGCGTAGGTATTACTGGCGGACGCATCCACGACGCTGGTCGCAGCGGTGTCATTAAAACCATCATTGTTAAGCGGATGAGGATCCAGCGTGGTGAGGTGATCAACCCAGATACCATTGGTTCCCAGAAGGCGGCTCATTTCAGAGATCAAAGAGCCACCGCGACTATGGCCGATCAAATGAAGGGGAAACTCCGCCAGCGCATGGCCATTCAGGTCCGAAATCGCGTTCGTTTGCGAGAGCACATAGCTGGCCACCTGGGCGACATTGGTCGTGCTGATATTATAAGGCGCAGTACCTCCGGCCATTTGACTCCAATCGAGTTTCACAACTATCTCACCGGTGTCGGTGGTCAAAGGCGGGCTGTTGGTGTCGCGTTCCCATTGATAATAATAATTGCTGCCGTCCGTGGTGAGGATGATCGTGTAAATGGTGATATTGGTGCTCAACCCCGGATAACGCGAGTGAAAGTAAGCCGGGATTTCATCGGCCATGGCGGTGATCCAGCCGGTCACGTCGCCATTATATCCATGCGTGATAATCGTCACCCCGGCAGCCTTCGTGGAACAAGGAATCAGGGCACTCAACAAGAATAGAAGCGCGCTGAACCGGCAGCTTTCCCTGGCGAGATGGAGAGACAGCTTCCTCATAAGATCGCTTGAAGCATAACAGCAGTTTGATTTGAAGGCGAGGGAATTTCGCCGGATTCCTGGTTTGACTTGTAGCGCGCATGACCTAGACTGGCGTTCCTTTTTAAAATGAAAATCGTCGTTTGTGACCCTATCTCGTCCAAAGGCATTGCACTGCTCCAGCAGCGGCCTGAATTTGAAGTCGTCGTTCTGCCCAAACGTCTGCCCGAGCCGGAATTGCTGCCGGTGGTGACGGATGCCGTCGCGCTGCTGGTTCGTTCCGAAACCAAGGTCACCCGCAAGGTGATCGAAGCCGCGCCGAAATTGCGCGTCGTGGGCCGCGCGGGGGTCGGCGTGGATAATGTGGACATCGCAGCCGCCACGCAGCATGGCACGGTGGTGATGAACACGCCCGGCGGCAACACCGTGACCACGGCCGAACTCAGTTTTGCCATGTTGCTGGCGCTCGCGCGCAAGGTGCCGCAGGCGCACACCTCCATGGCGGCCGGCAAATGGGACCGCAAATTGTTTCAAGGCACGGAATTGCTGGGCAAAACGCTCGGCATTCTCGGCATGGGCCGCATCGGTTCGGAAGTCGCGAAGCGTGCCAAGGCGTTTGGCATGCGGGTCATCGCCTACGATCCCTATCTTACGGAGGACCGCGCCAAGGCGATCGGCGCCGAGTTTGCCGACAGCGTGGACGACATTTATCGCGCGGCAGATTTCATTACCGTGCACATGCCGGTAACGCCGGAAACCAAACAGATGTTGAATGCCGCGGCGTTCAGTAAAATGAAACCCGGGGTCCGGCTGGTGAATTGCGCGCGCGGCGAAATTATTGCCGAGAACGACCTGATTGCCGCGCTTGAATCCGGCAAGATTGCCGGCGCGGCGCTGGATGTTTTTGCCGTGGAACCGCTGCCCGCCGAGCATCCGTATCGCAAGCAGCCGAATGTGATTTTGACGCCGCACCTGGGCGCCAGCACCAAGGAGGCGCAGGAAAAATGCGGCATCGAAGTCGCCGAAGTGGTCACCGCCTATCTGCTGACCGGGGAGGTCCGCAACGCCGTGAACCTGCCGTATCTCGACGCCAAAACCTATGAGCAGGTGAAGCCTTATCTGCCGCTCGGCGAGGCGCTCGGCAAATTATTGGCGCAACTTTCGCCCGCCAGTGCGGATCGCATCTACGTTACCTACGGCGGCCACGCCCGGGAATTGCCGAACACGGACCCGGTCACCCGCGCGGTGTTGCAGGGATTCCTGGCCAGCAGCGCGATCAAGGATGTGAACAACGTCAATGTCCGCGCGGCGGCCGCCAGCATCGGCATTACCGTCGAGGAAAAGAAATCCGACGAACCGGTCACGTTCAATGAATGGCTGCACGTGCAGGTTTTCAACAACGGACAGAAGCTGATCTCGGCGGGCGGCACGTTTTTCGGTTCTCCGAACAATCCGCGCATCGTACGACTGTACAGCACGCCGGTCGAGATTCCGATCAGCGGTACCTTGTTGTTGCTCAACAACAAAGACCGGCCGGGCATCGTCGGTTATCTCGGCACCTTGTTGGGGAAACATAAAGTGAATATTGCCAACATGAGCCTGACCCGCGACACTGCGGGCGGGCTGGCGCTGACGGTATTGAATCTCGACAGCGCTCCACCGCCGGCGGTGCTGGAAGAACTCCAGAAAGACGCTGACATCAGCAACGTGAAAGTGGTAAAATTGTAATCGTTGATAAAAAGAACAAACCGAATATGAAAATAAGAATAAAAGTGATTTTATGGTGCACGCTGGGCGCGTTGTGGTTGGTGTTCCCGTCCGCGCGCGCGGCCACCGCCGGCGTCTCGGCTGACGCAGCGCCAACCGGCACCGGTACCAACGTCAATCTGAATGCCACCATGACGACGTTGTTCGGCGATCCGGTGATCGCCCGGGGCAAAGGTTTTGAAATCAAGCAGAATGATTTGGATGAGGTAATGACCGGCATCAAGTCGGCTGCGGCCATGCGCAACCAGGCCATTCCTCCGGCGCAAATGAAACTGATTGAGGGCCAAATGCTGGACCGGCTCATTCAGGTCCAGCTGTTGCTGCAAAAAGCCACGGATGCCGACCGGGCCGCCGGGACAAAGCTGGCTGAGGCGCAAATGAAGACCCTGTTGGAACGGGCCGGTTCCCAGGAGGCGCTGAACCGTCAGTTCACGGCCCTGGGCATATCGATGGCCCAGTTGAAAGCGCGCCTGGTTCAGGAAGGCACTGCGCAAGCCGCGCTGGAACGTGAATTGAAAGTCACCGTGACGGATGCCGAAGCCAGAAAATTTTACGACGATCATCCGGCGGAATTTGAACAGCCGGAAATGGTCCGGGTCGCCCAGATTTTTTTGAGCACGCATGATCCGCTCACCGGCGCGGAACTGTCGGACACGGACAAGGCTGCCAAGAAAAAGGAAATCGAGGATATTTTGAAGCGGGCCCGTTCCGGCGTGAATTTCAGCAACCTGGTGGAACAATATTCCGAAGATCCCGGTTCCAAGGATAAAGGCGGGGTCTATACCATTGCCCGCGGCCAGACGCTGCCGGAATTCGAAGCGGCTGCCTTTTCGTTGAATACCAATCAAATCAGCGATGTGGTGACCAGTGCCAGCGGTTACCACCTCATCAAATTGCTGGAGAAAATACCGGCCAAAAAACTGGATTACGCCACGGTGGCCGGTGACCTGAAGCGGGTGCTCATCCAGCAAAAGGCGGCCAAACTTTCGCCACCCTACCTGGCCGCTTTGAGAAAGGCCGCCGGCGTGGAAATTCTCGACCCGGATTTGAAGGCCGTGGAGCAGCAAATCCAATCTGAGGCCGCCACCAATGCGCTGGCCGCGCCGGACGGAAAGTAACGTCCGGTTGAAGTGTGCTTGCCAAACCGGCCGGGTCGCCCCATTTTGGAGGGCATTATGAAAACACAGTTGGGCATAGTCATTCTCGTGGTGGTTAGTGTGGGGCTGGTGGTTGCTTTGGTGGCGGTAAAGAAACGCGCGGATACCGAGCAGAAAAAGGATTCGGATACCATCCTCGATTTTTCCAACCAGTTGGCCACCGCCAACATCAGCCTCGACGGACTGCGTCAGGTCAATTTGATACTCACCAACGATCTCGTGGCCTCCCAGCAGACGCTGACGGTGCTCAGCAACCAGTATGTCGCGACTTCGGCTTCGCTCTCGAACACCACCGTCGCGCTCAAAACCGCCCAGGACCAAATCGCCGATTTGGAAGCGCAGAATCAGGCGCTGGATCAGCAGGTCGTGAACATGACCAATACCATTGCCAATTTGTCCACGCAGATTGCCGAGACCCAGATGAAACTGGTCGAATCCGAAACGAACAATGCGTTTCTCGAAAACGAATTGAAACGTCAGGTGGCTCAAAAGGCCGAGCTGGAACGCAAGTTTAACAATTTGACCCAGGTCCGCACCCAGGTGAGGAAATTGCGGGACGACTTGCTCATTGCGCGCCGGTTGCAATGGATGCGCGAAGGGACCGATCCCAGCCAGCAACGCAAAGGAGGCCAGTTGCTCATGGCGCGTGGATCCGTGACCAACCGGATGGTCGGACCGGCGCACTACGACTTGAACGTCGAAGTCGGTTCGGATGGCTCGGTGCAGGTGGTTCCGACCATGACCAACGCGCCGGCGACGACCAATGTGTCGTCACCGTAAGGCGCTCCGAAACGGGTCGCTTATTGATTGCCCATGCCGACGTACGAATACCTCTGCCGAAAATGCGGGTGTGAGTTCGAGACGTTTCAATCTATTTCCGCCCAGCCGTTGAAAGTCTGTCCGGAGAACCTCTGCCCGCAAAAAGAATGGGGCCGGGGCCGGGTCAAACGCAAAATCAGCGCCGGCGCAGGGCTCTTGTTCAAAGGCAGTGGTTTTTATATTACCGACTACCGTAGCGAGGGCTATAAACAGGCGGCGAAAAAAGATTCCACGCCGGCCAAACCGGCCGGCGGTGACGCCAAACCTGCCGCCAGGCCGGAAAGCAAACCCGCCAGGCCGACATCGGCCAAAGCTTGATCATGTCCTGGAAGCGTTGCCTGCGCGGCCTGGGTTGCGCCGCTGCTCTGTTCGGCGTTTTCTGCGGGAACGCCCCCGCTCAACTCTCGTGGCCGAATGTGAATTTAACGCGCAGTGTTTCCGGCCAATTTGTGATCACCGATGCCGGGCCCGGCTCTCGCGTATCGCCCCTGGCCGCGACGGTGACCAACGCCGGTTTCGTCCGGCTGGAACCGGCGGTGCTGGCCGTGTCCGCCGAACGAATCAAACGAATCTTGTGGCGCCAGCTCGGCATTAATCCGGCAACACCGTGGCACGGGAAGATTTTTCTCACGCTGCACCCGGCCCGGTCGCTGGACGAAAATGTCACCATCTTTTCGGAACGGTTTGTGGATGGCTGGAATTATCATGTTGTCCTGCCGGATGTCCTGCCCCGCCTCCGTTTCGTGCGCGCCCTGACCAGCGTGGTGTTGCTGGAATTCGCCAATCGCAACGCCGGTGCGCAATCGGCGGAAATCCCCGCCTGGCTGACCGATGGCCTGTCCCAGCAGTTGCTGGCGACGGGCGCGGTCGAAGTTGTCCTGTCCTCGCCCGGCCGGACCGCGAACGGCCTGATGGAAAGCCGGATGAGCGCGACCGAACGCGGCCTTGACCCGCTTGCCGATGCGCGGGACGTGTTGCGTGATCATCCCGTGCTCACGTTTGAGCAATTAAGCTGGCCGACGGAGGCGCAGGTCTCCGGCGCCGATGGCGGTGTGTATCACGCCAGCGCGCAGCTGTTTGTCACTGACCTGCTGAAACTGAGAAACGGCCCGGCGCACTTGCGCGCGATGTTGCAGGCCTCGCCCGATTTTTTCAACTGGCAAACCGCTTTTCAAAACGCCTTTCACAGCGATTTTGCCCGGCCGTTGGATGTGGAAAAATGGTGGGCGTTGCAGGTGATCGGCTTTGTCGCACGCGATCCCGGTCCGACGTGGACGCCGGAAACCAGCCGCAAAAAGCTCGACCAGATTCTCAACGTGCCGGTGGACTTCCGCATGGCATCGAACGCCCTGCCAGTGCATGCGGAAGTTTCGCTTCAGGCCGTAATTCGCAACTTCGATTCCGCGCGGCAGATGGCGATTCTCCAGACCAAATTACGCGACCTGGAACTGGCACAATTCCGCATGGCCCGGCCCCTGGCTGCCCTGACGGCCGGTTATCGCACCGCCCTGGCTGATTACCTGGGCCCAAGCCGGGAAACGGTGCCCGCGTTCCCTTTCGGCAAGCACCCATTGGCCGGACCGCCAAGAGCCAGCGCGCGCGACACGTTGTCCAAATTGGACACGCTCGACGCCCAAAGACGCACCATCGAATCATCCATCAAAACGGACATCTGGCGGCCATAAGCTTCAGCCCCTTGAACGGGGTGGCGGGAAAATGGTCAACTTGACAGGGCGCAATTCAAATCTATAGTTCGCTACCAAGACCATGAAGGACGACAATTCACTGGCGAACGGCGAGGAGTCGCCGTCAGACCACCGACTCCAAAGCTTGAAGGAGTTTCGCTCCGCCGGGCGCGGTTTCTGGCATGACGTTTCCGATGCCGGCTGGAACGACTGGCGCTGGCAGCTCAAACATCGCATCACGACGCCCGAACAGTTACAGCGCCTGATGCCCACGCTCACGCCGGAGGAATTCGCCGGCGCGAAACTCGCCAATCACAAGCTCGCCCTGGCCATCACGCCGTATTTTTTCAACCTGATTGATCCGGCGGACCAAAATTGCCCCATCCGGCGGCAGGTCATTCCCCGCGTCGAGGAAACGCACACCGCGCCGTGGGAAATGAGCGACCCGTGCGGCGAGGATTCGCACTCGCCCGTGCCCGGTCTGGTGCATCGGTATCCCGACCGCGTGCTGTTTCTGGTCACCGACCGGTGCGCCTCGTATTGCCGTTATTGCACGCGCTCGCGGCTTGTCAGCAACGCGAACGGGTATGATTTTCATCCCGAATTCGACAAGCAGATTGAATATATCGCGCGGCGCCAGGAAGTCCGTGACGTGTTGCTGAGCGGCGGCGACCCGTTGTTATTGAGCGATGACAGGCTGGAAAATCTGCTGGGCCGGCTGCGCGCCATTCCGCACGTTGAATTCTTGCGGATCGGCTCGCGCATCCCGACTTTTCTGCCGCAACGCATCACGCCGGAACTTTGTGCGATGTTAAAGAAATTTCATCCGCTGTTCCTGAGCATTCACTCGAACCATCCGCGCGAACTGACAACGGAAGTCCGCGACGCGGTCGGGCGCCTGGCCGACGCCGGCATCCCGCTCGGCAACCAGTCCGTGCTGCTTAAGCATGTCAACGACGATGCCACGGTGATGAAGGCGCTCGTTCAGAAACTGCTCATGTGCCGCGTGAAGCCGTATTACCTTTACCAATGCGACTTGATTTCCGGCTCGGCGCATTTGCGGGCGAGCGTCAGCCAGGGATTGGAAATTATGGAACAATTGCGCGGGCACACGACCGGCTACGCGGTGCCGCAATACGTCATTGACGCGCCCGGCGGCGGCGGCAAGGTGCCCATTAATCCCGAATACGTTCTGTGCCGTAACGCGGGCCGCGTGCTCATCCGCAATTACGAAGGGAAAGTTTTCGAGTATCCCGAAGCCGAGGATGGCACGCCGCAGTCCACGCCGCCGAAAGAGATCAAACAACCAGAGTTGGTTTAATCTTCGAGGCCATCTTCGTTTCCCCGGGCAGTGGCAACGCCGAAGAGATATTTTTTCTTTATTTGTCTTTACTTTGCTTTATATCTCCTTATAATCAGAATGCTTTGGTCGTTTAAAAGCGATTTTCAACGTTTCAAATGAAAAAATGTGCCGGTGGTGGTTGATGGATCCGGCGGCCTAAAAATAGAGAGGACTGCATATGAAAATTAAAATGATTGGTGCTGGTTTCGTGTCGTGTTTGATTATCGCAACGCTCGGCGGATGCGGAAACAAGGAAACCCCGCCTCCTGCGACGACGGAGGCCCCAACAGCTGCGGAAAGTGTCACGACGAATGCGGCGGCGGCTGCTGAAAGCGCGACGACAAATGCGCCGGAAGCTGCGACCGCCGCGACTACGGCCGAAACGAATACGGTCGTAACGACTACGGCCACGGCGGTCACGCAGACAACCCAGGCGGTAACGCAGGCGGTTACGACGGCTTCAACTCAGACGGAAGCCGCTGGGACCCAGGTTCAGAATCTGATTGATCAGGCGAAGAATCTGGTGGGTGAACAGAAATATCAGGACGCCTTGAATACTTTGAAACAGTTGAACAACTTCAGTCTGACGCCGGAGCAGCAGAAAACGGTGGGCGATCTCAAGACGCAAATCCAAAACCTCATGTCGAATCAGACGGTGTCCAACGCGGTCAACAGCGTTGGCAATCTGTTGGGCAAGTAAGCGCCACCCTGGCGATGGCGAGCCTGGGAACCGTCCGGGCGCGGGAGGAAGTTTATTTTAGGGAGCGTTCCGGGCTTGCCGTGGCCAACGCCGGCTGCAATCCTTCCTCCTTGAAGGGTGGCAACTCGAGGGTGACGAGTTGTCCGGTTTGTTGTGCCGTGGTTAAACCCTTGATTGGCATGGCAGTCTTTGAATCAACAACATCATTAAGGTAATCTATGAAAAATTCCGCGACATCCTCCTATCGCTGGCGGTTCTTTCGCGCCGGCGGCTTTAATCAGGTCGTCATCAGTTCCGGGGCCGACCTCCTTAACCTGGACCAGCTCGACCAGAAGCTCTGGGTCGCTCTGGCCTGTCCCACCACGGGGGTTGAGTTTGATAAAACCACGCTCGCGCTGATGGACACGGACAAGGATGGTCGGATCCGCGCGCCGGAGCTGATTGCGGCCGTCAAATGGGCCGGCGGCTTGCTTAAAAACCCGGATGACCTGCTCAAAGGGAGCCCGACGCTGCCGCTGGCGGCGGTCAACGACGCCCATCCGGAGGGCAAACTGATTGCCAGTTTTGCCAGGCAAGTGCTGGGCAAGACGGACAACGCGGAAATCACCATTGACGATGCCGCCGCCGCCGCCCAGACCTTCGCCGCCAAACCGTTCAACGGCGACGGCATCGTACCCGCCGATTCCGCCAGTGACGACCTCACCCGGGCCGTCATCGCCGATATCATCACCTGCCTTGGCGCGGACACCGATGCCAGCGGCAAACCTGGCGTCAGCCAGGCCAAAGCGGATCGGTTTTTCTCCGACGCCACTGCTTATTCCGATTGGTGGAAAAAGGCCGAAGGCGACGTTGCCGTATTGCCGCTGGGCGTGAACACCGAAGCCGCCTCCGGGGCCGTGCAGGCGGTCAGGGCCAAGGTGGACGACTATTTTGCGCGCGGACGGCTGGCCGCTTTCGATCCGCGTTCTATCAACGCGCTGAACCGTGACGAGAAGGAATACGCCGCGTTGAGCGCCAAAGACCTGACCAATACGCACGCCGACATTGCCAGCCTGCCGCTGGCGCAAGTCGGGGCCACCACTCCATTGCCGTTGAGCCAGGGTATTAATCCGGCGTGGGCCAATGCCATTGCCGCGCTGCAAACCAATGCCATCGTGCCGCTGCTCGGCGCCCGGACCGTGCTGACGGAGGCGGATTGGAATGCGCTGCTCGGCAAACTCGCCGCTTTCGATGCCTGGAACGCGGGCAAGACCGGCGGTTCGGTCGAAAAAATCGGATTGAAACGCACACGGGAAATTCTCGGCGCCAAAGCCAAAGACACGTTGGCTGCGCTCATCGCCAAGGACAAGGCCGAGGAAGGCCATGCCCAGGCCATCATCGGCCTGCACCGATTGATCCATTATTATCGCGACCTCGCCAGGCTTTGCCGCAACTTCGTCAACTTCGGTGAATTTTATGGCCGGAAGGACAAGGCCATTTTCCAGGCGGGCACGCTTTATCTCGACCAGCGCAGTTGCGATCTCTGCCTCACGGTGGATGACGTGGGTAAACACGCGGCGATGGCGGGCATGGCGGGCACCTATCTCGCCTATTGCGATTGCGTGCGCAAGGGCAGCGGGGATAAATTGTCCATTGTCGCCGCGTTCACCGGCGGCGATTCCGACAATCTCATCGTTGGCCGCAACGGGATTTTCTATGACCGCCAGGGTCGCGACTGGGATGCCACCATCACCAAGATTGTGGACAACCCGATCAGCATCCGGCAGGCGTTCTGGTCGCCTTACAAAAAACTGGTGCGCATGATTGAGGAACGCGCTGCCAAACAGGCCGCTGCTGCCGATGCCAGTGCCAACGCGCAATTGACGACCGTGGCCAATGCGCCCATTACCCCGGCGGCTCCGGCGGCCTCGACCGCTCCGGCGGCTCCGGCAACACCGGCCAAACCCGCCTTTGATCCGAGTGTCATCGCCCTGCTGAGTTTGGCCCTGGGCACTTTGGCGGCGGCGTTTGCCGGCCTGCTGGGGTTCCTTAAAGGATTTGAATCGTGGCAGGTGCCGCTGGTCATTGCCGGGATCATGCTCGTCATTTCCGCTCCGTCCATGGCCATCGCCTGGTTGAAATTGCGCAAGCGCAACCTCGGCCCGATTCTCGACGCCAACGGCTGGGCGGTGAATGCCAAAGCCCGGATGAATGTGCCGTTCGGCGGCGCCCTGACCGGCGTGGCGGCTTTGCCTCCCGGGTCCACGTTTAGCGCGGCGGACAAGTACGCCGAAAAACCCTCTGTCTGGCCCAAACTGCTGCTCTTTGCGTTTGTCGTCTGGTTCATTTGGGCGTTTCTCAATGACAGTCAGGGCCGACTTTATAATTGGACCGATGGCAAATACGGTACCCCGCCGCTGGCCGTCCGGGAACAAATTGCCAAAGACAAGCTCGACCAGGCCGCGGCTGACAAAGCCAAAGCTGCCGCCGCGACCGGGGTGGCTCCGGCGGCCCCGACGGCGCCGGCCACACCGGTCGCACCGACGGCGCCGGTGCCTCCGCCCAAGCCGTAATTCACCGGTTAAACTTACGGCCATGAAAGTCACGATCCCTGAAGAGTTGAAGAAGGATATTCCCCAAACCACCTGGGGCAAAATCCTCTCGGCCACACCCATCGTCATGACCGTCATCGCCACGTTGCTGGCCGGACTTGCCTCCAGCGAGATGACCCGCGCCCAATACGACCGCGCCTTTGGCGCGCAACTTCAATCCAAGGCCGGCGACCAGTGGGGTTATTTCCAGGCCAAGAAACTGCGCGCCGCCATGATGCGCAATTCGCTCGAACTCCTCCAGGCCACTACCGACGTCCACCCGCTCGAAAATCCGGCGCTGGAAAAAATTCCGTCCGTGGCTGCTCCCGCGCTCGACGCAAACGTGCAGACCGCTCTCGAAGCGGTTAAGACGGAGGACCCCGAGACCGAGATTACCGGGGACTTGAAGCGGGTGGATGACAAAACTCTCGCCGCGGCGTTGCAGGCCGCCCGCGATCAGGCGCGGAAGTTTGATGCCGCGCTCGCCCCGGCCAATCAAGCCATCGCCCGGCTTGAAAAATCACTGCCCGCCGGTGATAAATCCGCCGCCCGGGATTTGACCGCCACTAAAATGCGTTTCTCTGCCGCGCGTTACGATGCCGAAGCCGCCTTGAACCAGGACATCGGCTATCTGCTGGAACTACAGGTCCGCAAGGCGAACCTCTCGGCGGAACGACATCATAGCCGCAGCCAGAAATTGTTCCTTGGCATGCTCGCTGCGCAGGCCGGCATTATTGTTTCCACCTTTGCCATGGCCGCGCGGCAACGGAATCTGCTCTGGACCCTCGCCGCCGTCGCCGGCCTCGCCGCCGTCGCCTTTGCCATTTACGTTTACCTGCGGGTATAGTGCCGCGCAGGAAGAGGCGTGACGGTCTGAGAGGTCTGATGACGCAGGGTCAAGTTCGTTCAAGAATGAAGTTTTTCTTTGCGCCTTTATGCCTTCATGCTTGAATTTTGCTGTAAATGCCACGCGAAACGCTCAAGGCTGAAATCACGCGACTGAAGAAGATTATCGCCGCGCTCGACGATACTTATCCCGAAGCCCACTGCGAGTTGGACCACAAAAGCCCGCTAGAGCTGCTCATTGCGACGATTCTTTCCGCGCAGTGCACCGACAAGCGGGTCAATCTCGTCACGCCGGATTTGTTCAAACGCTACCATTCGGCGGCGGATTATGCGAATGCCCCGCTCGCCGAACTCGAACAGGCCATCAAAACGACCGGCTTCTTCCGCAACAAAGCGCGCAGCATCAAAGCCGCCGGTCAGGCCATCGTCGAAAAACATGGCGGGCAGGTCCCGCAAACGATGGAGGAATTAGTCCAGCTCGGTGGTGTCGGGCGCAAAACGGCCAACGTGGTCCTGGGCAACGCCTTTGGTATCAATGCCGGTGTCGTCGTGGATACGCACGTTGCGCGGTTGTCCTGCCGGCTCGGATTGACGAAGCAGAAGACGCCGGAGAAAATTGAAAAAGATTTGATGGCGCTGGCGCCGCAAAACCAATGGACGCTGTTCAGTCACTGGCTCATCTGGCATGGCCGCCGCCGCTGTTTTGCGCGCAGGCCCGATTGCGCGAACTGCGAGGTGCTGAAATTGTGCCCGCAGATTGGAGTGAAAGGAATCTGAACCACGGATGGACACGGATGGACACAGATTTGGCCGGTGCGCCCCTCGCCTCATCCCTCTCCCCGCCCGGCGGGGCGAGGGTGGCCGAAGGTCGGGTGAGGGGATTCTACGTTTGGCCATCCGTGTTTATCCGTGTCCATCTGTGGTTAAAAAATGAATTGGCTTTTGCTCAATTCCGGCAAGGGCGGTCCGGCGTTCAACATGGCGTTGGACGAGGCGTTGCTGGAGTCTGCGGCGCGCCTGGGCCGGCCGGCGCTGCGGTTCTACGGCTGGACGGAACCGGCGGCTTCCTTCGGCTACTTCCAGAAATATGCCGAGGTCGAACGCGCGACCTTGTTGCGTCCGCTCATCCGCCGGCCCACCGGCGGCGGCATCGTGCCGCACGACGCCGACTGGACCTACAGCCTCGCCTTTCCGCCCGCCCACGAATGGCATTCGCTCAAGGCCGAGGAAAGTTACCGGCGCGTCCACGCCTGGATCCAATCCGCCTTTTCCCGACTAAAGATCGAAACCGAACTGGCACCCGGCGGCCGGCACTCGACCCTCGACCCTCGACCCTCGTCACTTCCCAGTGCGTGTTTTGTCGGCCATGTAAAATTTGATTTGCTTTGGCACGGCAAAAAAACCGCTGGTGCGGCCCAACGACGCAACCAATTGGGGTTGTTGATCCAGGGCTCGGTCCAGCCACCCACAACATTGGCCCGCACGGAATGGGAAAAGGCGATGTGCGATGTCGCGCGGGCCGACTTTGGAGTCGGATGGCAGGAGTTCGAACCGGACGGGCCGTTGCGTGAACGGGCGGAAGCATTAGTCCGTCAGAAATATTCCCAACCGGAATTTATAACCAGGCGCTGACCATTTACATTTGTTCACGATGTGGGAACATGTCCCGCAATCATCGTGAAGCAAGCTGCCTGCGGACTGGCCGTATTCATGGTTTTCGCCATCGCGGCGGAGGCGGCCGTATTGTTCAGCGATTCCTTCGATTATCCCGACGGTGCGTTGGTGACGGTTGGCGCCAATTTATGGTCACACCACAGCGGTTCGGTCACCGGCGAGGTCATGGTGGCTTCGGACCGTGTTTTTTTGAGTGAAGCCAATACCGAGGATGTCCACGCGTTGCTGGCCGGCCAGCCCTATCCCGCTTCCGGCACCACGAATATATTTTATGCCGGTTTCAAGGTGAAATTCACCACGCTGCCGGGCGGCAGTGGAACCTATTTCACCCATTTCAAAGATTCGGGCAACGGTTTTCGGGCGCGCGTCTGGGCGTTGACGAGCGGCGCGGCGCCCGGCCGATTCCGTCTGGGAATCTCTTCCACCAGCAGCTCGATCATAAATGTAACCAATCCCATCGATTTGCGGCTCAACACGGATTACATCGTTGTGACCCGGCTGGTGAACAGTAATTCGGTCAGCACCCTTTGGATCAATCCGACCGCAGAAACGGATACCAGTGTTTCAACCAGCGAAGGGGGTTCAACTTTTACTGTGGTTGGCTATGCATTTCGCGAGAACACGGGGGAAGGCGTGATGAGCGTGGATAATTTAAAAATCGGCACCACTTTTGCCGATGTCGTTGCCAGCGGGCCGGCTGCCGAGCCGCCCACCATTGTCTCCGGGCCGCAACCTCAAACCATTACGAACGGCGCCGATGTTGTTTTCAGCGTAACGGCCACCGGCGCACCGCCGTTGGCCTATCAGTGGCAGTTCACCCCGACATCGGCTGACGGGGTTCACGGAACCAACCTGCCTGGGGCGGTCAATTCCAATCTCACCCTGGCCGGAGTGACTTTTGCCCAAGCCGGCTTTTATACAGTTTCCGTCACCAACGCCGTTGGTTCAACCATCAGCGACGCAGCGGCCTTGAGTGTCTGGCGCGCCGCCCCGCCGGCTTTTTCTTATCTGACGTACAACGTGCATGGCAATGGGCTGACCAATTGGAGCACGAACCTGTGGCACGTGCAGGCCATCGGCCGCCAGATGCAATACCTCAACCCGGACATCATCACCTTCAACGAAATCCCGGTTACCAACAATTGCACGGCCCAAATGGCGGATTTTGTCACGGCGTTCCGCCCCGGTTATTACCTCGTCACCAATTCCGCGGACGACGGTGCCATTCACAGCGTCATTCTCAGCCGGTATCCCATCGTTGCGTCGCGCAGTTGGCTGCATGGCGCTGACCTCGTGCTGTTCGGTTACACCAATCCCGTACCGGCCCCTTATTTTACCCGGGATTTGTTTGAAGCGGAAATTTCCGTGCCGGATTTTCCCCGGCCGTTACACGTTTTTGTGGCCCACTTAAAATCGGGCCAGGACGCCGGGTCGGCGGCAAAGCGAGCCGCGGAGGCAGGCGCCATTTCCAATTTTTTCGCCACCGTTTATCTGCCGGCCCACGGCGATGAACCCTGTGTATTGAGCGGCGACATGAACGAAGACATTCTCTGGCCATCGGCAAGCCAACCGCAATCTCTCCAGCGCCTGGTCAGTGCGCCAACCGGTTTGCATCTGACGACACCGCTTAATCCGCTCACCGGCCGCGAAGTGACCTGGTCCATTCAGAACACCAATTCCGGGCCGACGTTGCGCTACGATTACATCCTGCCGTGCGCAATGTTGTTCTCGAATATCACCGGCGGCCAGGTTTTCCGCACGGATTTGCTGAACCCGGCGCCCGCCAACCTGTATAGCAACGACGACCGGACCGCCTCCGACCATCTGCCGGTGTTCATGGCCTTTGCCAATCCGTTCAACGGGCCATTCCGGTTGCTGTCCCTGGGGAGGACGAATCAAATCGTTTCATTGACCTGGGAATCGCAGAGCAACCGGTCGTATCGCCTCGAAGTTTCGTCGAATCTGATGACGTGGACGCCGCTGGCCAGCAACCTGATTGCCACCGGGGCCGATTGCACTTTTCAAACCAATATATCGGATGCGCCCCGATTCTTCCGCGTCTATCGCACGCCGTGACCTCGAGTTCACGGAAACCAGACCAGCTTGGGATTATTGGTAAGGCCTTTGTTGGTTTTGAAGTTCCAATATTCCGTGTTTTTGAACCATGTGGCGTGGCCATCGAGGAGGGTAAACTGTGCCCCGTGACTGTGTAAATTGGAGTGAACGTTGTTCCATTGCGCCACTGCGGCAATCCCGCCGTTGTCAAACAACCAGACCGTAACGGAAGGATGCGGAATGGAGACGAGCCGGATTTGATTGCCGGTGCCGGTGCCGTTCACATTTTTGTTGAGGCAATAATGAAACAGCTCGTTGCTGTTGCTGCGGCGGGAATTCGAGGGACAAATCCAAATACAGCGACCGGGTTCGATGTGTTTGTTGGTGCGCCACGGCATTTCCCGGTAAGTGGGCAGGCCCAACGTGCGGGGCAAATCAATATACCAACCTTCCTTTATGGAACCTCCGTCGAAAGAACCATCTTTGGGCAGACGATCGCCATGGTCCGCCGCGTAAAGGTGCGTGGCCGTTCCCCATTGTTTGAGATTATTCCGGCAGGTGGCTGCCTGCGCCGAGGCTTTGGCGTGGCCGATGACGGACAACAACAACGCGGCCAGGATGGCAATAATCCCCATTACCATCAGCAGTTCGATAAGCGTAAATGCCCGAGTTCGTGGCATGGTTTATCGTCCAACACCCCTGGATGAATAAGTCCGATAAAACAAATATTAGAAAAATGTCCAGAGAAACTTATTCACCGTTGATACCGCTGCATTGCCTGTCTGCCCGACAACGGTTAACCTCTTCGCATGGTGCGGCTGGTATTATTCGACATTGACGGCACGCTCGTTCACACCGGTGGGGCGGGTATCAAGGCATTTGCCAGGACGTTTGCGACCGAATTCAACGCCCTCGACGGCGTTGAAAAAATCAGTTTTGCCGGCCGCACGGATGTGAATCTCGTGCGCGAATTCTTCGGGCTGCACCGGATTGCGGCGACGCCGGAAAATTTCCAGCGCTTCTTCGAAAATTACGTTTTCTGGCTGGACCAAACCGTTGCCCAAAGCAACGGCGGCGCCTGCCGGGGTGTGTTGGAGTTCATTGACGGCCTGCTCGCCCTGCCGAATCCGCCGAGGCTGGGTTTGCTCACCGGCAACATCCGGCTGGGCGCGGAAATCAAATTGCGCCGTTACCATCTTTGGGATGTTTTCGAGACCGGTGGCTTTGCCGATGACAGCGAAGACCGCAACCAAATCGCCGTCGCGGCGCTCGAACGCGGGAGCCGCGTGCTGGGCCGGCCACTGCGCGGCGAGGAAATCGTCGTGGTAGGCGACACGCCGCATGACATCCGGTGCGGACGGTTCATTGGCGCGAAAACGCTGGCCGTGGCCACCGGCGGCGCCAAACTGGATCAATTAAGGAAGCACGAGCCCGATTGGGCGGTGGAAGATTTGACGCGGGTGAACGCGCGGGACGTTTGTAAATCGTAGCAGCGGACGTGAGTCCGCTCCATTTTTTCTTTCGAGAGGTCAGAGCCGGCTCACGTCGGCTGCTGCAACAAGGCTTCAATGGCAACTGCATCCGCCACCGCAGCAATGTCCGCCGCCATGGCCTCTGCCAGCAGAGGCTGGCGCGGAATGGCCATCACCACCGGCGGAAGCGAAGACCGAAAGCTTCTTGGACAATTTGGTTGAGCCGCAATGCGGGCACTCGGTCCCTTTCCAATCGCTGGAACGGACGAGGATTTCGCTGTCGTGTTCGCATTTTTCGCAATGAAATTCGTAAATCGGCATGCACCAAAGGTAACTGGCCCCGCAGAAATCTCAAGTGAATCCCAATTGACGTTCCTTCCGGCTCGTAGCAGCCAACGTGAGTTGGCTCAAAACTCATTTTAAGGAAGGGGAAATTGGAGCGGACTCACGTCCGCTGCAACAAGATCACGGTGATAATTTTTCGCGGTGCGGCTGATGGTCGCGGTTCCAGCGGCTCAAAGCGGCGTCACTGGTGTCTTGGAAAAGAAATTGCAGCGTCGGTGATTCGACATGACCGTCACAAAATACCACGTTGGCGCGGCCTTGATGGCGGGTAAGGATGTTCCCGTATTTCTCATTTTCGATCACATCTACACGCGACAGAATGATCGTTCCATTAAAACTATCTCCTATTGCCATCATATCACTTGGCGCCACCACTTCTGATTCAGAGATTGGGATAAAAGTGTGCGAAGTCCGGCTGTACCGACCTCCAAGACCAAGCCAATTGGTATAATTAGAGTCGTTTTGATCAACGCTGCCACAGTTGTAGCCGTAGCAACAAGGCGGAGACCCCAAAACATTAGATGTCCATTGAGCTGAAGGGCACAGCCAAATTTCGTTTTTAAAATAATTTGTTTTAGGTTGAGAAATTCCAAATCCTACTTGTTCCAGTTGGGCAATCCAGCTTCTATCGTGGTCGGGATAGCCGTCATTTTTATTTGCATAAACCATAGGATAACCATGGTTATCTGCGAGGAAAACATGCACCGCTATACCCTGTTGACGCAAGTTGTTCGCGCATTGAACTCTTTGTGCTCTTCCCTTTGCATGAGAAATTACCGCCAGCAAAAGCGCCGCCAGAATTCCGATGATGGCGACGACAGTCAGAAGCTCAATCAGGGTGAAGGCCGAATGTTTGCGCGGGAGGCCATGCCCAGGCCCTACCTCATTTCGCTTTTTCTTTCAATGGCCAACAATTAGTCTTTCCGCATGACTCTCTTGGAACGGGCGATTGAAGATTCCGTCAAGACCTGCCGTGGATTGGCGGATTTGGAAGAACCGCTGAATCGCGCCGCGCAGATGGTTTTGCGCTGCCTGACCTCCGGCCACAAGGTGTTCACCTGCGGCAACGGCGGCAGCGCGTCGGACGCCACGCATCTGGCCTCGGAATTTCTCTGCCGTTTTGTGGAAGACCGCCGGCCGTATCCGGCCATTTCGCTCACCGCCGACGGCGGGTTCCTGACCGCCGTCTGCAACGATTACAGTGTTGACGAAATGTTTGCGCGCCAGATTCGCGGGCTGGCGGAGAAAGGTGACGTGTTGATTGCGTTAACGACCAGCGGCAAGTCCAGCAATGTGTTGCGGGCGCTCGAAGAGGCCAAACGCAAGGGCGTTGAAAGCATTTGTTTCCTGGGTCGCGATGGCGGGTTTACGAAAGGGGTGGCCACGCTGGATTTACTGGTGCCGGGCGACAAAACGGCGCGCATTCAGGAAGGCCACAAGCTGCTTATGCACGCGCTTTGCGAAATGGTGGAAGCAAAACTGCCCCGAAAATGAGACGCGAATTTCACAGATTAGCACGGAATGGTTTCCTGTTTTTCAATCTGTGAAAATCCGTGCAATCCGTGTCTAAAAATAGTCCGGCTCGTTGCCCGATTTCCACTTGATGTTGCAGCCGATGCTGGCCTTTTGGTTTGCCGGAACGGGCTTGCCGGTGAGCACCGCGTCGAGCGCGGCGCGCAAATCCTTTCCAGTCACGGGAATCCCATTACCCGGACGGCTGTCGTCGAATTGGCCGCGATAAACGAGCTTGTGGTTCTTGTCGAAGAGATAGATGTCCGGGGTGCAGGCGGCGCGGTAGGCTTTGGCGACGGCCTGTGATTCGTCGTAAAGGTACGGGAAAGTGCAGCCCGCGGATTTGACTTCCTCCTTCATCCGGGCCGGGCTGTCTTCGGGATAATTCGCCACGTCGTTGGCGTTGATACCGACGACGGCAACCTGCTTCGGCTGATAGTCGCGCGCCAGTTGCGCCAGGCCGGTGCGGATGTGCTTGACGTAAGGGCAATGGTTGCAGATGAACAAAACCAGCAATGCGGATTTGTCTTTGAAATCCGCCGGCGAAACGAAGTTGCCATCGGTGTCCGGCAACCTGAAATCGGGCGCCGTCGTGCCGAGCGGCAGCATGGTTGAAGGTGTCAGTGCCATGGGCGGAATATAAATCCAAGGCTCAAAGTTCAAAGTCTAAAATTGGAGTGACGGGTGTAACAGGTTCAATTTTGAATGGAGCGGACTCACGTCCGCTGCTACTAATGATTAAAACCGTGGCAAAGAACATCCTCTATTTCGACCTGGAAACACAGAAATCCGCCGAGGAAGTGGGCGGCTGGAACCACATTTCCAAAATGGGCATGAGCATTGGCGTGACTTTCGGCACCGGTCGCGGTGATTACAAGATTTATGGCGAGAAACAGGTGAACGAGCTGATCGTGGATTTACAGCGTGCCGACCTGGTGGTGGGTTTCAACATTTTGCGGTTCGATTATGAGGTGCTGCATGGTTATACGACGTTCGATTTACGCCAGTTGCCCACGCTGGACCTGATGGTGGAGCTGCAGAACAAACTGCAGCACCGGCTCTCGCTCGACTCGATTGCGACGGCGACGTTCGGCGTGGAAAAAACGGCGGAGGGCATGCAGGCCATCCGCTGGTTCAGGGACGGCAAGCTCGCGGAAATAGCGGAGTATTGCTGCTATGACGTGAAGTTGACGAAGCTCGTGCATGAATACGGCCGGAAGCATCGCCAGTTACACTACCACAATCGTTTCGGCAAAAAAATGACCGTGCCGGTGAACTGGTAGGACGGACTCATGGTGGCGGGACAGGGTCCCAAGGCAACAAGTTCGCGTTGATTTCGCAGGGCCACGGTTTAAGCTGATAGCGTGTTCAAGCAACGGTCTCAAATCGGCTTCGCTGGGGAACGGGCGGGTGGTTTTAGCGCGCTTCCGCAAGGTTGTTCTCGATGAGCTTTTTTTCCAAGGCGGGAATCGGCGTGGGCGGCTGGCAATTGTCTCCGCCCCGGATTCGTTTTCCGTTCGTCAACGAACTGCGGCGTTATTCCTGGGACAAGTTCCGCCATGACCTGATTGCCGGCGCCACCCTGACGTTGGTTTCCATCCCACAGGCGATTGGATTCGCGCTGATTCTAGGCCTGCCGGCCATGCCGGTGATCTTGGCGGTGGTGGTGGGAGGATTTTTCAGCGCCTTGTTCTTCTCTTCCTACCATCACGTCTTCGGACCGACAACGTCGGTCTTCCTGATCACGGCGGCGACCTTGGCGGCCAACGCCAGCCTGATGTCGCGCTTGGGTTTGAGTCCGCTGCAACTGGCCGCCTATCTGGCCCTGATGATTGGTGTGATGCAATTTATCGCCGGGATGTTCAATTTCGGCGAGGTGACCAAATTCATCTCCCGCTCGGTGGTGGTGGGCTACACCACGGCGATCGGCGTCCTGCTGATGGCCAGTCAATTGGGGAATGGCATGGGTTTCGCGATCCAGCCGGGCGAACCGTTCCGGGACACCTTGCGCCAGGTGGGCGAGGCGCTCGGCGGCGGGAGTTTTTCGTGGTGGGCCATTGGCATTGCCGTCCTGACGCTGGTTATTTTCGAGGGAATCAAATTTTTGCGGCCGACGTGGCCGGAGCCGTTGATCGGGCTGGGATCGTTGGCGATTGCCGCCCGTGTTTTTGCCTATTTTCACCCGGCGTTGCCGTTTGATCTGGTCAAGATCACCGCCAGCTTGCCCCAATTCAGCCCGCTGCCGCCGTTGGGTAAACAATTGGACATCTTGCACGAAACCGCCGGCAGTGCCATCGCCATCGCCATCATCGGCATGTTGGAAGCCACCGCCATTACCAAATCGCTCGCCGCGCGGAGCGGCCAGCATTTGGACCCCAACCAGGAGTTGATGGGCATGGGCGCGGGCAACTTGGCGGTGGGCTTGTTCGGTTTGCCGCCGGCGTCGTCCTCCTTCACGCGCTCGGCGGTGAACCTCCAGAGCGGCGCAGTAACGCAACTGTCATCCATGTTGAGCAGCGGCGCGGTGCTGCTCATCATTTTGTTCCTGACCCCGGTGTTCAATTACATCCCGGTGCCCGCGCTGGCCGCCCATCTGATCCGGGTGGGGTACAAGCTCATCAACCGCTCGCAAATCCGCGTCTCGACCCGTTCTACCCGCTCGGACGCCGTCGTGTTTTTTGCGACATTGGGGGCAGCGCTTTTTCTAAAGCTCGACGTCGCCATTTACGCGGGCATTGGCGTGGCCCTGGCGTTGTTTCTGCAAAAAACCAGCACGCCAACTCTTGTGGAATATACGTTCAACGAAAGCGGCCAACTGGCCGAGTTGCGCGACCGAAGCCAGCGTCCCAATCCCCAGATTTCCATCATTCACGTCGAAGGCGAGCTGTTTTTCGGCGCGGCGGACCTGTTCCAAAACCAGATTCGTCGGCAGGCCGAGGACGAAAACATCCGCGTTTTCATACTCCGCATGAAAAATGCGCGGCATCTCGATGCCAGCACCGTCATGGCGCTGGAATCGCTCCACGATTACCTGCGCAAGACGGGCCGTCGTCTGCTGATCAGCGGCAGCAGTCCCGATGTCACCCGCGTTCTGCGCAACAGCGGTCTGTTGAAACAAATCGGCGAAGAAAATATTTTTCCGGCTGAAATCAATCCAACGATTGCCACCAAGCGGGCACTGGTGCGCGCCCGGGAACTGCTGCCGCAGAAAGCCGATGTCCGGCTGTTTTACGGCCGTCCGCTGGACAGCGATACCGGAGTGCTCAAAGACATCGGTGATTACGACATTTGAGGCCGTTGCGTTTCGGCTGCAAACCGGCCGTTGGGGACGGCCGTCTTCAAAAATGGATTGTTCCCCGATACCTTTCACGGCAAGCTGTGCGCTCCGATGCAGCAGGTGAACCTGGGAATGATTGGCGGTGGCACCGTGGGCAGCGGCGTGTTTCACGCGCTTCAGCTCAACGGCGGGCTCATGGCCTCGCGCATCGGCGTCAAGGTCGCCGTCCGCAAAATCGCGGTCAAGGCGTTTGACGAACCGCGCCCTTACGAAATTCCCCGCGCCGTGATGACCACCGACTGGCAAAGCGTGGTGCATGATCCGGACATCCACCTCATCGCTGAACTCGTCGGCGGCACGACTCTCGCCCGGACGATGATTCTTACCGCGCTCCAACTCGGCAAGCCGGTCATCACGGCAAACAAGGCGTTGCTTTCGGCGCATGGCGAGCAGCTTTTCGCCGCCGCCAAAAAATACGGCACCAATCTCTATTACGAGGCCAGCGTTTGCGGTGGCATTCCCATCATCAAATCATTGCGCGAAGGTTTCGTCGGCAACCGCATCCATGCGCTTTACGGCATCGTCAACGGCACGTGCAATTACATCCTGACCCGCATGAAATTGGAAGGTGCGGGCTTTGCCACGGTGCTGGCGGATGCGCAAAGACAGGGTTACGCCGAGACACCGCCGGACCTCGACGTGGACGGCTGGGATGCCCAGCACAAGATCGGCATCCTCGCCTCGCTTGCGCACGGTTTCTGGGTGCGTCCCAGGGAAATTCACGTGGAAGGCATCCGCCCGGTTTCGGCAATGGACATCAAATTCGCCGGTGAACTCGGTTACACGATCAAACTGCTTGGAATCGTCAAACAGATTGAAGGTTTACGATTGACGACGGACGCTGCAACCGGCCCATCGGCGCGTAAATCGTCAAGCGAAAATCGCAAATGCAGAGTGCAGGTCTCGGTTTATCCGACCCTGATTCCGAACGCGCATGTTTTGGCGGGGGTAAATCATGTTTTCAATGCCGTCTTTGTCCGCGGTGACATTGTCGGCGACACGCTTTTTTATGGGCGCGGCGCGGGCAAGGACGCCACCGCCAGCGCGGTCTTAAGCGATCTGGCGGACGCGGCGCTCGACCTGAAATTCGGCACCAAACACCGCGTGCCGCCCTTTGTGCCGCACGAGGGCGCCGGCGCCGTCGTGCCGATCGAGGACGTCGTTTCCCAATATTTCGTGCGTCTGAATGTCGCCGACCGGCCGGGAGTGCTGGCAAAAATCGCGGCCATTTTCGGCCGGTCGAAAATCGGCATTTCGTCGGTGATTCAACCCGAAGGCCACGAAGGCGAAAGCGTACCGCTGATTTTCATGCTGCACTACGCGACCAACGGCGCAGTGATGAAGGCGTTGACCAGAATCGCCAAATTGTCCGTGGTCAAAAGCGAGCCGGTGATGATTCGGGTGGAAAATTTCGAATGATGGAATTCATTCAAAAACTGATGGAAACGAGGTAAAGAGTCTCTGACTAAAAATGCAAGAATGAGACTCTTCACGTCGTCTTCTGCATTCTGACATGCCGCTCCTTTTCCGCAGCACCAACGGCCAGGCGCCCCTCGTCAATTTGCGCGGGGCATTTCATGCCGGACTTGCTCCCGACCGCGGGCTTTATTTGCCGGAGAAATTTCCGCGACTGGCGCCGGACGAAATCGCTGCGTTTGCCCAATGGCCCTATCACGAAATCGCCTTTCGCGTCCTCTCAAAATTTACCGAGGGGATCATCTCCGACCATGATTTGGCCGCCCTGTGCCGCGACGCGTACCAGTTCCCGATTCCGCTGGAAAAAATTCGCGACCGCGTCTTCCTGATGCGGCTGGACCAGGGGCCGACGGCCTCGTTCAAGGATTTCGCCGCACAAATGATGGCGCGAATGTTCGGGCATTTTCTGCGTGAGGACGGCCGGCCGGTGACCATTCTCACCGCCACCAGCGGCGACACCGGCTCGGCGGTGGCGCACGCGTTTCACGGAGTACCGGGAGTGCGCGTCATCGTGTTGTTTCCCATCGCCGAAGTCAGCGACAGCCAGCGCAAGTTAATGACCACGCTGCGCAACAATATCCGCACGGTTGCGATTGATGGAAAATTTGACGATTGCCAGGCGATGGTGAAACGCGCCTTTGCCGATCCGGAGTTGAAGCACCTTCCGCTGTCGTCCGCCAATTCCATCAACATTGGCCGGCTCCTGCCGCAGAGCGTTTATTATTTTTACGCCGCTTCCCGGCTGGCGAAACCCGGCGAACCGATGGTCTTTTCCATTCCCAGCGGCAATTTTGGCGACGCGATGGGTGCCGTGTTCGCGCGGGAGATGGGTTTGCCGGTGAAAAAGCTGATGGTGCCGGTGAATGACAACGATGCCTTCCCGCGTTTCCTTGCCAGCGGCCATTACGAAAAAGTCGTGCCCTCGCGCAACTCGCTCTCGAACGCGATGAACGTCGGCCATCCGAGCAACCTGGCGCGGCTCGTGGCGATTTACGGCGGGCAGATGGATGAGACCGGCAGGCTCCACCGGCAGCCGGACCTTGCCGCGATGCGCCGGGATTTGTTTTCCAGTTCGGTTTCCGACGACCGGACGCGTACGGCGATCCGGGATTTCTGGACCCGATATCAATTGTTGCTGGAGCCACACGGGGCGGTGGCGTGGCAGGGCTTTCTCGACTGGCTCGCCGTCGAGTCGCCTGGCGACACGCCTGCCGTGATTATCGAAACCGCCAACCCGGCGAAGTTCCCGGCAGAAGTCGAAAAAGTTGTCGGCTGGCCTCCGGACGTTCCGCGGGCGATGGCAGCCGCCATCAAAATGCCGGAGGATTTCGACCGGATGGGCGCGGATTATGAAGAGTTCAAGGCGTACTTGATCCACAAACACGCGGCGTAACGGCCCGGCTGAATTATGATTGCCGTCTTTTTCTTCGGAGCAATCTCCAAACTGACAGCGCCAAGGGAACCATTTTTCCCAGCCGGCCAATTCCGTTTATGATGGTGCGGGGTCGGCGCAAGGTCTTGACCGTCAAAGCCCCCGCGGCCGCGGCCAGCCCCGCGCTCCACCAGGGATGACGGCGCACGAAGCCAAGGATTTCATCCAGCCAAACCTCCGACGATTGAAGCCGTCGCCAGTCGTCCAGCAACCGTTGCCGGTGGGCGTCGCTTTGGGATACGAGCTGCTCCTTCTGGAACCGGAGTTGCTCTAACTCTTTTCCTTGAAACATGCCTGGTCCTTCCTGATTTGTTCCAGCGTGGCGGCAAAGGCCCGCCACCGCCGGAGCCGGGAGCGCAGCGTTCCAAACGCCGCTGCCGCCGCGCCGGCGTAGGCCAGAATAATCAGCGTCAGCACCAGCAGGCGGTGCGTGTCCCAGAAAAACGCCACGACCGCGAGCGTGATCATGAGCAGCGCCATCAACGCACACACCGTCCCGGCCAGCAACAGCAGCAGCAACTCCATCAACCGCAGCCGTTCCTCCCGCCATTCGACGAGAAAGAGTTCGACGCGGTTTTCCACCACGTCGCGCAGTGTCTTTAGCATTCGCGTGAGGGTGGCCAGAATGCCACCCTCGGCCTGAGGCGTGTTGCCCATGAACTTACTTGCGACCGGCCAGCACGCCGATCAACAGTCCCAGGCCAAAGGCCACGCCCGCCGCGATGCCGATGGATTCGTACGGATGTTCGCGGATCGTTTTGTCCGCGACCTTCGCACCGGCCACGGTCTTTTCTTGAATCCGATGGTACGTGGCTTTGGCTGAGTTGAGGGCCGTGGACAAACGATGACGCAGCTCGCTCATTTTTTCCCCGGTCTGTCCGGCGGTAGCCTGCAACATCGCCTCCGCGTCGCTCGACAACTCCTTCAACTCCGAGCCGAGTTTTTCCATGTTTGCTTCGTTGGTCATAACCTGTCCTTTCTTTTCATGCTTTTTTGCTTTTGGCAAACTTACTTTAGTGCAAGCGCCATTTCTAAACCAACATAGTCCACCTTCGATGGTTGTGCTCGGAATTTTTATCCAAATAACGAAATATTTTACCGGACGCAAATAGCGGGCAGCGTCGTGATTGGTTGCCGCTTCGAAACCAGGGCTCGAATAAATCAGCGAACAACGCCGGCACGGCAACCCGAATCAGAACATCACTTTAATTTTCCACGCCTTGCCAATCACGGCAAAATTGCTATCCTTCGCGACCGCTCAAAAAAAATAATAGCCGGCGGGAAAGTCAAATTTGGCGCAGCAGAAGAAACCATGGCCTTGATCGTTCAAAAATACGGCGGGACGTCGGTTGGCAACCCCGACCGTATTAAAAATGTCGCCCGGCGGGTGGCGGAATATCGTTCGCGGGGCGACCGGGTCGTCGTCGTGGTTTCGGCCATGAGCGGCGTGACGGATGGTTTGATCAAATTAGCCAAGGACATTGCGCCGTTGCCGAGTGAACGCGAAATGGATGTGTTGCTGGCAACCGGCGAACAACAGACCATTGCGCTGACGGCGATCGCGCTGCATTCGTTGAACGTGCCGGCGGTTTCACTCACCGGGGCGCAGGCGGGCATCGTGACCGACGGCGTGCATACCAAGGCGAAAATTCACAACCTCACGCCGAAAAAGGTCCGCGAGCTTTTGAAGCAGGGCAACGTCGTTATCGTCGCCGGTTTTCAAGGCGAAACGCCGGAAGGCCAGATTACGACGCTGGGCCGCGGGGGTTCGGATTTGACGGCCATTGCGCTGGCGGCGGCGCTCCAGGCCGACCTGTGCCAGATTTACACGGATGTGGACGGCGTTTACACCGCCGACCCGCGCATTGTAAAGGAGGCGAAGAAACTGGAGGAAATTTCCTACGACGAAATGCTTGAACTCGCCAGTCTGGGTGCGAAAGTGATGCAGAGCCGTTCGGTGGAATTCGCGAAAAAATTTGACGTCGTGTTTGAAGTTCGCTCCAGCTTGAATGACAATCCCGGAACCGTTGTGAAAGAAGAAACCAAAAGCATGGAAGACGTCGTGGTGCGCGGCGTTTCACTCGACAAAAACCAGGCGAAGGTCACGCTCGTCGGCGTGCCGGACAAACCCGGCGTGGCGGCCCGCATTTTCAAGGCACTGGGCGACGCGACGGTCAACGTGGACATGATTGTCCAAAACATCAGCCACGGCAGCCTCGACAAGGTCGGGGCCACCGACCTTTCGTTCACGGTGGACAAGCCGGACTTGCTCAAAGCGCAAAAGGTCATCGACGGCTTGAAAAAGGAGCTCGGCTTCCGCGACGTGATTGCCACTGAAAAGATCGGCAAACTCTCCATCGTCGGCGTTGGCATGCGCAGCCACACTGGCGTGGCCGCCAAGCTGTTTGAGACGCTGGCCAACGAAGGGGTGAACATTGACATGATTTCCACCAGTGAAATCAAAGTCTCCGTGGTGATTGATCTGGCCAAGGGGGAACAGGCGATGCAGGCGGTCCACGCCGCGTTTATCGGATGCTGAAATTCAATCGCTTTTGAAATAAGCGGCGAACGGCTTGAGAATTTCCAGTTTGACCAAGGCGATGACGATGGCGGTGTAAATCAACGAAACCACCACGTCTGTCCATAATTCCCGGCGTGAGTCCGGCGGCGGTTTTTCCGAAAACATCTGCCGCGCGCCCTTGTGCAGGAGCACCAGGCCAAGCACGTTCGTCAGCCAGTAACCGACGATCAAGCTCGCGGTGAACGCCGGCTTGTAAAAGAAACTCACCAGCCAGGCAAAGACCAGCGCGAGGGGAATGTTCACGAAGGCATCATTCCACCATGAGAGCGGCGAGAGCACGTAACCGATCGTTGCCAAAGTGCCGCCGGAGATTTTGCGTTTCCAAGCCATAGACACGCCAGTCTCCCGGCGATGGTTGGAAAGAAGCAAGCGTGAAAATCCGGCTCCCTGCTTTTCTTTGAGGATCCGGTCCCGGAAAATCAAACCTCAGGGGTTGATTTCGTTCACATCATTGCTCCGCCTTCACCGTGGCTGGATCGCCGGTGTATTTCACAACGGCATCGGGAGATTCAGTCTCGGCAACACCATTGCCATGTCCTGCGCCAACGAATACGATGCGGAAGGTCCGCTCAGTTGCCATGCCGGGAAATTCTCCCCGGCGCGGTCCCAGGGTCAGCGTTCCCGTTGAGTCATTCCATGTGAGAGGAATTGTCGAGTATTCGCCTTTTTCATAGTCGTAATTGTCACCTTCGTCGTTATATAACGTGAACTTGCCGTCCGCGCCGCGATAAATGCGGATTTCCAGCGGGGCGTCCGGCGTTTCGGCGGCGTATTGCACGACTGGCCCCATCGGTACGATGGCGCCCGCGCGCACAAATAAGGGCAGTGAATCAATCGGCGCCGCCGCATCCACGCGCTGGCCGCCGGCGATCCGCCGGCCGGTCCAAAAATCGTACCAGGTGTTTTGCTTCGGCAGATAAACGCTCCAGTTGGTCGCTCCCGGTTGTGTGACCGGACAAACCATCAACGCCGGGCCAAAGAGATATTGGTTGCCGATGTCGAGCGCCTGCGGGTCGTCCGCGAAATCCATCACCAGGGGGCGCATCATCGTACCGCCATCACTCGTGACCTGCCACGAGACGGAATAAATATAAGGCAGCAGCCGGTAGCGGAGGTCCACGAACTTCTCCCAGATTTTTTGCGTTGGCTCATCCCAGCGCCACAATTCTTTCGGCGCCACCGTGCCATGCACCCGGAACATGGGACAGAAGGCGCCAAATTGGAACCAGCGCGTGAACAGTTCCTGATACTCTTTGTCCGTCGTTTTCCGGCCGAAGAAACCGCCAATGTCGGTGTTCCAATAGGGGATGCCGCTGATGGAAAAATTCAACCCGGCGGGAATTTGACGGGCGAAGACGTTCCATCGCCCCTGAATGTCGCCCGACCAGGTGATGGCGGCGTTGCGTTGCTGGCCGGCCCAGGCCGAGCGCGTGAGGATGCAGACGCGCTTTTGGTCGGTTGCCGCGCGCTGGCCCTGATAAATCGCCGCCGTGTGCATCAGGGGATAGGCGTTGAACACGTTTGAGCCGGGGCCGAGTGCCGTTTGGAATGTGCGGAACTCGCCCCAATGCCCGCTTAATTCCGGTTCCGACGCGTCCAGCCACCAGGCGTCAATGCCGGGTTGAAACAGGTCTTTGGAAATCTGCTGCCAGTAAATCCGCCGGCCAATCGGGTTGAACGGGTCATACCATTTCTGCCAGCCCGGCGGATAGACACTGCGCAGCACCGGCGCATAAAGCGCGCCGGCGCGTTCCAGTTCCTTGCAGTTCGCCGTGCCCACGTCGAATTTCGGCCAGACGGAAATCATCACATGCGCGTGCATCGCGTGGAGGTCGCGAATCATCTCCGCCGGATCCGGATAGCGCGCCGGATCGAACTGGTGCGAGCCCCAGCCGTCCTTCGGCCAGTATTGCCAGTCCTGAATGATTCCGTCCAAGGGCACCTGGAGTTTTCGATAGGCGGCGACCACGTTCGTCAGTTCCTCCTGGCTGGCGTAATGCTCCTTGGATTGCCAGAAACCCCAGACCCACCGGCCCATCATCGGCGCCGCGCCCGTCAGCGCGCGATAATCCCGGATCACCCCGTCCGCCGCCGGGCCAAACATGAAATAATAATCCACCGCCTTCCCTGCCTCTGATGTCCACGACAAAATGCCCGCGTCAGTTTTTCCCGCGTCCACCTCAGTGATGGCGGGGTTGTCCCAGAGCACACCATAACCCCTGGACGAGACGAGCACCGGAATCGCCACTTCCATGTTCTTCTGCTGCAGGTGCACCGTCTTGCCGCGATAATTCCAGACGCCGCGCTGGTGCTGGCCGAGGCCGAAAATCGCCTCGTCCGGCGCGAGGACGAACGATTGCCGCGCGCCCGACGCGCCGGGTGCCGGGGGAATTCCCGCTCCACCCGCTGCCTCCTGCAAAATGGGATGGCCTTTCAAATCGTAAAATCCGACGGCGCCGGTCTGGCGGTCCAGGCGCACCTGCAACGCATCTGTTTGCAGCATCACGGTGTCGGGCGACTTGGACAGCGACCATTTCGTTGGCGTGGGCCTGGCAATGACGCACAGGCTTTTCTCCGCGGGCAATTCCGTTCCCGGCGCGAACGTTACGCGAATAATGCGGTCCGACCACACCTGCAACCGCGTCACGCCGGCTGGTGTCGCGAGCGCCACGCCATCCGATTCCTTCCGCACGTCGGACACTGGCGTGGTGGTGCGGCAGGCCGGCAGGAGGGCCGTGGCGATCGCGGCAAGAGTGATGGCGAGCGGTTCAGGCCACTGTCGTTTGAAGATGGGAATCCTGCCGGTGGGAGAACCTGGTTTGGATTGCATGAAAGCGAGTGTTTTCTCAACCGACCGCGGAAAGCAAGCGGGAAAACAATTCGGGAAACCAAAGCGAAGCGGCGCCGGTTGGAAAACAAGGATCCAGAGGAATTGCTGCGTGAAAGCAAGGCCAACTTCAAGTTGAATCTGGCCGAAATTCGTGATGCCGCCGTGGAAGCGCCGTCCCGGTTTGTGGCCATCGGAAAGGCCGGACGGCTGAATCTGGTCGTGCGGCACGGGGAAAGAATCAAATGCGAATTTGAAAATGTGGCCGAAATGAACCGTGCCATCTGTCTGCTCGTTCCACGGTTGGATTCCACCCTGCATGTGAACGTGGCCTGGCACGGAGAAAAAGGGTGTTTTGAAAGGAAGAAAAACGATTTGACCCCCGGAACCCGAGTGGCTATGATGGTGCCAGTGAATCGTCATTTAAATCTGAACCTGCTGCTGAACGCGCTGCGGTTGTGCCGCGCGGCGGTCGGGTTCTGATTCATTGATAAGTTTTAGCGAACCCCACTGCCAAACCGGCGGTGGGGTTTTTGTTTTGCCAAACGGAAGCGCCACTGCCACAACTGAAAGACAACATGCACAAGAATCCGTCGAAGAAATACCGTCCGTTTCCGCCGGTCAGTTTGCCTGACCGGCAGTGGCCGAACCGCGTCCTCAGCCACGCGCCGCGCTGGTGCAGCGTGGACTTGCGCGACGGCAACCAGGCGCTCGCCGTGCCGATGAACGTTTCGCAGAAGTTGGAGTTGTTCCAGACGCTGGTGAAAACCGGTTTCAAGGAAATCGAAATTGGCTTTCCCTCCGCGTCGAACACCGAGTTTGCGTTCAACCGCCGGCTCATCGAGGAAAATCGCGCGCCGGAGGACGTCTGGCTCCAGGTGCTCGTGCAGGCGCGTGAGGATTTGATCGAGCGCACGGTGGAATCGCTCCTCGGCGCGAAGCGGGCCATCATTCACCTTTATAACTCAACCTCGCCCGCGCAACGCCGCGTCGTCTTCAGCAAATCGGAGAAAGAAATTATCGAAGTCGCCGTGCGCGGCGCGCAGTGGATCAAGGACCGTTTGCCGCGGCTCAAGGGCACGGAAATCCTGCTCCAGTATTCGCCGGAAAGTTTTTCCGCGACCGAAGTGGAATTTGCGAAGGAAATTTCCGAAGCCGTCATGGAGATCTGGCAACCGACGCCGAAGCGGAAGATGATTTTAAACTTGCCGGACACGGTGGAAGTCGCGATGCCGAACGTTTATGCCGACCAGGTCGAATGGATTTGCCGGAACATCAAAAACCGTGATTCGCTGGTTGTCAGCGTCCACACGCACAACGACCGCAGCACCGGCGTGGCGGCGACGGAACTTGGCCTGCTCGCGGGCGCGGAACGCGTCGAAGGCACGTTATTCGGCAATGGCGAGCGCACCGGCAATTTGGACATCGTGACCGTGGCCTTGAACCTTTACCAGCACGGCATTGATCCGAAATTGGATTTTACCGACCTCAATTCACTGATCGAGGTTTACGAACGTTGCACGGGCATGACGGTCCCGGCGCGCCAGCCTTACGCGGGCGAACTGGTCTTCACTGCCTTCAGCGGTTCGCACCAGGACGCCATTCGCAAAGGATTGAATGAATGGAAGGAAAACCGCCGTACGCACTGGGATGTGCCGTATCTCACGATTGACCCGACGGACATCGGCCGCGAATACCGCGAGGTCATCCGGGTCAACAGCCAGTCCGGCAAAGGCGGTGTGGCCTATTTGCTGGAAAGCCAGTTCGGCATCGAATTGCCCAAGGACCTGCAGCGCGAGTTCGGTCCGATTGCCAATGATGAAGTGGACAAGCGGGGCCGCGAAGTGACCGCCGCCGAATTGAAACAGATGTTCTGGAAGGAATACCTCGAGCGCACGGCGCCCTGGCAGCTTAAGAAATTTGAAACGGAGAGCAAAAATGGCATCGTCAAATGCCGCGCGAAATTATTGCGCGACGGGAAGCTGGTGGAACTGGCCGGGCAGGGCAATGGCCCGCTGGCCGCGTTGGTGCACGGATTCAACAAAGCGGGCGGGCCGCGTTTTGAGATCACGGCTTACAGCGAGCACGCCTTGAGTTCCGGTGAGGAAGCCGCGGCGATTGCCTACATCCAAATTAAAACCGCCGACGGCAAATCGCGCTGGGGTGCGGGTGTGGATACGAACATTGAGCTGGCGTCCGTGCGCGCCGTTTTAAGTGCGTTAAACCGGTTGTGATTGGGCGGAAGTTCAATCATTTCCTGCTCGTCAAACGAAGGCGGGCTTTTTAGCATTCGGCGTTGTTATGAAATCAAGCCGTCATTTTCTTTTTGCGATTGCGGGTATTATTCTGGCCGGCGCGGGCCTCGTGGCTGCCGAGGTCAAGCCATCCAACAGCACGGTGGCCACCCCGCCGGTTTATGTGCCGAATTTGTCGCACGCGTCGGGGCCGTTGCCCGATGGGGTTCTGGCCTGGGACGCGACGACGAAAGAAACCAATGTTACCGCGAATACCGGGCCGGCACATTTCGTCTTCAGTTTCACCAACGTTGCAACCCAAATTAATCTTGGCCTGGCCACCAATATTACCAGCGTCACCAACTTCGCGACGGTCACCAATTCCAGTTTTTGGGCGCGACTGGTTGGAAGAAAAATTACCCGGATTGCCCGCGTGACCAGCCACACCAACATGGTCACGGTCACAAATTCCGTGACGCCGGCTCCGGTCACAATTTTGAGTGTGCGCCCGTCCTGCGGCTGCACCACGACAAAATTGCCGCCGTTGCCCTGGACCCTCGCGCCCGGCTCCAACGGCCGGATCGAAGCAACGGTGAACTTATATGTTGCGACTGGAACGTTGTACAAGACATTGATGGTCTATACGGATAAAGGTTCCAAAACCTTGATGCTGAAAATCACCATTCTGCCTTTCCAGATGCCTGAAATGTCGGAAGCCGAGCGTGAAACCAACCGGAAGCTGGCGGTGGCCGATCGGCAGTTGGTCTTTAAGGCAGAATGCGCGACGTGCCATGTCCGGCAGGGTGAAGGCAAATACGGCCAGGCACTTTACCAGGCCGATTGCGCCATTTGCCATGACAGTGCACATCGCGCGACGATGGTGCCGGATTTGCACGCGCTCAAAACGCCGACCAATTTCGAATTCTGGCGCATCTGGATCGCCCATGGCAAACCCGGTTCGCTGATGCCGGCGTTTTCCGGTACCGACGGCGGCCCGCTGTCAGACATGCAAATCTCTTCGCTGGCTACGTATCTTAATGAATCTATAAAGAGCCATTAATTGCAGAGGGGCCACTTCGCTGACAATCCCCGTACAAAGGATTGATTTCAAGGTTTTATCGTTAAGGATTTTGATGTGCGGTTTTTGGACAATTTCGCCGTTTTTTGCTTGCAAAAATGTATCAAATTGGTACAGTTGAATTGTGGACATGACGTATCTTGCCTTTAAGAAGTTCTCCGGGGTTTTGGGGTTTTATTTGAAAGTCTGGCGCTTGCGAATGTCGTGGTCCTGGTTCTTCCGCCATTGTTGCAGTCTGGCAATGATTCTCGCATTGTCGGCGTTTAGTTATTTGTTGGTCAGCCGGTTTGTTATTCAATCAGTCCAGGTCGTCGGTGACAGCATGTACCCCACGCTCATCAATTCAGGGCACTATTGGCTGGATCGCTATAGCTATTTGATAGGTGAACCGCAACGTGACGACATCGTCGCCGTCAGGGATCCGCAGGATCATATGCTGCTGGTTAAACGCATCATTGCCACGCCCGGTGAATCGGTGTGTCTCAAGAACGGCAAGGTTTATGTGGATGGCCGGTTGTTGCGCGAGCCGTATCTTTTGCCCGGCACGCCCACCTATGCTTACGATCGCGATGGGAACGAGTTTATCAGCTACGGCGACAAATATTTTGTCATGGGCGACAACCGCAACAACAGCCTGGACAGCCGTGTTTTTGGAGCCGTTTCGCGCCAGGACATCCTCGGCAAGGTGGTTGAGTAAGGGGCAAATCCTGGTTGATTTCGCTAATCCCCGCTTGCGTCCGTTATCCCCGGTGCTAGGCTGTCAACCATGACACTTGAATTGGTTGACGCAACCAACCACGCCCCAATCGCCGGACTGGGCCGGCGCGTGCTCGACGGCGTTAACCTCACCCGCGCCGAGGTGTTGTGGCTCTTCCACCTCGAAAACACCGCCGACATTTTTGATTTGTTGTCCTGGGCGAACCGGATTCGCGAACAGTTCAAGGGCAACAAGATCCACCTCTGCTCCATCGTGAATGCCAAGGCCGGCGCGTGCTCGGAGAATTGCAGTTTTTGCGCGCAGTCGTCGTTTTATCAAACCGGCTCGCCCCGATACGGTTTTGTTGATCCCGAACCGGTTCAGGCGGCGGCGGAAGAAGCGAACAAAAACGGCGTCACCGCCGTCGGCCTGGTGGCGGCGTGGAAAGGTTTGAACGAAGGTCCGATGCTGGACGAAGTCTGCGACCGCATCCGCGAATTGAAGGCCGGCGGCAAAACCCGGCCCGATGTCTCGCTCGGTCTCCTCAAGCACCAGCGTGTCGCCGACCGTTTGAAGGAAGCGGGCGTTGAATGCTATGGCCACAATCTCGAAAGCTCGCGCCGCTTTTTCCCCGAAACCTGCACCACGCATACCTACGATGACCGCCTCGAAACCATCGGCTACTTAAAAAAAGCGGGCATCAAGATTTGTTCCGGCGGCATCATCGGCATGGGCGAGACGCGCGAAGACCGCTGCGACCTGGCCTTTGCGCTCAAGGAAATCGGCGCGAACGTTGTGCCCCTCAATATCCTCAATCCCATCAAGGGCACGCCGTTTGAAAACCATCCGCCGCTGCCGGTCATGGAAATTTTAAAAACCATCGCTTGTTTCCGGTTCATCTTGCCGCGGCAGGAAATCATGATTGCCGGCGGCCGCACGGTGAACCTGCGTGACGCACAAAGCATGATTTTCCTGGCTGGCGCCAGCGCCCTCATGGTTGGCAACTATCTCACCACGCTGAATCAGCCCGTCGAGAAAGACCTGCAGATGCTCAAAGACCTCGGTCTGGATCCGAGTTGGGACCATCACGGCTTCAGTGATCAGGACGAAGCCGGCTGCGGCTGCGGAAAAGCGGGTTGCAGAACAGAAGCCGAACTGACAACCGCGAAATAAATCGCGCAACGCAATAATCTTCTTCCGCTCCTCGCCCAACGAAGAGGAAATAAAAGGCGCAAGAAACGGGTGGGAGCGGCCGTTATCTGGTGGCAAAGTGTGCCCATGAACGATTACGAACGCATCGCCCAAATCATCCGTTATCTGGACGAGCGTCGCGCCGAGCAGCCCGATTTGGCGGCGTTGGCGGCGCACGCCGGTTTGAGTCCGTTTCATTTGCTCCGGCTTTTTTCCGCGTGGGCGGGCGTCACCCCAAAGGATTTTCTCCAATGCCTCACGCTCGCCCACGCGCAGAAATTGCTCCGCGAGGGCGAAAGCGTTTTGGATGCCGCGCTGGAATCCGGCCTGTCCGGGCCGGGCCGACTGCACGATCTCTGCGTGAATCTGGAAGCCGCTTCACCCGGCGAATGGAAATCCGGCGGCACCGGCTGGATGATTTCCGTTGGCTTCGCGGAAAGCCCGTTTGGAAAATGTCTCATCGCCGAAAGTCCGCGCGGCGTCTGCCATCTTTCATTTGTCGAAGACGAAAAATCAGCGTTGGCCGGACTTCAAAACGATTGGCCGCAGGCAAAAATAAAACGCGACGATTCCGTTGCCAGCCGCCTCGCCGCAAAAATCTTTGCGCCGCCTTCCGGAACACATTCACGCCCAGGGTTGCGCGCGTTTGTGCGCGGCACGCCGTTTCAAGTGCGCGTCTGGCGGGCGTTATTACAGGTCCCGCCCGGTTCGCTCACCAGCTACGGCCGTTTGGCGGCGACGCTGGGCCGGCCGGCCGCCGCGCGCGCCGTCGGTGCCGCCGTAGGACAAAATCCGCTGGCGTATCTTATCCCCTGCCACCGCGTCATCCGCGAAACCGGGGTGATTGGGAACTACCGGTGGGGACCAATCCGCAAGCGCGCGATGATTGCCTGGGAAAGTTCGCCCCGCGTTGAGCAAGACCGCCTGATTCCGCAGCCGGCGTGAACGAATAAAATGTGTTGGCGTCTTTTCATCTTTGCGTGAAATTCTCCGCGTGGAAAGGCTTGGCAAAAATCACGGTGGCTACCACGGCGAAACGATTGACATCCGCGCCGTGTTGCGTGACATCGGAATCGCGGCACAGCAGCACGGCTGGACTCCGGAAAATTTTGGCCGACAAGGCGAATTCAACCTGTTCACCCTGCACCGGGCCGCGTCTCTCCCCCCGCTTCACTCGACCCGTGTTTACCTGAGTGCCGGCATTCATGGCGACGAACCGGCGGGACCCATGGCCGCGTTGCGATTGCTTCAGGAAAACCACTGGCCGGCGGATGCCGAACTCTGGTTTTGTCCCTGCTTGAACCCGGTGGGTTTTGTTTTGAACCGCCGGGAGAATCCCGACGGCAAGGATTTGAACCGCGATTACCGGCATCTGGAAACCGCCGAAGTCCGTGCCCACATTGCGTGGTTGGAACGCCAGCCGCAGTTCGATTTGTATCTTTGCCTGCACGAAGATTGGGAAGCACATGGTTTTTACCTCTATGAACAGAATCCTGACCAACAACCTGCGCTTGCGGAGAAAATCATCGAAGCAGTCCGAAAGGTCTGCCCGATTGATCCGTCGGAAATCATCGAGGACCGCCCGGCGAACGGCGGCATTATCCGACCGAAGCTCGATCCCAACACGCGCCCGCAATGGGCCGAGGCATTTTATTTGATTATGAACAAATCACGGCTGGGTTGTACGCTGGAGGCGCCCTCGGATTTTCCATTGCCGGTTCGCGTGAATGCGTTGGTCGCGGGTATGAACGCGGCCCTGGAATCGTTCAATCCGGTTTGGCGTTGAATTGATTCAAGGGGACTGCCGAGCGGAAACAAGGTTGATTTCACGGCAAAAAAAATTAATATTACGGACGAATCGGATGCGGTTGTCGAAACTCTGAAATCGACTGCATCGGTTGATTCGGTTGTGCAAGCCAATGTAGCTCAGCGGTAGAGCAACGGTTTCGTAAACCGTCGGTCGCCGGTTCAATCCCGGCCATTGGCTCCAAACTTGCTTTTAGCCCGGGTGAATTCTGCCTTGTGTGTTTACGGGATTCACTTCTCACGTGGGCTGCTTTGAGGGCTGGCGTCGTGAGGCAGAGGACGCGCGAATATCACCAGGAATTGATCCAAATTATCGGGCGCGAGTGGCCGGAAAAATTCTTGTTGCCGGTCCCGTCCGGTTGTCCCGGAATTCTCTCACCAAATCGCTTAGAAAAGTCGTGTCCGCAATCATGGCGTTGCCGGACGATTCGATCTGCGTCCTCGCTGCCGAAGAATCTTTTCGATCTCCTGCTCACTCACGAGATTTGGCGCTGGCGCCGCTTCAAGCGCGTCCAGCAGTTCACCGGCAGTCTCCAATGGCCGCTGACCCAGTCCCTGCTCGATAAGGAACAGGGCATGTTTCTCACGACTTCGCCGGTGCCGTTTGGCTTCCCGATCCAGGATCTCAACAAAATCGTCTTCTACTTCCCGAATCAAAATTTGCTTCATATCAAAATGACAACATGCTTTGTACCCCTTTCAAGACACTTTTCCGTCCCGGATGCCGATCTGGGACATTTGGCGGGACAATTTCAAGGGACATCCTTGGGACAGATTGATGGGACAAAACCGGGGACAATTTGACGGGGCAAAGCCCTTTCCAAGCTCAAATCCAGGTTAAAGGCGGGACAATTAAGGGGACTGCCGCGGCGGGACCTGTCCCGCGGATTCTGCCAGGGCCAGGTCCTCGGGCTGCCAGATCAGTCCCAGGCTCCGGATCGGCCTGGGGAAACGGCCGTCACGAAGCCGGCGGTACAGGGTGGACCTCGAGAAGCCGTAAATCCGGCAAATGTCTTTGATGTGCAGTCGCGGTTGCATGGGACAATTGCGGCAGGCAGCGTGCCAAAACGGCTCTAATTTTCCCTGTCGAGGGGGAAGCCAACATCTAACCTGACTTTCGCAGATATGCAGCGATTTGGATTTTTTTTTGCGAACGTCGGTGGCGATTTGCTGGCGATTTTGCATGAGCCGAGCGCTGGAAGCCTGTGGGAAGACCCAGCCCGTAGACAGGCGCCGCTCGCCCGTTGTCAGAATGCCGACACGTTTCTGAAGGCGCACAAGCGTTGTAAAGACGGCAAGCGCCATGTTTACTATAGCCTCACGGAAAGTCTTCGCGTCAGCCGCCAACGCGTGGTGCAACGCAGGGTGCTGCACTTGGGCGAACTGAACACCACGCAGGTGGAACGGTGGCAGCGCAGCGGTGGCGCAGAAGGATCGGCTGTATCGGGCCCTGGACCGGATGGTGGGGCACAAGGACGCGTTGGAGCGGCATCTGGCCGATAAATGGCGCGATCTCTTTGGCGCCAGTTTCGACGTGCTGCTCTACGACCTGACCAGCACGTATTTCGAAGGGGAGGCGGAAGGCGTCGAAAAAGCGGCGCGCGGCTATTCCCGGGATCATCGGCCCGATCGCGCGCAACTGGTGATCGCAGTTGTGGTGACACCGGAAGGCTTTCCGCTGCCCAAATACTCGCCCGAACTCAACGCTCAGGAACGGCTCTGGCATTACACTCGTCGGGAGGCCACCCATCACCGGTTCTTTGAAAAGCCCGCCGATCTTTGCGGTAGTTTGTTTCGCACTTTTGACGCGGTGCAGAAACACCCCGAAAAAATCCAGGGTTTGCTCGCGCCGTTTTTTTGATCGCCATAATGTAGCGTTATTTATGCGCTTCTGTATAGCCGTTGCCACGGAGCCAGCACGGCTTGCTCTTGGGCCAGGGTCAGGTTTTGATGGCGGCTTCCGCCCTTGGGACGCCCCTGACCGGCGGGAAGTCCCCCGGCGCATAAACTGATTTTTCACCCGCCCATCGCTTTCAGCAGCAACGGGTCAAAACACTGCAGGAGCAATCACCGTTGACCGGCGGCGCATCGAAATCAAATCACTTCACGGTAAACGTCCGGATGCGGCCGTGAAATCACCACCGCATTCACCAGCACGCCGGCTTCAGCAATAACCGCGCGGCCGGCAGCCACGCCGGCCTGCACCGAGGCCACATCGCCGGTCATGGTGCAGAACGCCTTGCCGCCCAGCGCCATCGCCAGCCGGAGTTCCAACAATTCTATATCGGCCGCCTTGGCCGCTGCATCGGCCGCCTTGATCATGGTGGCCACGTTAAATGATTCAAGGACGCCCAGCGCGCCGTCCGGCTGGACTGGCTGCGTGCGGCCGATTGCCGTGATCACGTCCGGATGCAGATTGGCGAGCGTGAGGCTGTCAATCAGGCAGCCGTTGGCCGCCGACTCGCCCGCCGCTGTGGCGGCCTCGACCGCCGCCGTCTCACCTCCAATCAGGACCATGTATTTACCCGAGCAGATCGAACGCGAGAGCAGGATGCGCACGTTGCTGGCTTTGAGCATAGTGTCGGCGACCAGGAAACCTGCCGCAATGCTCGAGAGTTCAAGCAGGCCGATAGATTTTTCGTTCATGATATCTCTAGAATGATTTGTTGAGCATTTACCCCGTTGACGACGCCGGCAACCGGCGCGTGCAATAATGCACCGAGCGCGTTCGGGGCCGGTTCACCGATGACTTGACCGGCACTCACGCGGTCGCCAATCTTCACTTTCGGCAAGCACGCTGTTCCCGCACTTTGCTTGAGCGGCAGAATGAGCCGGCCTGGTGCAATTGCCTCTTCGAGCAGCGGCGCGGGCAAATCATAATCAAGCACGTGCAGTTTTTTCGCCAGCATCTGGATGGGCACATGGCGCCCATCCGCCATCGCGTGCGGCTTGGGATGCATGGGGCCGGTCCACTTGATTTGTTTGGCACGCATGACCGCTTTGGCGTCGTCGCAGGCTTCCTTCGGAAACAACTCCTCCGGGCAGGCGTAAAGCGTGCAGAGTCCACACGCGCAGCACAGGGCCGCCCACTGATTGTAATAATCCGCGCCCGTGCCGGTGAAGGCGAGCGTGCGCATGACTTGGTGGGGCTCGACGGAGTAACCGAGTAAATATCTCGGACAATACTCGGTGCAGTAACGGCATTGGTCGCATGCGGACTTGCCGATGCTCGCTTGCGCCCGGCTGGGCTTGAGCTTGCGTTCGATGACGTGATGTGTGCGAGGCAGAATGACGCCGCCGGTCGAAGTCTTGGTGACAGGGGTGTCGAGGTCGTCGGTGTGCCGGCCCATCATCAGACCTCCGATGACCAACACCGGATCGTCCGTCGCCAGGCCGCCGGCATGTTGGATGCACTCGCGGAACGTCGTGCCCAACGGCACCTTCAGGGTCGCCGGCGATTTTACCGCGCCGGCAATCGTCAGCATTTTATGCGTAAGCGGCTGGCCGTCGTGGGCGGCGGCAATGTTCACGAACGTCTCGACGTTGTTGACAAGAACGCCGACGTCAAGGGGAATGCCCCCGGGCGGAATTAACTTGCCGGTGACGCTGTAAACCAAATCGAATTCATCGCCGGCCGGATAATAGTCGCCCAGCAACTGGACGCGAATATTCCTGCCCTGGCAGGCGGCGGCGACCGCCTCGACGGCGCGCTTCTTTTTGCCTTTGATGCCGATGACGCCTTCCTTCGCGCCCACAGCTTCGATGGCCAGCTGCATTCCGCGCACCACTTCGGCGGCGCTTTCTTCCATGATGACAGCGTCCTTGTGCAGGAGTGGCTCGCATTCCGCGCCGTTGGCAATCACAGTTTCAGCCTTGGCGTTAAGCTTGACGTGGGTGGGAAATCCGCCGCCGCCCGCCCCGACGACACCGGCTAATCTGACTTCTTCTGCCAGGTTCATTTTTAATTCTATCCGCAGTTGTCCAGCCGGTCTGGTGTTTCCGGCGCCACAATCACTTCGATTCCCCGTGCACGCAAACCAGCAACTAGCTCTTGCGGGGCGTGGCTGTCTGTGACGATGGTGTCCGCCCGGTCGAGTTCGCAGAGTGGGGAGACGGACGGCCGCCCAAATTTTGTGTGGTCGAGACAAAAAATGATTTTCTGTGCCGCTTTCAGCATCGCGCGCTGGATGTCAATCAACAGCGCGTGCGAATTCGTGATGCCTTCAAGCGTAATGCCGCCCGCGCCCATGATCGCCACGCTGGCACGCAGCTTGGAATACGCTTCGACCGTCATCGGCCCGACCAGCACGCCAAGTCGCGGATAAATCACCCCGCCCGCCAGAATGATTTCCATCTTGTTTGCGGAGGCAAAAAGATTTGCGACTGGCAGAGAGTTCGTCACGATCTGCAGTGCCCTTTCTTCGAGATGCCGTGCGACGTGATAAACCGTCGTCCCCGCGTCGAGAATCACGCTTTGGTTCGCGTCAATCAGTGCGGCGCAGGCTTTGCCGATGGCTTCCTTTTCCGAAACCTGGTGTGTATCGCGTGCCGTAAACGCAAATTCGTCGGTCTTTGGTGTCACCAAGCGTGCGCCACCATGAGTGCGGCGCAAATTTCCTGCCGCTTCGAGCGTTGTTAAATCGCGCCGAATGGTGGAAATAGAGGCATTCACATGCCGGGATAATTCCTCCAGTGACGCGAATTCAACCCGTTGAAGATAGGTTTCAATGCGATGTTTACGCTCTTCTGCCGTCATTTTTCACTAGAGTGACAGATTGTGGAATATTTTGCAAGAAAAATGTTGACTTTATTTCATAATCTGTCAATTTCAATCAGATTTTTATGAATGCCGTGATGCCTGCACCTCATCGCGCTGTGGTCGAACATCTCGTCCGACGGGCAGTTTACGCGCGCTTGGGCAAACCGTTGCCGCGTGTGGCTGTGGCGCCGAATCCGCTGGTCGTCAACGTTAGCGCGCGGCATTGCCACCTCACGCCTGAAACCGTGGAACTTCTTTTTGGCAAGGGCCACCAACTTGGCGTGCACAAATGGCTTTATCAGGAAGGCCAGTTCGCGGCAAAGGAAACGGTCACACTCATCGGCCCGCGCAGCCGCGTGATCTCCAATCTGCGCATCCTCGGCCCGTGCCGGAATTTGAATCAGGTGGAACTGGCCTATAGCGACGCCATCGCGCTTGGCTTCAACGTTCCCCTGCGGCTTTCGGGCAACATTCAAGGCACGCCCGGGGCGATGTTGATGGGGCCGGCAGGTTTTTTTGAAATGGAGCAGGGCGTCATTCGCGCGATGCGGCACGTGCACCTGAGCCCGGCGGACGCGGAATTTTACGGTGTAAAAGGCGGCGATGCCATAAAGCTCAAAATTGGCGGCGAGTGCGGCATCTTCCTCGACAAAATGCTTTGCCGGGTGGACAAGGTGTTCAAACTGGAGGTCCACATTGACACCGACGAGGGCAACGCGTGCAACCTGGAACCGGACACACCGGTAGAACTCGTCAAATGATTGCCGGAACATTTTCGACAACCTCAACCAGCAACCAAAACAAAACATGAGTGAAGCAATAGGAATGATTGAAACCAAGGGCTACGTTGGCAGTGTGGAAGCCAGCGACGCCATGGTCAAGGCGGCCAACGTCACGTTGGTCAAAACCATCCCCATCGGTGGCGGGCTCATCACCGTCCTCGCCAGGGGTGACGTCGGCAGCATCAAGGCCGCAGTGGACGCCGGCGCCAGGGCTGCGGCCAAAGTCGGCGAACTCATTTGTTCGCACGTCATTGCGCGCCCTCATGACGAATTGCTCCAGGCCTTCCTCGGCCAGGGCGCAAAGAAATGATTATCTCAACACACAACCCAAACCATTCACATTTATGTCAAAGCAAGCTGTGGGCATGATTGAAACCAAGGGATTTTGCGCGGCCATGGAGGCCGCCGATGCCGCGCTAAAATCCGCAAGCGTCCATATCACCGGCTGGGAAAAAATCGGCAGCGGATACGTCACTGTGTTTTTCCGCGGCGACGTTGCCGCCGTCAAGGCCGCGACGGATTCGGGCGCCGCCGCCGCGTCGCAAGTCGGCTCGGTTGTCAGCGTCCAGGTGATTCCGCGCCCGCACGAAGGATTGAGCGGACTGGGCAAGTGGCTGGAGTGATTTATGGGTTGCGATTGATGCGGGACGCGCCGGGAAAATTCCGTGCGTCAGTAACACTCGCAAATCATGAATCCAAGATTGCCAATATGAAGATCCTTGTCGCCAACATTGGTTCGACTTCGCTGAAGTGGCGCCTGTTTGACTTTTCAAACAGCGCCGAGCGCCTTGTGCATGAAGGCGGCTTCGAGCGGGTGACGGATTACTCCCGGGCGATTGAGGATTGTCTGGTTGAGTTGAAAAAAACGAACGCGATTCAGGGCGAAGGTGAGTTGAGCGCGGTCGGCTTCAAAACCGTCATCGCCAAAAATATCACCGGCTGCGTGGAGCTGGACCAGCGCGTGTTGCAGGCGATGGCCGATTACAGCGCCCTTGCGCCCGCGCACAATCCGTCGTACCTCGCCGGCATCAAGCTATTTGCGCAACGTGTGCCCCGCGTCCCGCTCATTGGATTGTTTGAAACGGCGTTTCACCAGTTTGCGCCCGAAGCTTCCCAACGCTACGCCGTGCCGGAAGCATGGCTGAACATTGGCATTCGCCGTTGGGGTTTTCACGGGGCGAGCCACAAGTTCATTGCCGAGCGTTCGGCGGAGCTGCTCGGCCGGCCCGACGTGGCCGAGCGCGCGCGGCAGCTATACGTCCAGAGCGGCCCGGCGAAAATTTCCGGCGCGCCGTTGCGGGTGATTTCCTGCCATTTGGGTGGCAGTTCAAGCATCACCGGGGTCCTGAACGGCGTCTCCATCGGCACGAGCATGGGCATGAGCCCGCAATCCGGCCTGCCGCAGAACAACCGCGTCGGCGACCTTGACGCCGAGGCCCTGCCTTACGCCATGAAAACCCTCGGCCTGAGCGTGGAAAAAGCGCGGGAACAGCTCACAAAACAGTCCGGGTTGCTCGGATTGAGCGGCGTTTCCAACGACGTGCGCGACATCACCGCTGCGGCAGCCAAAGGAAACACCAGGGCCAAACTTGCGCTCGACGTTTTCGTCGCCAGCGCGCGGCATTGGATCGGCAGCTATTTCCTGGAATTGAACGGCGCGGATGCCATGGTGTTCACCGCCGGCACGGGGGAGAACCATCCGGCGTTGCGCGCGGCGATTTGCACGAACCTGGAAAACCTCGGAATCAAACTGGATGCGGGCAGGAACAACTCCGCGCGCGCGGCCGAAGCCGTTATCAGCACCGCGGATTCGGCGGTAAAATTGTTTGTCATTCCCGCGAACGAGGAACTGGTTGTGGCGCGCGAAGCCAAGCGATTTTTGGAAGCGAAGAAAAATTGATTTAACGAACAAGGTTCAACCATCAACGAAATAAAACTATGCCACAAGCAATCGGACTCATTGAAACACGCGGACTCGTCGCCCTCGTCGAGGGCACGGATGCCATGCTCAAGGCCGCCAATGTCGAACTGGTCGGCCCGGTGACGCAGGTCGGCAATGCGCTCGTCACAGCGTGTGTCGTTGGCGACGTCGCCGCGGTCAAGGCGGCGACGGACGCCGGCGCACAGGCTATCAAAGCCATCAAAGGCGAGCTGGTTAGCGTTCATGTCATCGCCCGTCCGCACAACGATGTCGAGGCGGTGTTGCCGAAAAAGAAATAAGCGGATTGGAGTTGGCGGATGGCAGATGGGTTTTTACCCGCTGTTATTCCTGAGTTCCAACTCCCGTCTCCTAACTGCCCAACATTTATGTTTCTGGCCAAAGTCGAAGGCACCGTGGTCGCCACCAAGAAAAGCCCGAACCTGTCGGGGCGCAAACTCTTGTTGCTCCGTCCGCAACTCGTGGACGAAAAGAACCCGGCGAAATTCCGTCCGGGTGTGAACACCATCGTGGCCGTGGACAGCGTCGGCTGCGGCGAAGGCGAGATGGTTTTGTTCTGCCAGGGCAGCAGCTCGCGCCTGGCGCCAGGCCTGAAGGAGGCGCCGGTGGATGCCGTCATCATCGGCATCGTGGACACCGTGGATGTCTTCGGAAAACAAATCTTTAGTGCGAAGTCGCAGTGATTGAATCATGAATGCCGTGAACGAAACTTTGATCCGCGACGTGGTGGCCGAAGTGCTCGGCAAATTGGGCAGCGCCCCGGGCGCGGATGCCAGGCCGCTCCCGGCTCCGTCCGCCCCACGGCGCGCACTAACGCCAGCGTGCGGTTGCGAAACGAGGAAATCTTCCGCAGCGAACGTCTCCCTGCGCGGCAAATTCGGTGTGTTTCAGGATGCGAATGAAGCTTGTGCCGCCGCCCAGGAAGCTTATTTGCAGCTCAAACAAAAAGGGATCGAAGCCCGCCGAAAAATTGAGGAAATTGTCAAGACCCTCGCCGGAAAAAACGCCGAGGCGTGGGGCAAGCTGGAACTTGACGAGACCAACATCGGCCGGCTGGATCACAAAATCGAGAAGTTGAAAATCATCAAGCTGGTGCCCGGCGTGGACTGGCTCCATCCGGACGGCCGGAGCGGTGATCACGGCATCACGCTGGAAGAGTACACGCCGTTCGGCGTCGTCGGCGCGGTCACGCCCAGCACGCATTCGGTGCCGACGATGACCGGCAACATTGTGAACATCGCCGCCGCCGGCAACGCGGTGGTTTTCAATCCGCATCCGGGCGCCGCGCGTTGCGCCGCCCACGCGGTGCGGACCTACAATGAAGCGATTTACCGTGAAACGGGCATCGAGAATATCGCCTGCCTTGTCGAAAAGCCAACCCTCGAAAGTTTCAATGCAATTTGCAAACACGAATCCGTCCGGTTGCTGCTGGTCACCGGCGGTCCGGCAGTCGTGAAAGCCGCCATGCAAACGGGCAAGCGTGCCATCTGCGCCGGCCCCGGCAATCCGCCGGTGTTCGTGGACGACACCTGCTGTCTGAAGCGCGCCGCCCGGGCAATCATCGCCGGCGCCGCATACGACAACAATCTGCTGTGCATCGGCGAAAAGGAAATTTTCGTGCTCGACCACGTGGCCGATAATCTGATCCAACAAATGTCGGAAAATGGCGGAATGAAGCTGAATTCCGCGCAGCTCGACCAGTTGACGAAGGCGGCCTTTACCATCACGGATGGCCAGGGCGGTGGTTGCGCCCGCGCGAGCGTAAACAAAGAATTCATTGGCAAAGACCCGGTTATCCTCGCGCGCGCGGCGGGCGTGGACATCCGGCCGGACACGCAATTGCTGTTCGCCGAAACGGACGCAAACCATCCATTCGTCGAAGAGGAACAAATGATGCCATTTGTGCCCATTGTCCGTGTGCAGAGCATAGAGGAAGGTATTGAACACGCACTGAAAGCCGAGCACGGGTACAAACATACGAGCATCATCCATTCGCATGACGTGGAAAACATGACAGCGATGGCACGTGCGCTGGACACGACGCTATTCATCAAGAATGGCCCGTGCATGGCTGGCCTTGGCCTGGGCGGCGAAGGTTACTTGAGCTATTCCATCGCCACGCCGACCGGCGAAGGGGTGACAAATCCGCGCACATTTACACGCGTCCGCCGCTGCGTGATGGTGGACCAATTGAGGATCTATTGATTTATGCTGCTCGCGCGCGTTGAAGGCAACGTCGTGGCGACCCGGAAGCATCCGAGTCTCCACGGCTGGCGTCTCGTCATTTGCCAGCCCGTCGGCGCGAGCGGCAAGCCGGAAGGCGCGCCGCAGTTGGCGATAGATTCGCACGGCGCGGGGATGCACCAGGCAGTGATCATTTCGTCGGACGGTTTGGCGGCACGGCGGGCGGTGGGCGACGACCGAAGCCCGGTGCGCTGGCTGGTGATTGGCATCGTGGACGAACACGAACCCGGAAAAAGAATATGAAACTCGGAACCGTCATCGGCCGGGTGACTTTGAGCCAGGCCATGGACTCGCTCAAAGGCGGGAGATTTTTGATCGTCAGTCCATTCAGCCGCGAGCAGTTCGCCGCCGGTCTCAACGCGCCCGCGGGCATGGGCCAAGACCCCAGCCTTGTCGTTTACGACGATCTGGGCGCAGACGCGCGGCAAATCATTGGTTACGAGGAAGGCCGCGAGGCCGCCCAGCCGTTTGCCCGGCCGACACCGGTGGACGCAATCAACACCGTGCTCGTGGACGAAATGTTTTACAGCCCGTGGCGGGGCTGAGTTGGATTTTGATTTTATGAACAGGATTATCAGTGTTCGGGATGTGCGGGAAATGGTTCGTAGCGGCCAGGACGTGAAGAATCTTCCGGCCGATGCCATCCTCACGCCGTCCGCGCGTGACCTTCTTTTTGAACTGGAAACCAATGGCGGAACGAAAGTAACCGCCGACAAAAACAACTCCGGTGTCATTGCGAACGGGGACAAACCCGCGCCGCCTTCCCGGCCGCTGAGTTCGAAGTCGTCCCGATCGGAATTGGAGGCCTTTTTCCATTCGTCTTACGCGCACAGTTTGAAGGAGCAGATGTGCGAAATCGGCCGTCGTCTCTGGCAGCGCGCCTACGTGGACGGCAATGGCGGCAACATGGTTATTCGCGCGGGCGAAGACATCGCGATTTGCACGCCGACGCTCGTCAGCAAGGGGTCGCTCAAGCCGGAGGACATGTGTCTCGTGGATTTTGAGGGCAACCAACTCTGCGGCGTCAAGAAACGCACCAGTGAAATCTTGATGCACTTGCAGATCATGCAAAAGCAGCCCAAGGCGGTGGCCTCATGCCATTGTCATCCGCCCTATGCCACCGGATTCGCCATCGCGGGCATTGTGCCGCCGACGTGCATGATCCCGGAATACGAGGTGTTTTTGAGCGTGGCCTTGGCGCCGTATCGCACGCCCGGCACGCCGGAAATGGGCAAGCTCGTCGCTGAACTGGTGGACAAGCACAATACGATCCTGATGGCCAACCACGGCGTCGTGACGTGGAGCCACAACAATCTGGAGGAAGCCTACTGGCGCGTGGAAATCGTTGAGGCGTATTGCCGCAACCTGCTGGTCACCGCGCAGCTCGGCAAAACGCCGAACACCTTCACGCCGGGCCAGCTTCAGGACCTGCTCAAAATCAAGCAGAGTCTCGGCTACGTGGACCCGCGCTACGGCATGAAGGAATGCGAACTCTGTGACAATGCGGAATGGCGCCCCGGCGTCACCTGCGCTGTGGACGCGAATGCCAAAACTACGGCCGGCCTCGATCCAGAAGCTGAGGCCGCGGTGAAGGCCATCACCGACCAGATTCTGGCACAGATGAAATAATCGGGAGAGAATTTATAAGATGGGAATTTTATTTTCCACGTAACGGACGGGACCAATAATTGCATAAGACCATAGGTCTGGTTCCAACCCCAATTCCTTTGCGCTCTCTTTGAGTTTTGTTACTCCGGAACATGCACCGGATGCCGCCATTGAGCCACGTCCTCGAACTTTTTACGCCGGTAAATGTAAACGGCGGCTGAAAAGTGCCGGCAGGAATGCCAGCAAACCGCATTTGGTGAGGGTTAAATGGAGTTAAAAGAAGTCGGATGGAGTTATCCTTGACATAAAACGCAACAGCTTTGCAGTCAATACATCAGCGATGCCATAGGCGTTTGATTTTGAGGAGCTTGTGCGCTGCGGGTTTGTTCAATCCCGGCCATTGGCTCCATCTGCAGATGGTTGCCAGGGAGAAGGTTGGAAAGCCACGACCGTCAATTGTCAGTGAGACGCTCGATGAATGGTGCGCTGGCATCACTTAGTCACTCAAAAGCCTGTCAGAAGTCGTTAACCACCCGGATGAACTGTGGAGCAGGCTTGAAAAAGCGTAAAGCCCATGAAACAGCCCAACCATCTGTTCAGGCGGGGCAACGGGAATTTCGACTGCCGGGAGGTCGAGAAGAACCGGCAGACCAGCGTTCAAACCGGAGACCTTGCACTCGCCCAAAGGCTGGTGAACGTCAAAAACGAGGCCTGCCGGCAGCCGGCCATGAACCTGGAGATGTGAATCATGGCGATCCAAGTCACATCACCCGGACAGGCCAACTGGTGATGGATGAGATGACGCGGCTGTTGCCGGACTGCCCGATGACCACGTTCGGTAGCGAGTTTTAAACCACCACGAAACAGTGCAAAGCCGACTTAATAAGTCAGCGGTGCCGCAGGCGGGTCATTCGCCGAACCTCACTTTCAGACAAAGTGCGCGAAGGTTGGCAGAGGTCTTCACTGCCTGTGGGGCCCGGGCCGGAAGGGATTGCATTTCGAAGGCCGTTTTCAACAGGCATAAACCGGGAACAGGCGCAGCCGGCCAGAATTCGCCGAGGCGCTTCCTCGGTTTTACGCTTTCGCAGGCGATATTGGCTTGGCGCGATTTGGTTAAAGGATTTAAAGATTCGCGAAAAGTAAAAGGGATCGTCATAACCCAGCGTGTAGCCGATTTCTTTCACGCTCATCCGGGTATCTTCCAACAAACGGCAGGCTTGTCGCAGGCGCAGCCGGATAAAGTAGTCAATGGGCGTGCCGCCGACATAGCGTTTGAACAAAGCAGTGAAGTGGGATTTGGAGAGATCCACTCGAGCGGCCAGCGTCGCAACCTGTAACGGCCTGTTCAGGTGACGCAACATGTACACAACGCTTTCCTCGATTTTGAAAATGGTTTCCAGTTCGCGGGAATTAATTTGAAAGCCGGCGCGATCCGGTACGGCCAGGGCAGTTGATTCAGTTTCGACGGTGTTCATTGAAGTCCAGGCGAGAATGAATGATGGCTGATTTTATTGGTTTGTTCTCATCCCATCAGCGGAGAATCGAAATGTTTTCGGAGGACCAGGGCGATGGCGCCTCGCAACTGCACTGGTGACTCCGGGTCAGCTGCTACAATCCTGGTAGCGGCACAGGAATGGGCGTGGCATTTGACCGCGTCGGCCACAATCGGCCACACCCTTGTCCAGGCTCGCGTTACTTCACCTGCTACGATTAAAACATCCGGGGCCAATCCGGTCACCAGCATGGCAATCCCTGCACCCAGGTAATACGCCATGCGATTCAAGGCTTTGCCGGCGCTGAAGTCATTCCGGTCCGCCAGCCGCAAAATATCACTGAACGACATTCGAGCCGCGTTGCCAGCCGGATCAGAGCTGCCTTTGCCGGCGGGAGCCGATTCGGAATAGTAGCGCACGGCGGCCGCATTAGAGGCCAGCACCTCCCAGCACCCGGTGTTGCCACAGCGACATTTGGAGCCGTCCGGCACGAGTGTGACGTGGCCAAATTCCCCGGCCGTGCCATTTGCTCCGCGCACCAACCGGCCGTTCAAGATCATGCCCACCCCAATCTCATCCGACACCACCACCGCTACGAGGTTATGCACACCGGTCCGGTGTCGTCCCGACCACAATTCGGCAAGCGCACACGCGTTGGCGGCATTCTCCAGTTCTACCGGCAATCCCACATTGTGTTCCAACATTGACCTCAAGTCCACTTCACTCCAGCCCAAGGCAGGGGAAGAAATCAACTGTCGCGGCGACGAATCCGTGCGGCCGGGCAGGCTGATGCCGACGCCTTCATAGGAAATGTGTGGATGCGCCTGGAGCAAATTATTGATCCGGCGGCCGAGCCGGGCAACGAGTTGTTCCGGATTCTTTTCCGTTGGTATGGATCCTTGAGCCAGAAACCGGTTGTCAATATCGGCGAGCGCAAATCTCGTGATGTCCGGCTGGATATCCACTCCCACTACCCCGCAACGTTCGCTATTGAGGCACAGGAAGACCGGCTTGCGGCCACGTGGCGAATGTCCCGTTGCCCCCTGTTTCAGCCAGCGATCGGCAATCAACTGCCCGGTGATGACCGATACCGTGCTGCGTTGCAAGCCCGAGTACCGCATCAAGTCTGCCCGGGATATTGGCTGGTGTTCGCGAACCAGATTCAGCATGGCGCGACTGTTGATTTCGCGCGCGGTTTCATTGGTCGCCACCTGAAAGTTAACCAGATCAATTTTACGCACAAAAATCCTCTAAGGCCGGCTTCATATGCCTGCGGGAATGGTCATTGTGATTCCCGTTAAGTGAGTACAATTATTCTTATGCGGCCTCTTACCCACAATCCGTCAAACGTCGTATCCTGATTGCTTCACGGGGGGATTAACGATTTCAAAAAATGGCAACCCCCAATCTTGTTGTGGCCGGGTTCCAACAAAAGTCATGTGCGTACGGGGCGTGGATTGAACCCTGGGAAAAGTGGCGGAGCAGAGCGTGTTGCCCGGACCATGCGACGTATGTCGTATAGCCGCAATGACAAACAGGTGGTAACCTTTCGATTAATTTGTCAACCATGCAGCCTCATGATCGTCGCAGGGGTGTCCTGTTTTTTCCTCCAGTCGTCTTGGTAATTCTTGGCATGTCATCCGTCGGTTTTGCTGATTATCCATTGGTCTGGCACCGATATCTGGCCGACCCGGACGGGCTGGAGTACAACGGCCAGCTTTACGTTTATTGTTCAAACGACGACGACAACTCGACAAACGGCGGTTATGCGATGCATTCGATTGTCTGCATTTCGACCGACGACCTGAAAAACTGGACCGACCATGGCGTGGTTCTTAACGTGCCGGACGATGCTTCGTGGGCGAGTTATTCCTGGGCGCCATCGGTGATTTACCGGAACGGTCTGTTCTACATGTATTTCGGGAACAATGCCGGCGGTGGCATTGGCGTTGCGACCAATGCCAGCCCGACGGGTCCTTTTGTGGACGCCCGGGGAAGCGCCTTGATCAATTCCAGCACGCCGGGCGCGTCCGGCACCAATCAATGGTATTTCGATCCATGCGTGTTCATGGAAAGCAACCAGGCTTATTTGTATTTTGGAGGCAACAACTCGAATAATGCGCGGGTGGCCTTGCTGAATTCCGACATGGTCAGCCTCGGTCTGGTGACCAACTGGGGAACCGTCCCGTATTTTCTGGAAGCCTCTGACATGCACAAGCACAACGGGACCTGTTATTTTTCGTATGAGACAGGTGGTTCGCAGGGAGAATGGATAAAATACGGGACCAATACCAGTCCGACGTCGGGTTTCACTTACCTCGGGAACGTGTTGCAGGCTCCCAACAATGGAAACAACAATCACGCGGCATTTATCACTTTTCAAAGCGCGGAATATGTCGTGTATCAAAATCGGTATCTTGCCGCGCTGAATGGAATACCGACGACTTATAAACGAAACGTCTGTCTGGACAGCGCCGTTTACAACGCCGATGGGACCATGCCAACGGTCGTCTGCACCTCGAACGGGCTCGCTCAATTGAAATATGTGAATCCCTATCACCGCGTGGAAGCCGAAACCATAGCGCAGGACAGCGGCATTGACACCGGGCCGTGCCGCGAAGGCGGGATGGACGTGACAAACATTTTGAACGGCAATTGGATCATGCTGCGCGGCGTGGATTTCACCAGTGCGGGCGCGACGAATTTCACCGCGCGAATTGCCAGCGCCGGTCCCGGTGGAAATATCGAACTGCATCTCGACAGCCTCGCCGGAACTTTGATTGGCACCTGTCCTGTGCCGGCAACGGGTGGTTGGCAGACCTGGGCAAATGCGTCATGCGGAGTGACGTATGCCAGCGCGAAAGGTGTTCACGACCTTTACCTGAAATTTACCGGCGCCACTCCGACAAATCTTTTCAATTTCAATTCCTGGCAATTTCAATCTGCGACAAATTCGCAATCTCCGGCTTCGCTGGTGAAGTTCGAAGCCGAATCCGGCGCGCTTGGTTCGAATTGGGCCGTCAGCAACAGCACCGCGCCCGCTTATATCACCATCACGACCGATGACACAGGAAATATTCCCAGCAATTCAATGCGCGTAGCGACCTACACCATCACGTTTCCCACGTCCGGTACGTACCATCTGTTTGGACACGTTCGAGTCGGCGCCGGCGCATTTAACGACGACAGCCTGTTTTATGGAAATGGTTTCGGAATAAAAAATCCAACGAACAGTTCCGGTTGGATTTTAATCAACGGCCTGGCCAACACCGGTTTCACCGATGCTACCGACAACGTCACCGGCGGTGGCACTGCCGGGACCAATGTCTGGAAATGGATTGACCTTTCACTCGTCACACCCGGCGTGACCTTCATTGTCCCCGGCACAAATTTGACTCAGACGTTTCAAATCGGCGGGCGCGAAACCGGTCTCGACCTTGACGCGTTCGTTTTCGGGTTGAGCGGTTTCACTTACACCGTTTCCGATCTCGACAACGGCACGGACGGCACACCGCCAGCCGCCGGAACTTGCACCATCACCTGGACAAACGTGCTCCAGCGCATTGACGGCTTCGGCGCGGGCGTAGTGTTTTTGGATTCCGGCCTCGACCCCGTCGCCGGCACGAACATGGACACGCTGTTCAACACGAACAACGCGAATCAACTCGGACTGACGTTACTGCGGGTGCGCATCGCGCCGAACAACAGTTGGACCAACAATGTTTCAGCCTGGTCCACCAGTCTTTCCGACGCCCAGCAAGCCGTCGCGCGCGGGGCGGGGGTTCTGGCCACCCCCTGGACTCCGCCCGCGAACATGAAAACCAACAGCAATACCGTCGGTGGGTCACTTGCGACCAACCAGTATGCCAATTACGCTAATTATCTGAATACCTTCGCCGGCTACATGAAGTCCAACCGCGCTCCCCTGGCCGCGGTTTCAGTTCAAAATGAGCCGGATTTCCTGGCCACTTACGAGTCCTGCCTCTGGACAGCCACGCAGTTCCAAACCTTCTTTCATAACAACGCCGCGGCCATTACCAACGCGCCGGTCATGATGCCCGAATCCTTCCACTTCGACCCAACGCTGTCCGACCCGACCCTCAATGATCCAGTGGCCGTGACGAACGTGGGCTTGGTTGGAGGGCATCTTTACGGCGGGACGATTGCCGATTACCCCAACGCGCACAACCGAGGCCTCCCGACCTGGATGACGGAATATTTGATCAACGACCAGACGATAAACACCGCAATCCAGAGCGCGCAGCAAATTCACGATTGCCTCGCGACCGGTAACATGAGCGCCTATCTCTGGTGGAAATGCATCGGGGACATCAACGGCCTCCTCAGCAGCCACGGCATTCCGCAAAAGCGCGGCTTTGTCCTGGCCCAATTCAGCCGCTTCGTGCGCCCGGGCTACCATCGCATTGGCGCGACCAACCTCAACGGCGCGGTGCTCGTCACGGCGTATCGCAACACGAATTCCGCCGCGCTTACCATCGTCGCCATCAACCCGACCAGCATTGCGCTCACGCCAACCTTTAATCTCCAGGATTTCCCGCCCATCGGAGCGCTCACGCCGTGGATGACTTCGCCGGACGTTTCGCTGGCCGTTCAAGCCAACGTCGCCGTGACCAACGCGACCTTCAGTTACACGCTGCCCGGTTTAAGCGTCGTGACATTTGTCGGCCAAACAAATTCTCCGCCAAATTCTCCGCCGACGCTCGCGGCGGTTGCGAATTCAACCATCAACGCCGGTGTGACCCTGCTCGTGACCAATTTTGCGGGCGACCCGGATTTGCCGACGCAAACGCTGACATTTGCTTTGCTGGCCGCGCCGACCAACGCCGCATTCGTCACGCTCAATTCAACCAACGCGCTGATTACCTGGCGTCCGCTCGTCGGCCAGGCGGACTCAACAAACTCATTCACCGTCGCGGTGGCCGACAACGGCTCGCCGGGTTTAAGCGCGACGAACAGTTTCGCCGTAACGGTAAATCCCTTGAGCAGCCTGCCGTCAATCAGTTCCCTCGTTCCCTATGCGGGGACATCATTCAATTTGACAATCACCGGTCCGAGCGGGCCTGACTATACGGTTATGACTTCAACGAATCTGTTGGATTGGCAATCGTTGCAGACGGCTAATTCGCCTTCGACCCCGTTTATCTTGACCGTCACAAATCGAAATGAGTCGGCGCGCTTTTACAGGATTCAGATCGGGCCTTGAAAAATCAAAATACGACATATGTCGTATGGCTTCGGAGACCGATTTCCAGATAAACTTCTCACGATCAAACAGTCCCTAATTGTAGAAAGAGTGTTTTAGTTGAGACAGTCAACGTCAACCACCATACACGTAAGTTGTTATGAACCACAAAACCCTTGACGGAGTACTAAAGAAAATCGCGGCCGTTATTTTCACCGTAATGGCGCTGACAATGAGCTCAATGGCTGCCGACGTGACCATGACCGCAAGCGACGGCTTTGGAGAGCATTCTTTCAACACCGCAGGCCATTGGAACTCAGGGGCAGCCCCGACCAGTGGCAATAACTACTTCAGCGGGCCTTACATTATCAGAAGTCCGAACTCGGGAACCAATTTCATAACCTTTGCCGGTGATTCACTGACGATTGCTCCTGGTGGCGCGCTCTATCAAAAGCTCAATCCGCTCGTGATGACGGTTAACACTTTGACCAATATGGGGCGAGTCGTTAATGCCCAGGGTGGGGCCTTCACGGTGCTTGGCAACATGTATGTCCCCACCAACGGCGGCGCCATGGACACGGGATCGGGAAATTCGAGTTCCACTGACAACCGCTCCCTCACCAATGGGACGACCATGTTTGGTGCGGGGATATTGACTAATTACACTGGAGATCCGTTTTGGAGTAATCAGCTCCATCAGGCGGCGCAAGGCGTGGTTATTCATACCGGAAACAACACCGCTTTTACCGGTCCGCAAATTGCCATAAATAATACAATCATTCAGGTAGGTTCCCAGGCCAACCTGGGCGGCAATCCATCCAGTTTTAATCCGGCCCAGTTGACTTTGGACAATGGCGGTTTGCGGCCTTCCGCCAGCTTTAGTCTGAACAATGCCAACAGCGGCATAACGATTGGGCCTAATGGGGGTTGGTTTGACATCGCCTCGGGAATCATCCTGACAAACGCGGAGCCTCTGAGCGGGCGGGGCACCTTGACTTTGACCAATGCCGGCACCCTGGTGCAACTCGGTTCCGCCTTAAACGCTTCAAACTTTACCGGAAATCTGGTGGCCAATGGCGGCACATTGATTTTAGGCGCCGCCAATGCGCTGGCTGGCTCCAATACGGTGACGGTGGGCAGCGCGGCAACGTTTGACGCTTCGGCGGCAGGATTCAACCTGGCCAGCGGCCAGACTTTGGCGGGAAACGGCACGGTAACCGGAACGGTCACGGCCGGCGCGGGCAGCAAGATCAGCCCGGGTGGAGCAGGCGCCGCAGCGAATCTGGCGATGAGTGCGCTGACCTTGAGCGGTGGCGCAACGTTGTCCTGCGACTTTTCGAGCGGAACCAACGACATGATTATGGTGGACGGGAACCTTTCACCCAGCGGCGTAACCAGTATCCAACTCAACAACCCGCCGACTCCGGGAACGTATATTTTGATCGCAGTTACCGGGACGTTGGGCGGCTCGCCGGCCAATTTCAACGTGGCCGCGCTGCAGACCCGGAGTTTGTCTTACAGCGTGCAGTATGTGGGCAAGCAGGTGCAATTGGTGGTGACCAGCAGCGGTTCGGCGGCAAATCTCGTCTGGCAAGGCGGCGTCAATAATCTTTGGGACATTAATACGACTGCCAACTGGTTGAACGGCGCCGGCAGCGACGTTTCTTTTGATGGTGACACGAACAATTTCACCGACCTGGGCGCAGGCGTCCAACCGGTGCTGAATGTGACCGTTAATCCGGCTGAAGTGAATTTTAATGCCTCCGGCAATTACACTTTGACAGGGTCAGGCACGATCGCCGGGGCCACGGCATTGAACAAGGGCGGCGCCGGAACAGTAACATTGTCCACCACCAACACCTATTCGGGTGGAACCGTCATCAGTAACGGCGTTTTAGCGATCGGCTACGACTCGACCGGCACCAACCTGGTATTACACTCCTTGGGGTCTCCGGCGGGCGCGCTGGCCACGGTTTCCGGCACCGGCACCCTGGAGCTGAACGGCGCCGCTTTGGACGCCACTTATACGAGCGCCGTTCAAATCAGCGGCACTGGATCCAGTCCAACCCTCGGCGCCATTGACAACGTTGGTGGCGGTTTGACCTCCGGGGGCGGAGACACCGGCATCGGCACCGTTGCCTTGACCGGCGACGCGACTATCAGCGCCAGCGCAAACTGGCAAATTGGTAACACGGGCTCGGGCATTGTGGGGAATGGACATACTTTGACAAAAATCGGGACCAATTATCTCTACTTGAAACATGCAGCGGCAAGTCCCTTGGGCGGCCTGGTGATTTCCGGTGGCGGCGTGCTGTTCTGGGACCATGCGGATGCGGCCGGCTCCACGGCCACCATTACTTTGACCAATGGCGGATTTATTGACACCTGGAATCCGCTGAATGGCTACCAAGGCCTGACCTTTTATAATCCGATCATTGTGGGCGGTTCGGGCATGATCATCAATTACCGCACGCCGTATAATCATCCTGATGCCGACATCTACAACGGCCCCGTCACGCTCAACAGCACGCTGACCTTCTCCAATGTCTCGTACGTTGCGTCCAATCAATTCAACAACCAGGATTCCTTCGGGAAGATTACGTTGAACGGAAATATCAGCGGGGCGGGAGGGATCACGGCGATCGGCGGCGACCTCATTGCGCTGGGCAGTGCGAGCCCGGAGGTTTACGGCGGGAATGTGGTTTACCTGAATGGAATCAACACCTACGGCGGTCCCACGATCGTTACCAACCTGATCTGGCTCTATACCTCCACCGCCAGCCAGGGCGGCGGCAGTTACGACGTTTCTGACGCCGGCACCTTGGATGTCGCGGTCGCCCCGGGCCATTCGACGCTTTCCATGACGAGCCTTACGCTGCATATCGGAAACGACCCGCTCCTGGGTTACGCGGGTAATATCGGTTTTACCCGTCTGGCTTTCATGCCGTCCAGTCCGGTAATTTATGCCACAAACCTGACGATCAATGCCGGCGTGATTCTCCCGCCGCGCGCCGGTTATTCCATTGGCCAGTTCCCCTTGATTAAATATGACGGAACCATTGGCGGAAGCGGCTTTGGCGGCCTTCAGTTGGGAACATTGCCTGCGGGTGTCACCGCCACCCTGGTCAATAACACCGGCAATCACACGATTGACCTGAACGTAACGGCTGCCGGCATCCAGTGGACTGGAGCCAATTCAACGGCTTGGGACATCGGCACGCAAAACTGGTACGATCCGGCTTCCTCCTCGGCAACGACGTATGCTGACGGACAGACGGTTGTGTTTGGCGACACCGCCACCAGTTACAACGTGATTGTTGCGCAAATAGTCCAACCCGGCGGCGTTACGGTCAACTCGACAAACAACTATTATTGGACCAACTCGGTGGGAGCAGGTATCACCGGAAGCGGGACCCTGGTCAAGAATGGTTCCGGCACGCTGACTATCGCCTGCACGAACAACACGTTCATCGGCGGCACCTACATCAATGGCGGCACCATAAAACTGGCGGACCAAAACTATGGCTATCCTTATGGTGGCGGTGCATTGAACAATAACCTCGGCAATGTGACGGTCGCCAACGGCGGCACATTGGACATCAATGGCGTGGAAGTGCCGAACTATCAACAATATGGCCCGCCAGGTTACAACGTTCTCTTAAGCGGCTCCGGTGTCGGCGGCAATGGGGCGCTGGTCAACAGCTCCACCAATAACAATGACAACGCCGATCCCGGTTATGTGACGCTGACCGGCGATGCCACCGTTGGCGGTGTCGGTGACATCAACATTCGTCACGGCGGCACGCCGCAAATGAATTCGCAGAGCAGCGCCTACACTTTGACCAAATTAGGCACCGGACAATTCCGCCTGCGTTATGTCGCAACCGTCAGCACGAACTTTGGCCCCATTGACATCCTGGGAGGCATCTTCAGCTACGAGTCCTCATCGGCGCTGGGCCTGGGTGATCCCACCAAGAATATCCTGGTCGGCAGTGGCGCCGGATTCGCCTGGGGAACCCCGGCCGCAGCCTGCGTCCGGCCGCTGATGTGCAGCAACAACTCGACCCTCTACGGATATAACATCACGACCAACGTGTTCAACAGTCCCGTGACGCTGATCGGCGGCAATGTGAATTTGAATGCGAACTTCTACCACGGGATGATTTTCAGCAATGTCCTTACCGGTGCGGGCGGCGTGACCGTGCAATATCAAAGTTACGTCACCTTCGCAGCCGCCAACACTTACAGCGGCGACACGATTGTGGTCGATTGTGGCAGCGGTCCCGGCTCGGTCTTGCGCCTGGTGGGCAATGGTTCCATCAACAATTCACTCAACATTACGTTGCAGGGCATCACCACGAACCAGGCGTTCCCGGGCGCTTTGGACGCCAGTGGTCGCACGGATGGCACCTTGACCCTCGGCAGTGGACAGACGCTGCGCGGCGACAACGGTTCGTATGTCAAAGGCAATGTGGTTGCGAACAACGGTGCCACCATCAGTCCCGGCGGCGGCGGCAATGTCCAATACATGACCTTCAGCAATAACCTGGCCCTGTCGTTCGGCAGCACTGTGGCCATGGATGTGAGCCTGGATAACGGCGTGTCCAATGACCTGATCAATGTCGTCGGAACCAACAGTTATGCGGGCACACTGCAGCTTGCCAACAGCGGGATAGCGCCGTTGACGAATGGAGCCTCATTCAAGCTGTTCAACAACGCACACTATAGCGGCAATTTTGCCACCCTCAGCGGTTCGCCGGGCGCCGGCCTGGCTTGGAACTTTAATCCGGCCACCGGGATTGCCACCGTGGTGGCGGCGGCTCCGTCGAATCCGCCCATCAGCTTGTCGGTTTCGGGAAACCAATTGACGCTATCATGGCCGTCGGCCTACCTGGGTTATACCTTGCAGGCCCAAACCAACACGCTGGCCAGGGGGCTTTGGACCAACTGGGTTGATGTGGCCGGCAGCAGCTCTTCGACCCAGAGTGTCATGACGATTACCAGCACCAATGGGGCGGTATTTTACCGCCTGCGGCAGTGACAGTTTGAAAAAAGTGGAATCAAGCAGGAGTGGCAGGCATTGGGCCTGTTGCTCCTGCGATCAAAGTGTAATTTGATATATGATGAAAGCTCGAAACAAAGTAATCAAAGAAAAGACGAGCGCATTTACCTTGATTGAACTATTGGTTGTTATCGCTATCATCGCCATCCTGGCTGCCATGTTGCTTCCGGCTCTGGCGAGCGCGAAAGAAAGGGCCAGACGCGTTGCCTGCGCCAGTAACATGAGGCAAATCGCCCTCGGTATGACAGCTTATGCCGGAGACAATCACGACCTTGTGATTCCCTGTAAAAACACAGGCGGAGTTTATGTGCCCAATGCTTTGGAGGTAGGGGCGTCCAACGGCGTAAAATCGGTGGGATTGGGCCTCAATTACAAACCGTCGGTGTGGACTTGTCCAAGTCGGATCGGCACCATTGGACGTCTTCCGACCTTTACTCCGGCAAACGGGGCGAATGCAGCCCAATGGGTCATCGGATATGAATATTTCGGGTGCATGACCAATTGGCATATTCCCCTCTACAACAAGAATGTGACCGGGCACAGCCCAATCAAATTGGGCACCTCGAAACCTTATTGGTGTTTGGCTGCCGATGCGAACGTAAGAGGCGGCCCCGGCCCAGGCGCGTACTGGGGACAGATGACTGACACAACCGAGGGACAACCGTATTGGGATAACATTCCGCCGCACACGGACAGCGGACACATTCCTGCCGGCGGAAACGAAGTGTTTGCCGACGGTTCAGCAAAATGGATTAACTTTGCCGACATGTATGCCTTTCACACCTACCAAGGTGTCCACGAACGTGACTGGTTTTGGTGGCAGAGATTGGATGATCTGCAGTCTGCACCTGTGCCCATTACCTCGTTACAATTGAAAGCTTTGTCCGCCCAAAAGTCTACGTGGAGCAATTGAAGAATATATCGCAAGGCTTTTTTTGGAAAAAGGCAGGTCGTGCATTTTGAGTCCTCTTGGTGCGGTTACTTGCCTGAAAAGTTGAACGATTATCCATCGGTTGGTTGTGTTGTGTCGGTTTTGACGCTCCGCGGATTGAATTTTCTGTGCCGGTTAATGCAAAGAATCATACAAATGAAACTGCGCCGATCTTCAATGATCTTCATTGCTGCGACGGCTATCCTGTCGGCCGGCTCGATTCTCTCCCGAGCGGACGACATCGTTACTTTTGAGGCGGAATCCGGCGCGCTCGGCTCGGACTGGGCCGTCAGCAACAGCGCGCCAACCTATATCACCATTTTGACCGACGACGCGGGATATAATCCCATCAGCGCCGCGCGGGTGGCGACTTACACGGTCACATTTCCATCGGCCGGAACCTATCAGCTTTACGCGCGTGTTCTGGTGGGTCCGGGCGGGTATAACGATGATAGCTTGTTTTATGGCAACGGGTTCGGGGCGAAAAACCCTGCGAATAATTCGGATTGGATTTTCGTGAACGGACTGGCCGGCGTCGGTTACACCGCCCCGAGTGATGTGGTCAACGGCGCGGGCACCGCGGGTGACCTGGTTTGGAAATGGATCAACCTTTCGGAGTTCGCCGGCAATGTCAGTTTCACGGTCAGCGCAGGCAGTTTAGTCCAAACCTTTCAAATCGGCGCGCGCGAAAACGGTTTGGACCTGGACAAATTTGCCTTTGGCACGCTGGGAACCGCTTTCACGGTGTCGAACCTGGACACCGCAACGCTTCCCGCGCCCACCAATCCAAACACGAACACTTTCTTTGGGCCGGATGGCATCGCGATTCATCGGTTCAGTTCGGTCAGCAATGGTCTCAACCTGGATGGCGCGAATCCTGCCTTCGGCCTCGCGTACTCCGGCGGCGTTTTGATGGGAACCACCTTCGACGGCGGCGTGCAGGGAGGTGGCACGGCTTTTTATGTGAGCCTGGATGGCACAAACTTTAATGCCTTCCATTCTTTTGCCAATGCTCCCGACGGCGGCAACCCGGAGGGCAACCTGGCGCTTTCAGGCAACGGCTTTTTCGGAACCAGTCTGGGTGGCGGAAACAACGGGGTGGGTTCGATCTTTCTGGGAAACACCAACGGCGGCATTTCCGTCCTTCGGAGTTTTGCCGCCGTCTCCGCAGACGAAGCCACCAATGCCGGCGGCGCCAGCCCCAACGCGCTGTTGGCGTTGTCCGGCAACACCCTTTATGGAACGACCACCGCCGGCGGCGCGGCCGGCAACGGCACGGTGTTTTCCCTGTCCACCAACGGTTCCACTTTTGCCGTCCTGCATGACTTCAATGAGCTGGACTCGAACACCGGCACCAACACCGACGGCGCCCTGCCGACCGGAGGTTTGATTTCCTCCGGCAACCTGCTTTATGGGACCGCCTCCGCCGGCGGCTCGGGCGGCAACGGGGTTGTGTTTTCCGTCAACACCAGCGACAACAATTTCACGGTCCTTCACAACTTCACGCCTCTGGATCCGGTTACGGCCACCAATACCGACGGCGCGTTCCCTGCCAGCGGTCTGGTTCTGTCCGACGGCGTGCTGTATGGAACCACCCTGGCCGGCGGAACAGGCGGCAATGGTGTCATTTTTTCCATCGGCGCCAGTGGAACTGGATTCACGGTGCTTTACAACTTTTCTGCACCCGATCCGTTGGCGGGAACCAACTCGGACGGGGCTTCGCCCTGCGCGCCCCTGGCATTTTCGGGTGGTCATCTTTTCGGAACGGCGTCCGCCGGCGGCGCCAATGCCAGTGGAACGGTTTTCTCCGTGAGCACCAACGGCACGCAATTCCAAATAATCCACGCCTTTACCGCGATGGATCCGATCACCGGCACCAACCGGGATGGCGCGCTGCCGGTGGCCGGAGTGTTGCCGTTGGGAAATTCATTGTACGGCACGACGTTCAGCGGCGGACCCGGCGGAGAGGGAACCGTGTTCGGCGTGGCCATTCCTTATCCGCCGGCGTTGATTACCAACATCGTTCATAATCCGGATGGAAGCGTAACCATGTATTTCCTCGGCGGCCCGGGCTCTACGAATATTATTCAAGCCGCCGGCACATTAACCTCCACTGCCTCCTGGCAGAATGTGTCCACCAACGCAGCCAATGCCGCCGGCGCATGGCAATTCACCGAAACCAACGCCACCAATCCCGTGCGGTTTTATCGTTCTTATGCACCTCAAAATGAATAACTGGACCAACCTGTTGCTATCGCGAATTCCCCGGTGCAGGACGGTTGGCGTTTTGTTTGCACTGTCCCTTTGTTGCGCTCCGGCAAAATTGATTGCCGGTCAGGGTCATTGGGTAACCACCTGGGGTTGCGGACCGCAGTTGACCGAACCGGGGAACCTGCCTCCTGTGCCCCTGGCCAACAGCACGCTCCGCCAGTTCGTGCACTTGACCATTGGCGGAACTCATCTGCGCATTCGGTTTTCCAATGCTTATGGAACCGACCCGGTGGTCCTGAATTCAGTTCACGTAGCGCTGGCCGCCGGGACCGGCAGCGCGGCCAACGGAGTCATCAACACCGCCACCGACAAGGCACTCACGTTTCACGGCGCGCCTTCGATTACCATCCCGCCCGGCGAAGCGTTGTTTTCCGATCCCCTGGATTACAACCTTCCGGCGCTGACGAATCTGGCCATCACCATTTATTTCGGCAATATCTCGGCGACAACCATTAATGGGCATCCGGGGTCTCGGACCACCTCTTACATTCAGTCCGGCAACGTCGTCGGCACGGCGAGCCTGCCATCAGCTTCGACGACCCAACATTGGTACATTATTACCGGTGTTGACGTGTTGGTCGATGACTCCAGTCATGCCCTCATTACCTTCGGAGATTCGATTACCGATGGTCGCGGTTCCGACACCGATGGCAACGACCGCTGGCCGGATGATCTGGCCGCGCGGCTGAACACCAACGCCCTCACGGCCTTGGTAGCGGTGGACAATATGGGCATCGGTGGCGGCGGCGTTTACGGCGGCCTCGGCCCGGCGGGGTTAAATCGGTTTGATCGCGATGTCATCAACCAGAGCGCCGTGCGGTGGCTGATTATGTTCATCGGCGTCAACGATATCGGCGGCGGAACGAGCGCCGCCAGCCTGATCACCGCCTACCAGCAGTTTGCCACCAGGGCTCATGCGCATAACATCCTCGTGTATGGCGCGACCATTACCCCGTTCGGCGGCAACGGTTATTACACCACGGCGCATGAGGCTGCGCGGGAGACAGTCAATACCTGGATTCGCACCAACACCCTGTATGACGGGGTGATAGACTTCGACGCTGTCGTGCGCGACCCGGTGACGCTTACCAATCTGCTGTCGGCTTACGACAGCGGCGATCATCTGCATTTGAATCCGACCGGCTATCACGCCATGGCCGATGCGATTGATTTGAATTTGTTCTCTCAGTAAGACGCCCGGCGCACCTCAATGATTTTCAAAAAGTCATCCCCGGGTATTTTGGCGAACCGAAGCAGCACGGCCCTTCAACAAAATCTCAGAGGGTTTAAATATCTTTACCCGGTCGTTTTGTTCATTGCCAGTGCGGGATTGGCCATCGCATCCGATTCGCCGCGCGAACGAATTTCCCTCAATGACAACTGGCGGTTTACGAAAGGAGACCCGGCCAACTGCGCCGTGAACGTGGTTTATGAGGCCCGTACGAACGAGCCGGCAACCAGGCCGCTTTTGGTGCTCAAGCCATGGATTCTGCCCACGAGCAGCGATTTCATAAAAAATCCGTCCCGTAGATTTATCCGGCCTCCGGGAAATCCCGGCGCCGACATCGCATATGTCCAGCCGGGTTTTGAGGATAGCTCGTGGCAAAAGGTAAACCTGCCGCACGACTGGGCCATCGCCGGACCGTTCACCCACTCCGGCGGCGGCGGCATGGGCCGCTTGCCGACGGCCGGCGTGGGGTGGTATCGAAAAAAGCTGGACATTCCGGCGATCGATTCCGGCAAGACCATATTCCTCGATATGGATGGCGCGATGTCCTGCGCGGTGGTTTGGTTGAACGGCCGATTGGCAGGTGGCTGGCCTTATGGTTATGCGTCGTGGCGCGTGGACCTGACTCCTTACGCGAAGCCGGGCGGCGCGAACGAGTTGGCCATCCGGCTGGACAATCCGCCGAATTCGTCGCGTTGGTATCCCGGCGCCGGAATTTATCGCAACGTGTGGCTGGTCAAAACCCTGCCTGTACACGTGGGACACTGGGGGACTTGCATCACGACGCCGGCGGTTTCTTCCTCGTCCGCCAGCGTTGATTTGAAGGTGACGGTGGACAACGATTCAAAGCAAGAAGCGAACGTCAGCGTGTCCACGCAAATTTTTCCGCTGGATGCAAATGGTCATAAGACCGGCGCCGCCGTGGCCGCCGTGGCACCGGCGAGTTTGAGCATTCCAGCAGGCTCAAGCGCGGTCACGGAAGGCGACGGGACCGTCGCCAATCCAAAACTTTGGGGACCGCCGCCGCAACAACGCCCCAACCGTTACGTAGCGGTGACGACTTTATCGCAGGGAGACAAAGTGGTGGATGTTTACGAAACGCCTTTTGGCATTCGGACGATCCGCTTCGATCCAAACGAAGGATTTTTCATCAATAACCAGCACATTCAATTGCACGGCGTGTGCGATCACCATGATTTGGGGGCGCTGGGTGCGGCGGTGAATTATCGCGCGTTGCAGCGGCAGTTGGAAATGCTGGCCGGCATGGGATGCAACGCCCTTCGCACCAGCCATAACCCGCCGGCGCCGGAATTGCTGGAATTGGCGGACAAAATGGGATTCCTCGTGATGGATGAAATGTTCGACTGTTGGCAGCGCGGCAAGACGCCCAATGATTATCATCTGTTGTTTGATGACTGGCATGAACCGGACACGCGGGCGCAAATCCGGCGGGACCGCAATTCCCCGTCGGTCATTATGTGGAGCATCGGCAACGAAGTTGGCGAGCAATTCACCGGCACGAACGGCGCTGCCCTGGCCCAGCAACTCGGTGGCATCGTGCATGAAGAGGATCCCACCCGACCCGAGACCAGCGCGATGAATTGGTCGCATCCCAACGATCCGCTTCCCGGCGTTCTGGATATCATTGGCCTGAATTACCAGGGCGCCGGAATTCGCGGCGCGGCAGGACAGTACCCGGCTTTTCACAGGCAGTTCCCGGACAAATTCATTTTCGGCAGTGAAACCTCCGCCTCCCTCAGCAGCCGCGGCGTGTATCTATTCCCCGTGGCGACCAACAACAGCGTGCCCGTTGGCCCTCATGCCGGCGAAGACACACGCGGACATCAAGTGAGCGCGTATGAATTGTATTGCACGCCGTTTGGCTCGTCACCGGACAAGGTGTTTGCGTCGCAAGAGCAGCATCCGTATGTCGCCGGGGAGTTTGTGTGGACCGGTTGGGATTATCTTGGAGAACCGACACCTTTTGATTCTTCGCGCAGTTCGTACTACGGCCTCATTGATCTGGCCGGCTTCAGGAAAGACCGGTTCTACCTTTATCAAGCGCATTGGCGTCCGGATTATCCGATGGCCCATATCGTGCCGCAGGATTGGTCCTGGCCGGAACGCGTCGGGCAAGTCACACCGGTTCATGTCTTTACTTCCGGGGACGAAGGCGAATTGTTCCTCAATGGCAAATCGCTTGGCCGAAAAAAGAAAGGGCCTTATGCATATCGTCTCCGCTGGGACGACGTGGTTTATCAACCGGGCACGCTCAAAGTGGTCGCCTATAGAAACGGCAAAGTGTGGGCGACCGACGAAGTTGAAACCGCCGGAGCGGCCGCCACGCTCAAACTGGAGCCGGACCGCAACACGATTCGCGCGGATGGAAAGGATTTGTCGTTCGTGACCGTCGCCGTGATGGACAAACATGGTGTCATGGCTCCGCACGCGGACAATCGCATCCATTTTGAAATCACAGGGTCGGGCGAAATCGTAGCGACAGACAACGGTGATCCGACAGACTTCGAATCCTTTCCATCACCTGATCGCAAAGCCTTCAACGGGCTTTGCCTGGTCGTCGTCCGGGGAGAACCCGGCAGGGCGGGAAAAATCACGCTCACCGCAAAGGCCGACGGGCTCAAGGTTGGCATGGTTTCCATCCAAACGACCTTGCCTGGAGGTCGTTTGCCCTGAACAACAAATGATTTCCGTGTGATGGTTGGGTGACTTCTCCGCGAAATACGACATTCGTCGTATAGAAATGACATTGTTATTCAGGGTATAGTCTCTCTACCAGCTCAGAGACTCAGAACAGCAACATTCAAATTATGAAAATCACTATGAAGCAATACAACAAGTCCATCGGAGTCATGTGTGGCGTCGTCGCAGGTGTGTCAGTCGCCTTCTCTTCTCACGCCAGCATCTTCACGACTACTTCCACCGTGGGAGCAGCCACTGACTTCCCGGCTGCCTCAATCAGCGCGGCAAACGGCAGCCTGTCATTCGAAACCATCAATCCTGGTGCCGGGACGGGTGGAACCATTGCCGGCGCGCAGGCTCAAGGTGGTTATGGCGGCGCGGTGGGGTGGGGAGAGACTTTTAATTGGGCGGGGAGCGCCAACGGTAACGTACTCAGCGCGTTCAGCATGATTCTCAATGGCGCGAATATCGCCGATACGTACCAGCCTTTCCTCCTTGATTTGGGAACGGGCATATTTAATGGGTATGGCACTCCCTTCAACCCTAGCCTGCACCCTAACCTGTTGAGCACGGTCACGGCGTTTAACATGCCCAGCTTCAACTCACGATCGTTTCTGGAAATGGATCTGGATGGAAGTGATGCGGTAACGCTGACAGTTGGTCACAGTTACGCATTTGGGTTATTGAATGGTGCCAGCAACTTAGCCTCCGATATTAATTTCCTGCGCGCCGGTGGCGTGGTAACGGACCCTGACGGCATGCCCTTCTATACCGGTCCCGCCGGTTTGAGTGACGCGTCGGCCTCGTGCTCGGGGTGGGGCGGGTCCGCGCGGAATATCTTTGTCGGCCTCTACACCACCTCTGTTCCCGAGCCGTCTTCGCTGGCTTTGGTTGGCGCTGGAATTATGCTGCTCGGAATGGTCCGCCGTTTTAAAGCTAAGTAAATTACCTGTGGGATGAGGTGGTAAGATATAGGAAAATATTTTGGTGGGTTTCAAAAGTGCCGGCTTTTATGCCGGCACTTTTTGGTTGAGGATGCTTGCTGCGCGGTTTTAATCATTTGAATGGGATTTTACATTGCCCGGCGGCACTCCCATCTGCGAACCGGTCGAACCGGGTCCGGTGTGCGGGCCGGCCGGTTACAATTAATTCCATTCCCGATTGTCGGAGCAAGTCCATCCGGGTAAAGTTGAAGTGATGTCCAATCATTGCAGAGCGTTTGACCGAAGAGTTTCCTTTCCCATGGTTGTGACGTTGGTGTTGGTCGCCTCCGCCTTCTCCCTCTGCGCCCAGACGATTACCAACTTGCGGCAACTGACGGAAACGTTGGACCTCCAGCCACGGGTGTATCGCGACCTGGATCTTCGAGTGACTGTCTGCGCCGTCAGCCGCCCTGAAGTCGGCGTGTTGATTGCGCGGGATGAAACCGGCATGGAACTGCTGGAGCTCGGGAATTTCGGGCGCCAGATTGTCCCCGGAGAAAGAATCCACCTTCGGTGGTGGCGCTGCCTGTTTCGCAAACGCGAGCTGGGCGTTCAGATTTCCCCGGGACCGGTCGTGGATAACGACGGCATGCACATTCATAGAACGTGGGGCGGTGTTATCGATCTGAAAGCGGGGCTGAATCCGATGGAACTGGATTGGTTTAATGGTCTGGAAAGTTACAATTTGGAGGTATATTACGCGCCATCCAATGTCCCCCTTCAGAGCGTTGACTCCTCAAACCTCTGGCATGCGGTGGTGGACGAATCCGGCCACACTAATTTTTTGCCCGGTCTGCGTGCGAAATGTTACGAGGGTTACTGGGAAATGGTGCCCGACTTTAATCTGCTCCAGCCGGCAAAAACCGGCATTGTGACCAATTTCGACCTCGGCTTCAGGGTGCGCGATGAAAGAGTCGGTATCCGCTTCACCGGCTATCTCAAGGCGCCCTGCGATGGACAATATCATTTTCACGTGCGCTCGGATGACGGGAGTTTGTTGTACCTGGGCAGGCGAGAATTGCCAATAACGCGCCTCGGCTTCACCCACGTTCCACCTGCGGCCTCCTGGGCCATCGGAGAGACGATGAGCAATTTGAATGTGCGGGTCTGGATGACGGTCGCTGGGCGTGTGGGCTTTGTTTCGAAGGAAGGCCAAGGACTTGAGCTGGAAATGCACTCGGGTCGCGACTTGGTTTCAGTCCGGGTGGCGGACGCGACGGGAATTGAGCCGTCGCGCCTGTTGAATGCAGAGGTGAAAGTCACGGGCATCGGCCGGGCCGTGCTGACGGAGAATCAACGCGTTGTGCTGGGAGAATTGTTCGCCGCCAGCGCAAAAGAAATCGTTGTCCAAAAGGTGGCTAACAGTGAACCGTCGCTTCCCATCACCACCGTCGAACAGGTGCGAAGCCTGTCTATCGAAGCGGCACGCCGCGCGCTACCTGTGCGCATTCGCGGGGTGGTAACTGACGCCAAGAACAACGCCTACCAGCACTGGATCTCGATTCAGGACGACACGCGTGGGATTTTTGTGAGTTTGGGTTCCGTGACCAATGCTCCGGGGTTTGGAGAATATTGGGAAGTTGAGGGTCACACAGCGCCTGGCGATTTTGCGCCGATCATCATTGCCGACGAAATGACGTTTTCAGGTGACGGACAGTTGCCCGCGCCCGCGCGGCCCACGTGGAACGAATTACTCAACGGCAGCATGGACGCCCAATGGGCCGAATTGAAAGGCCTGGTCACGGACGTGCACTCCAACCTGGTCACGTTAATGTTGCCCGAAGGCCGGCTCGAGGTTCTCATAGAAGGCTGTTCCGAATCCGATTTGAGGCCGTTTCTCAATACCGTCGCACAGATTCGCGGCGTGCTCTATGCCGTTTGGGATGCGCAGACCCGCGAAGTGCGCGTCGGCAGCGTGATGATGCGCAACGCCGTCATTGGGGTGGATACGTCGGCGCCTGCCAAACCGTTCGACGCTGTTTTAAAAACGCCGCGCGAACTGAGGTTGTTTGACCCGAAGGCCACGACCTTCCGGCGCGTGAAAGTCCATGGACAAATCATCTACGCGGATGCGTCCCAGGCTTTTCTGGAGGAGGATGGCGTGGGACTCAGACTTTTGCCGGCGGGAGTAATGAATGTACGCCCGGGCGATTGGGTGGACGCAGTGGGGTACCCGGATATCAGCCGGGCGGCACTGCTGATGCGCCAGGTAATCGTGCGGAAGGTCGGGCAGGCAGCGCTGCCAGTTCCGAAAAGGCTGGCCCAATCCGAATTGGCCCGGAAGGGATTGGATTCCACCCGGGTGCGTGTTGAAGGAGAACTGCTGGGCTGGCACTCGGAGCTGGATGCGTTGGTCCTGGAAATGCAGTCGGGTGGGCATCTGTATCTCGCCCGGCTCGCATCCCGATGGGCCAGCCGGCTTTCCTTGAGAACCGGCAGCCGCCTCGCGCTGAACGGCGTTTATGTTGGTCAGGGGCACAACGAGCATTCCGGCGGTGAAGCCGAATCTTTTGATCTGTTGCTGAATTCACCGGCGGATGTCGCGGTGCTTTCGCAGCCGTCCTGGTGGACGTTGCCGCGGCTGTTAATCCTGGTCGGAATATTGCTCGTCATCCTGGTATTCACCGCCATTTGGATCACACAGTTGCGAAGGCTGGTGGAACAGAGGACCAATCAACTGCAATACGAGATTCACGAACGCGAGCAGATCCAGCGCCAACACGCACTCGAGGCGGAGCGCTCGCGCATCGCGCGTGATCTGCACGACGACCTCGGCTCCAGTCTCACTGAAATCAGCGTGCTGGCGAATACGGGCCAGCGCCGCCCTTCGGATGAAGGCGCTCACGCCAGCCTGTTTCAAGCCATTGCTGCCAAGGCGCGCCAACTCATTGCCGCGCTGGATGTCATCGTTTGGGCCGTTGACCCGGAAGACAACTCACTGCAATCACTTGCCGATTATTTGACCGGTTACGCCGGGGAATTTTTTTCACACACAAACGTCGCCTGCCGCTTCAAAGTTCCCGTCGCTCTTCCGCAAATCACTTTGCAGGGTCGCGTGCGGCATGATTTGCTGATGGCCGTGAAGGAAACGTTGAACAATATCGCACGCCACGCACAGGCGACGGAGGTGGAATTTCGCATGGCGGTTGCGGGCCGGAACCTGGAAATTGAAATTGCCGACAACGGAAAAGGGTTTGAAGGCGGTACGGATGGCCACGGCTTGAAAAACCTCTCGGCACGTTTGTTGAAGTCAGGCGGAACTTGCGCGGTGGAATCGCGCGTGGGCGGAGGCACGGCGGTGAAAATCCGTTTGCCATTGCCCTCTTCCGCATGAAGCAGCACCATTTCCGGCAGCCAATACGACATTTGACTGATTTCGCATTGCTGAAAGCGGGATAGACTTGCCGCAGGACTGTGGCATGCTGGCGCATTTGGAACATAATATCGATCTGGATTTGATGACGAAAGTTGCAATCGTTGAAGATAACGCCACATTGCGGAAATATCTCGTGGAAATGATCGGCAACACGCCGGGGCATCGCTGCGTTTCGGCTTGTGCGTCCGCGGAGGAGGCGATCGTGGAAATCCCGGCGCACAAGCCAAACGTCGTGCTGATGGACATTCATCTCCCGGGCGAATCGGGCATCGCCTGCACGGTGCGTTTGCGGGAAAAAATGCCGAATCTGCAAGTCATCATGCTCACCGTTTACAAGGATATCAAAATGATTTTCCAGGCGCTCAAGGCCGGCGCGTGCGGCTACGTTTTGAAACGGTCGGATGACAAAGAAATTCTGGAGGCGATCGCCGAAGTCCGGGCCGGGGGCGCGCCCATGACCAGTGAAATTGCCCGCATGGTGGTGCGTTCATTCATGAATGCGCCAGCCCCGCATGACCCGGCGGGTACCGATCAGCTTTCCACGCGTGAAATGAGTATTCTGGCCGCGGTCGCCGAGGGCCTTGCGAACAAGGAAATCGCCAGCCTCCTGCACATCAGCAGTGCCACCGTCCGAACGCACCTGATGCATATCTACGAAAAGCTGCATGTCCATTGCCGCACGGAAGCGGCGGCTAAATACTTCCGTTCCAAACCCGGCGACTCGGCCGGTCTGCCGGCGACTCCATCATAAATCCGCGGTGACCACTTTGGCGTTCTGGCTGGCCCGGCTTCGAATTCAGTTAAACGCACCAGCGTGGCGGCATTTTCCGCGTGTAGCCCGGGGGCGATGCAGTTGCGGATTCCCAATTTGAAGGCAAATCCAAGACTTCTTGTTATTTCGTATTGTTCGAACGGACAGCTTTTGGATCTGGTCCGGCCTGCATGACGGCCAGTTCCGCCAGCGCGGTGGAATGGTCGTCGCCGAAATCAGACAGGGCAATGAATCTCAGCCGCGTGGCGGTCACGGTTTTGACGAAGTGAATCGTCTGCGGATTCCACGTGGAAGCCAGCCGGCCGCCCGCAATCTTCTGCCAGGGTCTGTCGCCGTCGGCGACCTCGATTTGATAGGCGCAGGTGTCGCCCCGATGGTCGCGGTCATTTTGCCGCGACATCAGGGTGAGGCCGTTCATCGGGACCGGCGACGGAAAGGTGATGGTCAACCCATGCGGGAAGGGGACCGGCTTTTGTCCGCGGCCTTGCCCCACAGACCAGCAGGTGTTGGGATCGCCATCAATCGCGGCATCGGCGTCAATACCATCCGCTTGAGCGGTTGCGCCCAGCCTTTGCATGATGCGCGAATCAAAATAGAGGTTGCGAAATTCGTTCAGGGAAATGGTGGTCTTCGGTTGAAAATGGTTGCCGGCCATGTAGTCGAGGAGCGAGCGGCGCAACTGACGCGCGACCGGCCGCTGGTCCAGATCGTGTTCGAGATCAACCGTGCAGAACATCAATTCGCCGGGGCCGACCTGACCGTCAAACACGACGCCGAGTTTCCAGTTGCGATTCCAATCGTCAATGGCCTGGACAATCGGATGCAGCCCGCGCGGCAGGTGGTCGAGATTGACGGCGCGGACGCCGCGCAGGATTTGCGTCCATTGCCAGTCGCAATTGGGTTCCGTCGGAAATTCCGCCAGGGCAGGGTGGTTGGTTTCGCACCACAACCCCAGCATCCGGCTCCATTCCGGGTCCATCAAGCGGTTCCAGAAAACGGGGACGGCCGCCAGCGGCGGACTCGCCCAACTCAGATCCGCGGGACGCGGCAGGAAAAGCACTTTGCCACCGGCGGACAGCCGGGCGGCGGCCGCATCCCACGAACCGGTCACCAGCACGTCCGGCGGGATTGATTCAGAAACGCGTGCCGGATAGAGCCAGAATTTCCAGTGGTTGGCAAATGGCGGATTTTGAATTTCGACAACCAGCTTGTAAGCAGCCGGAGCGGCTAATCGGGACAAGTCGGCTGATATTTCTCCAAGTGCGAAATTTTTTCCGATAGGTATGGTTGGCGACCCGAGCGAGCCGTTCGCGACAATCCGGTTCGATGAATTGATGATTTCCCAAACCACCGGGGCATTGCCAAGCACTTGATCAAAATTTGCGATTTCCACCGGGACTTCAAAAGAATCGGCGGTGGTAAAAACCCGCCGGGTCAGCCGCGCCAGCGGGACCACCGGGTTGCAGAACGCCCGGAATTCCCCCGGTGTCACGTAGCCTTTGGGTTCCCAGAACGTGTCGAGCACGCCGACCAGTGCGGTGCCCTGTCCGACGTAATCGTGCAGGTCCAGCAGTTGAAAGCCGTCCAGGCCGGGCGTGCGCAGGTTGGCCTCGATTTCCTCCTTGTAACATTCAAGCTGGAATCGTCCCGACGCCCACGCGAAATCCCGGTCCATGTCCAACATGCCGTGCGCGGCGAGTGAATCGCGGAAGATTTCGTAATTGCCCGGCCGCAGGTAGCCGGTGAATTTCTTGATGAGGTCGTAGTTCGGGTACGCGCACCACTGGCCGACTTCGTGCGCCACCACCGGCACGTTCACGCCGGCAACCGCATTGCTGAAATCGCGTCCGAACCAGCCCGAATCTCCGCGCACGGAATTGCGGCCAATGCGGGCCACATCCAGATAATCCGCGCCCGTGACCGGGCCGGGCGAATCAATCAGCGACCAGCCGGTGTCGGGCGTGTAAAGGTGGCGCGGGTCTGCGGTGCGGAAATGCCCCGCCCACCGGGCCAGGACCGGTTTCCAATTGCCATGCGCCTCGTTGCTCGCCGAAATCAGCATCAGCGACGGGTGATTGCCGTACGCTTTGAGAATACGGTCGGTTTCCGAGTAAAGCACCTTCTCCATTTCACCGCCGGGACGGAATTCGTTCCACATGCCCGGCTCGACTTGCAGGTAAAAACCCAGTTCGTCGGCGGCGTCAAACGCAGCTTCCGGCGGGCACCACGAATGGAAGCGCATGTGATTCAACCCGTACTCCTTGCAGGTCTGGAAAATTTTCTTCCACGATTCGATGTCCGTCGGCGGATAACCGGTCAACGGAAAATCACCGCCGTCGTGCGTTCCGCGCAGATAAATCGGATGACCGTTCAGAATGAATTGGTTGCCGTCGGTGTGAAAATCGCGGAAGCCAAACCGAATTCTCTTTTGTTCCCATTGGGTTTTGTCCCGAACATCCGGCGACCTTTTTGTAACCGTCAGTTCAAATAACTCTGGCTTGAACTCGTCCCAGGGTTTTACCGGATACCCGCTGGGCACTTTTGCTTCAAACGCCGTCCGGCGTGACGCGCAAACGACTTGCAACCAGCGAGGCTGACCTCCGCCGTCGGCCATCCGGGGAATGAAATTCAAGTCCAATACATTTGTGACCACCGTTCCGGTGTCATTTTCCAGGACCCCCCTGACCGTAATGGACCGTGTGGCCAGATGGGGAAATATCTGCAAGTTCTCAATCCACACCAACGGCGTCGCGCGCAGCTCGATTTTGCCGACGATGCCGTTCCAGGCGGCGGCGAGCGAATCGGAGACGCTGTGGGCGTCCGGGCGGTAGGGCAGAATCATCCGGTTGTCCACGCGAATGGTCAGACGATGCGGCCCGGGCGGCACAACGCCGAGATCGTATTCGTGCGGCGTGCACAGGCTGGTATCCGACCCGATTTTCCGGTCATCCAGCCAGACGGTGGATTTCCAGTGTGGCCGTTCGAGAAACAGGACGACGCGTTTGCCGTTCCAACCCTGTGGAATCTCGATGTCACGCTGATACCACGCCGGGCCGAGGTAATGCCGCGGCGGCTGACAGAGAAATGGAACCTTCACGTGGCCGGCGTTCGTGTACGCGGCGTAATCAGCGCGCAAATACCAGAAGCGGTCGTACAGCGTCAGCACCCAGGGCGTGTGAATGCTGATTTTGTCGCCGTAGCCTTGCGCCTGCAAAATGCCGGGCAACCGGATCCGCTTCGGCAGGTCTTGGTCGAACCATTGTTCCTTGACGCCGAGGTCATTGCCATCCAGCGCAAAACGCCATTCGCCGGCAAGGGAAATCCTGTCGGCGGCCGGCATCGTTCCGGGGGCCAGGCCAAACACAATCCCCAGCGCCAGAGCGAAACAAAATTTGCGGTTCATGATGTGTTTCCGTGCCGCCGTCACCGGAACCGGGCAATTCCTTCGCCAACCACCGCGGCCAGGGGATGGCCGGTTCAGTTCGGATGGGCCAGTCCCCGGCCTTGAACGTTGACCTTGGTCAGAAACGGCCCGTGATAACCGGTCACGCGGATGTCCGCGAGCACCACGTTGGTCATATTTGCCAGGTTCAAGGCCTGAGCGCAGGTTCCCTGGACATCGGTCAGGGAAAAATCGTTCACCGGTCGCTGCGACGGGATGTCATGCGCCAACACCAGATGAGCCACGTTGTCCACCCGGATGTGGTCGAAGCGAATGTGGCTGAGCTGCGTCCATTTTTCGGGATCGGCTGTGACGGGGTCGCTCGCCTGAATGCCCAGCTTGAGCAGGCTGATGTCCAGAAAAGTCGGTGAATTGCGAACGGTGAGATTTTTTCCGGTGAAATTCTCAATATACCCGCCGCGGCCATCACGGCTCTTGAGGAAAATCCCGTTTTGGCGCCCGGACAGGAGGCAGTCTTCCACTTCGACATTGCGAATGCCGCCGGATAATTCCGTGCCCACCGCCAACCCGGCAAACGTGCTGCTGGCCAGCGTGCAATCCTTGATGGTGACGTCCTCGGTCGGCCGGTTCAGCCGGACCGCCGCCAGACCCCGTCCCGATTTTAGTGCGATGGCGTCGTCGCCCGTGTTGATGTCACAGTGCTCAATGAGCACGTCCCGGCAGGAATCTACGTCAATCCCGTCACCGTTGACAGCGACTGACCGGATCGTCAGATTTTTGGCCACCACCTTCTGGCAGAACAGCGGGTGGATGGACCAAAGCCGCTGGTATTGCGTTGTGAAACCATCCAGAGTGACATTCGTGCACCCGGTAAATTCGATCAAGACCGGTCCGCGCGGGTTGCGCAGGAGGCTTAAGGTCAGTGGCGGTCCGATGATAAAACCGCGACCAACGATGGCGACGTCGTCCTTCCGCTCGGCGGAAATCAGGGCGCGATGGCCCGGCCCAAATTCACCTTCGAACCGCACCTGGGTCATGGGATAATCAGCGATGTCCGGGCTGCCGACCAGATAAGCACGGCTTGCCAGTTGCAACGTGGTGTTCTCGCCGAGAACAATGCTGCCAATCTGGTAATCTCCGGCGGGGACCATCACCTTGCCGCCGCCGCCAGCCGCGCAGGCGTCGAGCGCCTTTTGAAATGCGGCGGTGTCTTTGGTCGTGCCGTCGCCGGTGGCGCCGTAAGCCCGGACATTAAACTCACCTTTGGCTTCAACCACCGGAGCCAGGGAAAATTGCGCCAGGCTCAAGGCCAGCGCGAAGACAAAAAAACGTGATGGGTTCATTTCGTGAATTCTAAGTTCATCCCCTTTGAGCGTCTATCGCCACAATGGGTGATGTTTCAATCGGTGGATTGGCCGGCTTCGATGACGACTTCGCCATGCTCCAGTCCGGGTGAAGAGGCGGTGACCACGATGCGGCCCGAAGCCGCGCTTGCCTTGACGAAAGCGACGCATTCCCCCTCGAAGGCATGGCGTTCGCTCGCTTGAAACGGCTCGTGACTGGCATTGTC
>JAJXYT010000163.1 GCA_021780375.1 bacterium | reverse complement strand
GGACTGCTCAATGTCCTCAACCCCCGATGCGCTTTGATGGGCGGGCAGTTTGATGACTGCTGGGAGCGTCGCAGCCAAAACTAACGCCTCGATATACTCGCCCTGGCCAGAAATCTGTCACACACCCCAGCGCCAGAGCGCCTGAAATTGCAAATTGACCGCCATCGTCGCGGTTGTTAGCCTGTCAACCCGTTTCCAAACGGTTCTATGCGACATACCATTTCAATTCTGGTGGAGAACAAATTCGGCGTGCTCACCCGGGTGGCCGGGTTGTTCAGCGGACGCGGCTACAACATTGACACGCTCAACGTCGGCCCGACGCACGACCCCAAACTCTCGCGCATGACCATCGTCACCCACGGTGACGAGGCCACGCTGGAGCAGATCGTCAAGCAGCTCAACAAACTGCCGAACGTCATCAAGGTACAGGATTTCCACGAGGGCGAATATGTGGACCGTGAACTGGTGCTGGTGAAGGTGGCGGTGGACTCCAAGTCGCGCGCCGAGGCGATGCAGATCACGGACATTTTCCGCGCCAAAATCGTGGACGTGCAGCCCAAGTCGCTCACCATCGAAATCACCGGGGCCGAGAGCAAGGTGGAAAAGTTCATCGGCCTGATGGGTTCGTTCGGCGTGACGGAAATCACCCGCACCGGCAAGGTGGCGTTGCCCAGAAAGTGACGCGTGACGGGTGGCCGGTGACCGGATTTTAATTCACTCAACTCTCAACTAAAGACGCTCAACTGATTTATGGCAAAAGCTGCAAAAGTTTATACGGACAACGACGCCGACCTTGGCGTGTTGCAAAACAAAACGCTCGCCGTGCTCGGCTTCGGCTCGCAAGGTCACGCCCATGCGCTCAACCTCAAGGACAGCGGTTGCCGCGTCATCATCGGCCTTTATGAGGGCAGCAAGTCCATTCCCGTCGCGCAGGAAAAAGGATTTGAAGTGGTCCGCACCGCTGAAGCGGTCCGCCGCGCCGACGTCATCATGGTCGCGCTGCCGGACACCAAGCAGCCGGCGGCCTACGAAAAGGACATCGCGCCGAATCTGGGCGCGGGCAAGACGCTGTTGTTCTCGCACGGTTTTTCGATTCATTTCAAGACCATCATTCCGCCGAAGAACGTGAATGTCATCATGGTCGCGCCGAAAGGTCCCGGCCACATCGTCCGCCGCCAATACACCGAGGGCAAGGGCGTGCCGAGCCTGATTGCCGTCTATCAAAATCCCGGCAAGGACGCCAAGGCGATTGCGCTCGCCTGGGCCAAGGGCATCGGCGCGACGCGCGCCGGCGTGCTGCAAACGTCGTTCAAGGAAGAGACCGAGACGGATTTGTTTGGCGAACAGACGGTGTTGTGCGGCGGGTTGAGTGCCCTGGTGCAGGCCGGTTATGAGACACTCGTGGAAGCCGGTTACCAGCCGGAGATGGCCTATTTCGAATGCCTGCACGAGTTGAAGCTCATTGCGGATTTGATGAACGAAGCGGGCATCAGCGGCATGCGCTTTTCAATTTCCGAAACCGCCAAATGGGGCGACGTGAGCGTCGGCCCGAAAATCATTGATGCCAGCGTGAAGAAGCGAATGAAGGCCGCGCTGAAGGACATCCAGTCCGGCAAGTTTGCCAAAGGGTGGATTGCCGAGTACAAGGGCGGCTATAAAAAATACAATGCGCTGCTCAAGAAAGGCGAGCAGCACTCCATCGAACAGGTTGGTGAACGGTTGCGCGGCCTGATGCCGTGGATGAAGAAACGTCAAATCAAGGGCGCCCAGGCGGCCTATTGAGCCGGGCACGGGTTGCATCTTTCAACGTCTGTGGCAACTTTCCCTTGAAATTGGTGTTAATTGGAGGACAGTAACGTTTGGAGCATGAAGCATTTTGCGAAAATTGCGATTTGCCTGCTGAGCGGGCTGGTGTGGAACACCGGCTTGGGCGCGGATAATCCCTATGCGCCGATCGCCGCACGCAATATTTTTGGCCTGAACCCGCCGCAAGCCGTGGCGCCAACGGCTCCCCAGCCACCATCCAAGATCACGCTGAATGGCATCATGACAATTTTTGGCACTGCCCAGGCGCTCTTTTACGTGGATGTCCCGCCGCACCCGCCCACGCCGGCGACACAAAAATCCTACATTCTCAGTGAAGGCCAGGGACAGGATGACATTGAGGTGACGCGTATTGACGATAAAAAGAACGTGGTCACCTTCAATAACCACGGTGTGGTACAGGAAATCCCGCTGGTCAAGGCGGCCCCCATCACCACGCCCACGCCGGTCGTCATGAATCCCGGCGGCCCCGCCATGAATGCAGGATTCGCCGCCCGCGGCGGGCCCGGAGGCCTTGGGGGTCCGGGTGCTGGAAATTTTGCGCGCTTTGGCAACAATCCCGGCCAGAATCGTAATCTGGGAAATAACAGCGGGAATGTCGGGCAAAATAATTTTGGCAACACGGGCGCGGGTGCCTACCCGGGTGCCGGTGTTTCGACCCCGGGGCAGGGTCAATCCCGGCTTACACCGGAAGAACAAACGGTACTGATTGCCGCGGAAAAGGCGCACCTTAAGCAAAATAACGATCCCACATGGAAAATTTTCCCGCCGACGGAACTGGACCAGGCCGCTGGGACCGTCAACACGGCACAACCAGCCGTTCCCACCCCATAGAGGTCTCCAGGTTCAACCCCCCAGCGAATCGGGATCGCTCACGTCGCCTTTATTGAAATCCACGTAGGCCTCCGTCAGATCCGCCGCATAAATCACGGCGCCGGCCTGGCCAAGATTCAGATTCACATGCAAATCAAATTCTTCAGGCGCAACGGCAGCGCAAAGTTGCTTGAACGTTGCCTTGGTCGGCTGGCCGCGCTTGAGGCTCCATAAAATCTTCCGGCTGCCCGGAGTGCTGTAGCCGATGTCCACTTTTTCTTCGACCACCGTGGCCGGTGAATAGCCCAGCGCATCCATGATGCGGCCCCAGTTCGGATCACCGCCGTGCCAGCTCGTCTTCACCAGTGGACTGTTCGCCACGGCCCGCGCGGCGGCATCGGCATCGGCAAAGGACTTGGCGCCGTTCACGCGTACGGTCACCACGCGATGAACGCCTTCGCCGTCGCGCACAATCATTTTGGCCAGCTCCAGGCAAACGTGATTAAGCGCCGCCTGAAACAGGCCGAACTCTGAACTCCGAACTCCGAATTTCCGGTTTCCCGCCAGCCCATTTGCCAGCACCAACACCGTGTCGTTCGTGCTCATGTCGCCGTCCACCGTAATGCGATTAAAACTTTGCGCCACGGCTTCCGGCAGGGCCGTCCGCAAAACTTTCGCCTCCATGGCTGCGTCGGTCGTGATGAAGCAAAGCATCGTCGCGTGCAGCGGCGTCACGGCCGGGCGTTTGCCGGTGGCGCTCATCCCGGGCTGAATCATGCCCGCGCCCTTGCAAATGCCGCCGAGGCGGATGGTTTTGCCGCCGAGCTTGAATTCGACCGCGATTTGCTTGGACCGGGTGTCGCTGGTCATGATGGCCTCTGCAACCTGAGCGCCATTTTCCAGGGCATGGTCGAGCAGCGTCACCGCTTCGTTGAGGCCGGTCCGGACATTGGCCATTGGCATCGTAATCCCGATACGCCCGGTGGAGCCGACCAAAACGTGTTCCACCGGCATGCGCAGATGCTTCGCCAACCAGGCCGTCATTTCGCGGGCATCCTGCAGACCTTGCTTGCCCGTGCAAGCATTGGCGTTGCCGGAATTCACAACAATGGCCTGGGCAATGCCCTTTTTCACACGCTCGACACAGACTTTCACCGGCGCCGCGCAGACCTGATTGGTGGTGAACAGGCCGGCGACCGCCGCAGGAATTTCAGACACGATGAGCGCCAGGTCGCGCTTTTGCCCCTTGTTCGAACCTTTGCCCGTGCCAAGCTTTTTGATGTCGCAGAATACTCCGCTCGCCAAAAAGCCCTGGGGCGCGACAATCGAACCCTTAATTTCTTTAAACGTTGATTTCATGTTTTCATCTGCTGCGTGTTTTCTTTTAATTCGATTTCGCCTCGCAGGTAAAGCACGGCTTTGCCGCCGATCAAAACCCGCTCGCCCGCTTGCCGGCAGAACAGTTCGCCACCGCGCCGGGACACCTGCCGGGCAAACAAGGTCGTCTGGTTCAGCCGCTGCGACCAGTAGGGCACGAGTGTGCAGTGTGATGAACCCGTCACCGGGTCTTCGGCCACTCCGGCCTTGGGCACGAAAAACCGCGAGACAAAGTCGCAGTCGCTGCCGGGAGCCGTGGCGATGACGCCAAACGCATCCAGGGTTTTCAACAAGGAAAAGTCAGGCTGCAACGAGCGCACCTCCGATTCCGAGGCGAAGACGGCGAGATAATCGCGCGCCCGCAGCACCGCGACCGGCTGCCGGCCAAGTCCGCGAACCAGCGTGTCCGGGGCCGGGCAGGACGCAGCTGGCCGGCTCGGGAAATCGAGCGTCAGGATTTCATCCTCCCGGTTGACGGTCAGGATTCCGCTGGCACGCGAATGGAACCGGACCAGGTTGCCGCGCAAGCCCAGTTCGGAAAACAGGATGAAGGCCGAAGCCAGGGTGGCATGCCCGCACAGCTCGATTTCCATTTCCGGAGTAAACCAGCGCAATTCGTAGCCGGAACCGGCGGCAACAAAAAAGGCGGTCTCGGCGAGGTTGTTTTCTGCGGCGATCTTCTGGAGCGTGATGTCGCTCCACCAATGAGGCAAAGCGCAGACACCGGCCGGATTGCCACCGAAAGGTTTCTCAGTGAAGGCAGCAACTTCAAAATAGGGAATTTTCATACGCTTCTGCGGGTGCCTGGGAGGGTTCAATGCCGCACCGCCTCAATTTCCAGGCGCACCATGCGGACATGAGTCCTGCCTTCCGCGTCCGGCGGATGTCGGGTGACGTAGCGATTCGCGACGGCGGCGATGAATTCCTCGCGCACATTTTCCGGCACGCGCTGGACATAAGGCAGCCAGGTCGTGCGCAGCCACGCGGTGAACCCTTCGGCCCCGGCATACGTCGCGTCCTTCGGCCTGAGCCGGACATTCAATGCCTTAAAGCCGGAACGAGGCAGCCATTTTTCGTAATCGGCCGGACTGTAAAAAAAGTACGGTTTCGGCATCCGGCGGAAGAACTGGCGCCAGCGTTTCATCCGCATTTCCGGTCGCAGCGCGACAAAAGCGTCATGGGCATTGCCTTTGCCGCCGCACGAAATGACGAGCCGTCCACCCGGCTTGAGCACGGACGCGATGCCGCGCAAAATCGCCTCGTGATCGTCCACCCAATGCAAGGCGGCATTTGAAAAAACGATGTCGAACCGGCGCGTGGATTTCAGCTTGCGCGCGTCCATGACGTGAAATTCGAGATTCGGATGTTTCTGCGCCGGAAACGCTTTTTGCGCAAACGCAATCATCTCCGCCGAGGCGTCCACGCCGCTGACGCCGCCGCGTGAAACCGCCCGCGCGATTTCCGCCGTGACCTTGCCGTCACCG